>JAFYQP010000009.1 GCA_017559855.1 Clostridia bacterium | reverse complement strand
CGCCATAAATGCCTCCTGCGGCACTTCAACGCTACCGAGAGAACGCATACGCTTCTTGCCTTCCTTCTGTTTTTCAAGAAGTTTTTTCTTACGGGTGATATCACCGCCGTAACACTTGGCAAGGACGTCTTTACGCATAGCTTTAACCGTTTCTCTTGCGATAATTTTATTGCCGATTGCCGCTTGAACGGGGATTTCAAACAACTGACGGGGGATGTGTTCCTTTAATTTTTCCGCAATGCGTCTTGCTCTTGCGTATGCCTTTTCGGTATGAACGATAAAGGAAAGCGCGTCCACAACGTCGCCGTTTAACATAATGTCAAGTTTTACAAGGTCGGATTTTCTGTAACCGCAAAGTTCATAGTCAAGAGACGCATAACCGCGGGTGCGAGACTTAAGTGCGTCAAAGAAATCGTAGATGATTTCATTAAGTGGCATATCATAGTGCATCTCAACACGAGTTTCGTCAAGGTATTTCATATCTTTAAACACGCCTCGTCTGTCCTGACACAAATCCATAATATTGCCGACGTAATCGGTGGGAGTAATGATACTTGCCGCAACGAAAGGCTCCTCTGCCCACTCGATTTCCGTGGGATTGGGATAGTTTAAGGGGTTGTCTATCATTATCTCTTCGCCGTTTGTTTTTCTGATTTTGTAAATAACGCTGGGTGCGGTGGTAATAAGGTCTAAATTATATTCACGTTCAAGACGTTCCTGAATGATCTCCATATGGAGAAGTCCAAGGAATCCGCAACGGTAACCAAAGCCAAGTGCTACCGATGATTCAGGCTCGAAGGTAAGGGAAGCGTCGTTTAAGCGAAGTTTATCAAGTGCATCACGAAGGTCCGGGTACTTTGCGCCGTCTGCCGGATAAATACCGGAGAATACCATGGGCTGCACCTTGCGGTAACCGGGAAGCGGCTCAACCGCGGGAGATTCTGCGGAGGTAACCGTATCACCAACCTGAGTGTCCTTAACGTTTTTAATACTTGCGGTAAGGTATCCTACCTCGCCGGAAGAGAGTTCGTCTGTCGGCTCGTAGCCGAGGGGACGGAGGTATCCAACTTCAACCAAGTCAAACTCAGCCCCTGTTGCCATCATACGGATACGCATACCCGGACGAACCTTGCCCTCCATAACGCGGATATATACGATAACGCCGCGGTAGGCATCGTACTGACTGTCGAAAATAATTGCACGAAGGGGGGCATCGTCATTGCCTTCGGGGGCAGGTATTTCATGCACCACCTGCTCCAAAACTCCCTCGATATTTATACCGGTTTTTGCAGAAATTCTGGGTGCATCTAAAGCGGGAATGCCAATAATATCCTCGATCTCATGTGCAACACGGTCGGGATCTGCCGATGGGAGGTCGATTTTATTGATGACCGGTGAAACCTCAAGACCATGCTCGATGGCAAGGTATGTGTTTGCAAGAGTCTGTGCCTCGATTCCCTGTGCCGCATCGACAACTAAAAGTGCACCCTCACAAGCGGCAAGTGAACGGGAAACTTCGTAGTTAAAGTCCACGTGTCCGGGGGTGTCGATTAAGTTCAGGGTATAAATTTCTCCATCTTGTGCCTTATAATTTAATTTTACCGCACGTGCCTTGATAGTGATGCCACGCTCACGCTCAAGATCCATATTGTCAAGCAACTGACTTTCCATTTCTCTTGATGTAACCGCATTGCATTTCTCAAGTAAGCGGTCAGCGAGAGTGGATTTACCGTGGTCAATATGGGCGATAATAGAGAAGTTACGAATATGCTTTTTCTGTGCCAAGGCGTATTTCTCCTTTTACATACTTATATACAATAAGTATACCACATATTATCTTTTGATTTCAATACATTTCGGGCATAAAAAAGAGAGTAATGAAGGTAAATTCATCACTCTCTTTTGATTTAATTCAATATGTCGGAACTTCTAAGGAATATTGTGGGTGCCACAACCGCAGAGGTAAGGCCATCTGCGTCGTATACAAGGGATGTCATATTTGCCTTTGTATATTCCTTGCCCGAATACAATTTAAGAGTTGCATCGTTTGCGGAAAAGCCCTGATCTATACACTCACCGACGGTAGCAGCAAGTTCTATTGCAGTTGCCGTATGCTCGAAATAGAATATTACCGCACGGACATTGCCAGATTTATTGCGGGAGGAACAGTTGAGCATAACAATACCCTCCTCGCCGTTATCATAGGTTATGGGATATGTGAAACCATCATCACCTTCGGCAAAAGTGTCGATATCTGCGTCGACAGGAGCAATAACCTGCAACCACTCGATAAATTCAGTATCGGTAAAGTTAAAGGAATTTCCTACAACCTGCGGGATTTTTTTCTCCAGCGTACGCCCGTCAACAACGTTTTTGCACACGGTGCAGGAACATTCCTCTCTGCCGAATGCGGCAAGAGTCGGGGACTTTACGGTAATCCATTCACCGAGGACGTGCTCTAAGGGTTTGCCCTCGGACTCGTTGCATATAGTGCAGGTTTTCGCCCTTGCACAGGATGCCGCTACCCAACTGTGTCCCAGCGGCTCACCTTGGGTTTCGCCGCAATATTTACACTCCATTGCTTTTACACAGGTTGCATCCTTGAAGTCGTGATTGACGCACACGGCACGTGTGAGATATAAAATTGCAATCGTCATAGCAATAAGATAAATAACCGCAACGGGAATTATGACCGCAAATTTATTGATATTCTTTTTTTCAAGCGGGGTATTGCAGTGGGGACATTCCATGGTTTGGTTGGAATGTTGAGTACCGCATTTAGGGCAAGTTTTCATATCTTTAAGTTCCTTTAACTATTTGTTCTCCGCTTTTGTGTGGTTTTCGTGTCTTATCTGTGCACGTTTGATTTTACCGCCCAGTGTCTTGGGAAGTTCATCAACAAACTCAACAACACGGGGGTATTTGTAAGGTGCGGTGGTCTTTTTAACGTGATCCTGAAGTTCTTTAATAAGTGCATCGGATGGGGCATAGCCTTTGGCAAGTACGCAAGTTGCTTTAACAACCTGACCGCGAATGGGGTCCGGAGCTGCGGTGATTGCACACTCAACAACAGCGGGGTGGGTAAGAAGTGCACTTTCTACCTCAAAGGGGCCGATGCGATATCCGGAACACTTGATAACGTCGTCATTTCTGCCGATAAACCAGAAATAACCGTTAGAGTCACGCCATGCCACGTCACCGGTATCGTACCACTTGCCATGGAGGTTTGCTTTGGTCAATTCTTCATCCATATAGTAGCCCACGAAAAGACCGGTGGGCGGGTTATGTGCTACGTCATTTACAACGATTGAGCCTTCCTCACCGTCGGGACAGTCAACGCCATCGGCGTCAACAAGACGTATGTTATAAAGAGGTGAGGGTTTGCCGGTAGAGCCGGGGATAGGATCAAACCATTGGAAATTTGCAAGCATAACGGAGGACTCGGTCTGACCGAAGCCTTCGTATAACTTAAGACCGGTACGCTCATACCATTTGTTGAATACCTCAGGATTAAGCGGTTCACCTGCGATACAGCAGTGCTTAACGCAACTTAAATCAAATTGGGAAAGATCTTCCTGAAGCATGAAGCGGAACATAGTCGGCGGTGCACAGAAAGTGGTAACGCCGTACTTTGTGATTTTCTGAAGAAGATGAAGCGGGACGAACTTGTCCATATCATAGGCAAAAATAACTGCACCGCAAAGCCACTGTCCGTAAATTTTACCCCAGCCGAACTTTGCCCAACCGGAGTCGGAAACGCTCATATGTAATTTGTTTTCCTGAACTTGTTGCCAATATTTTGCGGTTACGATATGCCCTAAGGGATAGGAGAAATTATGTGCTACCATCTTGGGCATACCGGTTGTGCCGGAAGTGAAGAAAACAATCATTGTGTCTTTTGTTTTGGTGTCAACACGCTCTAAAGTATCGGGCATATCTGCAATTTCATCGCCGAAGGTAAGCCAACCGTCACGATGAGCATCGACGAGGACACGGTTTTTGATAGCGTCGGTTTCGCCCATTGCCTGTTCAACCTGATCAATAACAAAAGCATCGTTTACGCAGATAACCATCTGGATTTTAGCCGCATCTGCACGGTATACGATGTCCTTTTTGGTAAGCTGAAGAGATCCGGGGATGAGTATTGCACCTAATTTGTGAAGAGCAGTGGCACAAACCCAATACTCCCATCTGCGACGGAGAATGAGCATAACAACCGAACCTTTTGTAATGCCCTTTGATTTAAAGAAATTTGCCGCCTTGTTTGAAAGGAGGGAAATGTCCTTGAAGGTTAAAGTTTTTTCATTTTCGTGATCGTCACACCAAACGAGTGCTTTTTTAGACTCATCTGCTTCGGCCCAGGCATCAACAACATCATAACCGAAGTTGAAGTTATCAGGCACGTTGACCTTATAATTTTCTTTGAAATCCTCATATGAGTCAAACTCAATACGGGGAAGATAACGGTGTAATAACATAGAACAAAGTCTCCTTAAAATTATTCGGCAATTATGGTTAAGAATGTTGCAGCCTCATTTCCCGCACACTTCTGTCCATGAGGAAGTGCGGAATTGAAATAAACAGAGTCGCCCTTATTCAAAACTATTTCACGGTCGCCAAAAATCAAAGCAACCGAACCCTCTACCACGAAATTAAACTCCTGACCTTTGTGAGTGATAAGTTCGGGCGTTTTGTCCGACGGATCAAGGGTTACAAGCAAGGGCTGCATAATTTTACGCATATAACGGAATGCAAGGTCGGAGAAAGAGTAACCGGGTACACGGTCAACCGGTTTACCTTCACCTGAGCGGACAACGTGATAGGTTTCAAGTTTTCCGCCGTTTCCGGTTAAAATCTCGTTAAAGTCAACTTTGAAGAGATTTGCAACTTCAAAGATAACACTTATGGGAATATCGTGGCCGTCATCTTCATATGAAGCGTAAACCGCAGGATCTAAATTAAGTTCACTTGCAAGTTGCTCCACGGAATAGCCGCATGCATCACGAAGTTCACGAAGACGGGAAGCGATTTCTAATGTATTTTGCATTATATAGAACTCCTTTCTAAAGGGCAATGGTATTGCCATTACGGATGATTTTTTTGACTGATTTCATAATACGGGCACGGGGGAGCATAAGTTCATGCTCGCAACCGGTACATCTAAGGCGAAAATCCACGCCTGTGCGGAGCACCTGCCAAGTGTTTGCACCGCAGGGATGAGATTTTTTCATCTCCAGAATATCACCGACTAAAACGGGTGCACTGCTTTGCATTCGTGCTCACCACCTTATCCAAATATTTTACCACATATTTTCATAACTTACAATGGAAAAATTAATCGAAAATATCCTCAACAGCATCGGGAATAATAAGTTCCAACGCTTTCTGAGCACGGTCAAGTTGTTCATTGGTGAGAAAAATTTTTATCGGCTTGCCGTTGCGATTGTTAATAATCAAAAACGGGCGTCCTTCATCTGCATCGGAGACCGGAACGGGAGAATCGGAGTTTCCCATTAAATAATCAACCGAAACACCGAGTATGGTTGATAAATTGGAAACCGTACTCGCCGCAGGTTCCTGCTTGCCGTTTTCGTATTTTGAAAGAGTACCCTTGTTAAGTCCGCCGTCAAAGGCAGAGTTGTATCTTACCGCCAACTCCTCAAGAGTAAAGCCCTTTGCGTTTCGAGCTTCTTTAAGTCTTTTTCCAAACATATTGTGCACCTCCAAAGTGCTTTTTGGTTTCTTATACGATAATTTTAGCACAATAAAATAATTTTGCAACAAAGTTATTGACAACGAAACCTAAAAGGTATATAATGTTATTGAAAAAGAAACTAAAGGAGGGATGAAGAGGGTAAAATGAAGGTATACATCGGCATATTTAAGGAAGCGGGGCAGGTAGTGTTTGAGGAAGAGGCGGAAGAGTATGTAAGAAGCAGAGGCTTTTGGGGTGATATGAACGTGGTAATCCCGTGGTTCTTTTCAGGGAATTGGATAGAAAAAGAGAGCCCTTACGAGGACACCACTTGGGAGGTGTAAGGACTCTCGACGATTAAACGCTTAGCAGGATTTCTTTACAAAGGATTCGCAGTCGGTGCACTGCGGCATTGTGGGGTTTGTCTCGTGAGTGCCCACTTTGATTGAAGATAAGGAGCAGTAGTTTTCGGTGTTGCAATGGTACTGACACTGAGAAACAGTACATTTGATGCTCTGATTAGGTGTGTTCATAATATTTACCTCCATAAAAATGATTTCACATACAGTATGGACGTAAAAACGGGTTTTTATACTCTGTCATATGCAAGAAAAATTTCGCATAAAATTAGCCTGTGAGTTTAAAGCCGAGGGGGCGTAAACTTTATGGCTAATACATATATAGAGGATAGAGCACGGGAACTTGCGGATTTTGTAATTGAAAACAAATGCACGGTAAGAGAAGCGGCACGAAAGTTCTACATATCAAAATCTACCGTGCACAAGGATATTGTGGAAAGACTTCGCACATTTGATATGGAGCGATACGGAAAAGTTAAAAAAGTGCTGGAGGAAAACAAGGCAGAGCGGCATTTGCGAGGAGGTCTCGCCACACGGAGAAAGTATAAGGGAGAGTAAAATTTTAAAGGAATTTAAGTAAGCATTTGTCACTCCTATTTCTCATTCTTTTGGAGATATTAAAAAGGAAAGGAGTGACTTGATGATTAAAAAAATAATTTTATTTTTAACCACGGTTCTTTTGGTTGTTACACCGGCAATGGCACTAACGGCAGACAGTCTTGTTCCCATAGGACACACCACGGGAATAAAGATGTTTTCCAAAGGCGTTATTGTGGTGGGCACAACCGAGGTACTGACGGAAAGGGACAGTGTAAGCCCGTCAGATGGTATTAAAAAAGGTGACGTCATCACAAAGGTAAACGGTATCGGGATTGAAAAAAGCGAAGATTTTCAAGAAGTGATAAGAAAAAGTGGCGGTAAACCCGTTAAACTTACCGTACTTCACGGCGATCGGGAAAAACAGTTTTTGCTAACGCCTGCAAAAGATATGGAAGGCGAGTATAAACTCGGACTTTGGGTGCGTGACAGTATGGCGGGAATCGGAACCATCACTTTTTACCACCCGCAAAGCGGAACTTTCGGAGCACTAGGGCACGGAATATGCGATTCTGACACCGGCGTTTTAATTCCATTTAGAAAAGGATCGGTTATGGAATCCACGGTGGATGATGTTAAAAAGGGCGTGGAAGGAGAACCGGGCGAACTTAAAGGCAATTATAATTTAAGCGGGGATTACGGAATTCTTATGGATAATACAAACTCCGGCATTTTCGGTAAGGTAAAAAGAGGTATGGAGTTTGGTAGTGAAAAGCCGATTCCCGTGGCGAAAAAAAGTGAAGTAAAATGTGGTCCTGCTACTATTTTATCCAACATAGAGGGGGATAATGTAGAAGAGTATAAAATTGAAATTGTAAAAATTTATCCATCGGGTGAAAATGACACCAAAAATATGATGATTAAAATATGTGATAAAAATCTAATCGAAAAAACCGGCGGTATCGTCCAGGGAATGAGCGGCAGCCCGATTTTACAAAACGGTAAAATCGTGGGTGCGGTGACGCACGTGTTGGTAAACGATCCGTGCAGAGGTTATGGAATTTTCATTGAGAATATGTTAGCGGCAGCAGGATAAAGATAAACGGAGGGCGAAAAAGCGACAGAATTCGCATCCTCCGGAATTATGGCCCCTCGACAGAGGGGCCATAATCAGCATTCATCGCTTGTAAATTTTATCCTTTGTTCAAACATCGGTTGTTGTACTATGTTTTTGGGATAAATTCAACACGTGGGAAACTATGCCCGACTATTGAAAAACAAAAAATACAATGATATAATTTGAATACAGAAATGAAATTACATACGAGGTGCGGATATGAAAAACAAAATGCGATTATCGGTTTTAGCGGTAATGATGTGTGCAGTTTTACTCACAGCCTGCGGAAAAGAAGCAGCAAACGATGAGGCGAAGGATAGGGACCGTATGTATCAGGTATCACTTTTGCAGGGGCTGACCTTCGGCGATTATTACGGCAGTATAACCGTAGAAGATCTGGAGAAAAACGGCGATACCGGTATCGGTACTTTCAATCGGTTAAACGGTGAACTTATTATGATAGACGGTGAGACCTACCGTGCCGCAGGGGACGGAAGCGTTGAACTTGTTTCTGATGAGGAGACGATTCCCTTTTCCGTTGTTACTTATTTAGACGCAGATGAAACAAGAAATTTAAGGGAAATCCGAAACTATGAAGATCTTTGCATAGCGTTGGACGGGGTTGTTGCAGAACGCGGTAAAAACCGCTTTTACATGGTTCGCATCGACGGAAATTTCAATGAGATAAATGTAAGAAGCGTAAACGCACAGGACGAGCCTTATGAGCCGCTTGTAGACGTACTTGAACGCGACCAGACCTTCTTCGATTATGAAAATATAGAGGGCACTATGATTGGTTTATATTGCCCGCCCTATATGGCGGACTTAAATGCGGTGGGTTGGCATTTGCATTTTATTTCCAAGGATAAAACCAAGGGTGGACACGTGCTCGGTATAAATTTTGACGATGCGGTACTGACTTGGGACGATACTGATGGTTTTCAAACAAAACTTCCGCAGAACGAGATGTTTTCCGGCTTCGATCTTACCATAGACCAGACCGAGGACATTAAAAAAGTAGAAACCAATAAGTGATTAAAAATGTAGTCCCTAATGCCAACCACTCCATAAACCAAAACGAAAATATGCTCGCATCAGCGGGATAAAGGTGAACGGAAGGGCGAATTTTAATTGTCTGCTAAAAAACACTTGCATTTTTGAAAAAGCGGGTGTATAATGACACCGAAATAGAGACAGGGGAGCCTGAGGACAGGCTGAGAGGAAGTAGTTAAACTTCGACCCTATAACCTGATGCGGATAATGCCGCCGTAGGAAGTCGTTATTAGAGGATTTTTTACAGGAGGCAACTGCAAGGTTGTCTCCTGTTTTTGTTTTACAATTTAAATGCCGGGGAGCCTGGTGGCAGGCTGAGAGGAAGTGATTAAACTTCGACCCGAAAACCTGATCCGGATAATGCCGGCGTAGGAAGCAATGTGAAAGTGTAATGTAGCAGCACTTTAGAGAGCCTTCGCCGAAGTTTTCCGGCGGAGGCAATTTTTATTTTCAGGAGGTAAAAATATGAAAGCAAGTATCGCGATTCAAGTTCTTCCCACAGTATCAAGTGAAGAGGAACTTATACGCATTGTGGATGAGGTAATCGCCTTTATTAAAAGTAGCGGCCTTAAATGCCACGTAGGTCCTTTTGAGACCACTATCGAGGGTGAGGATTACAATCAACTAATGGACATTGTAAAAGAGTGTCAACACGTTGCAATAAAAACTGGTGCGGCTAGCGTTTCCGCATATGTCAAGGTAGTTTATCGTCCGGAAGGTGAAATCCTCACAATTGACAAAAAGATTACAAAACATGCCGAGGCGTAATATACTCTCAATCGTTGCCATTGCCGCACTTCTTGCCATTTGGCAGCTTGTGTGTACGCTTGGACTTATACCAAATTATATGCTACCCTCACCCGTGGAGGTATTACGGGCGTTTGCGGAAGAATTTCCGTTACTGTTGGAAAACTCAAAAATCACATTGCAGGAGGCATTTATCGGTCTGTTTATCGGTGTGGCAGTAGGTTTTTTGGCGGCGGTTCTGATGGATGCCTTTGACGTATTATATAAGGCGTTTTATCCGCTTCTTATAATTACGCAAACGATACCAAGCGTTGCCATTGCACCTCTTTTGGTACTATGGTTCGGTTATGAAATGACACCTAAAATCGTACTTATCGTAATCTCTACATTTTTCCCCGTGACCGTGGGACTTCTTGACGGATTTCGCAGTGCGGACAAGGACGGGATTTTACTGCTTCGCTCTATGGGGGCAAACAGGGTTCAGATCTTCCGTCACATCAAGTTCCCGTCGGCACTTCCGCAGTTTTTTTCAGGGCTCAGGATTGCGGCGGCATATAGCGTAGTGGGTGCGGTTATCAGCGAATGGCTGGGTGGTTTCGGCGGGTTAGGTGTTTATATGACACGAGTGAAGAAGGCATTTGCCTTTGACAAGATGTTCGCCGTTATTTTTCTTATCTCTGCAATTTCCCTGATTCTTATGGCACTTGTGGAATTTGCGGAGAAAAAATGTATGCCTTATCGTCAAACGGATAAAAAGAATTAGGAGGAAATATTATGAAACGTTTTATTGCTTTACTTTTATCAATCATCTGTGTTTTTAGCATGGTAGCCTGCGAGGGCAAAACAGATACCGAAATGAAAGATATAACAATTGTTTTAGACTGGACACCCAACACAAATCATACGGGCATTTTTGCGGCAAAAGCAAAGGGCTATTTTGAAGAAGCGGGACTTAACGTTGAGGTGGTACAACCACCCGAAGGCGGTGCGGAGACTCTTGTGGCATCGGGTAAGGCACAGTTTGGCGTCTCTTTCCAGGACTCACTTGCTCCGGCATTTGCAGGTGGTGAGAAGATGCCGATTACGGCGGTTGCCGCAGTTATTCAGCATAACACATCGGGCATCATTTCCCGTGCAGGCGAGGGAATGGATACTCCCCGCGGTCTTGAAGGTAAAAAATACGCCACATGGAACCTGGATGTGGAGAAGGCAACCATCAGAGACGTAATGCGTAAAGACGGCGGTAATTTTGATTCGGTTGAACTTATTCCGTCAACCGTTACCGACGAGGTTTCTGCCCTGAAGAGTAAATCGGTAGATGCAATCTGGATTTTCTACGGCTGGGCAGGTGTTGCCTGCGAGATAGCAGGACTTGCAACCGATTATTTTGAATTTGCAGATATTAATCCGGTATTTGACTATTACACACCGGTAATAATAGGCAATAACGCATATCTTGAAGAAAATCCCGAAACCGCAAAAGCATTTATTGATGCACTTTCCAAAGGGTATAATTTTGCCGTACAAAATCCGAAAGAGGCGGCGGAAATTTTAATGGAAGCCGCACCGGAATTAAAGGCAAACAGTGCACTAACCTACGCAAGTCAGGAATATCTTGCAAAAGAATACATAGCAGATGCGAAAAAATGGGGCGAATTTGATGAGGCACGTTGGGCGTCATTCTACAATTGGCTCAATGAAAACAACCTGCTTGAAGATAAAATCGATCCGAATTACGGCTTTACAAACGAGTATTTACCCGACTAATATGAAAAAATTAGAGGTAAGAAACGTAAGTAAAAGTTTTGATAACAAACTGATATTGAAGGACGTGTCCATTGAACTGAAAAGCGGGGAATTAGTTTGTCTACTAGGTGTTAGCGGCGGTGGAAAAACAACGTTGTTTAACATAATTTCGGGACTGATTAAACCCGATTGCGGCAAGGTGTTTTTAGACGGTGAGGATATAACAAACAAGTCCGGCCGTATAAGTTATATGCTGCAGAAAGACTTGCTCCAACCCTATAAAACCATAGAGGATAACGTGGCTTTACCCCTGGTTATCAAAGGGGTAAAGAAAAAACAGGCACGGGGGCAGGTGTCGCCGATGTTCGCACAGTTCGGACTTGAGGGAACCCAGAAAAAATATCCTGCTCAACTCTCCGGCGGAATGCGTCAACGAGCAGCACTGCTCAGAACGTATATGTTTTCCCGTGACGTTGCACTTTTAGACGAGCCGTTTTCCGCGCTGGACACCCTTACCAAAAGTGCCATGCACAGATGGTATCTTGACGTAATGGAGAAAATCAAACTGTCAACTCTGTTTATCACCCACGACATTGACGAGGCGATTTTACTTTCCGACCGCATATATCTGCTATCCGGCACACCGGGGGAGATACGGGCGGAAATCGTCATTGATGAGGAGCGACCACGCCGTTCGGATTTTAACTTAACGGATAAATTCCTCCGGTACAAGAAGAGAATTCTGTCATTGCTATAGTACATCCTTTGTTTTTATTGCATATATATTAAAATATGCTATAATGTCATCAAAGGAGTGGACATTATGAAAGTAATTGATCTTACACATACAATCTGTGAGGATATGCCGGTTTATCCGGGTACGGAGACACCAAAACTTATCCCTGCAAACAACTACGAAGAGCATGGTTTCAAGGAAACAATTTTACATATGTTTTCCCACACGGGGACACATATGGACCCGCCGGCACACCTTTTCGGTGACAGAAAAACTCTTGATGCTCTCCCGCCGGAGCAGTTTATAGGCAAGGCACTTGTCATTGACTGCAGAGGTCTTGCAAACGGTGAGAAAATAACCATGGATTTCATCCGCAAATACGGAGTCCTTGCAGATGCGGCGGATTTCCTCCTCTTCAATTTAGGTTGGGACAAATATTGGGGAAAGAGTGAGTATTTCGGTGACTATCCTTGCATTGATGATGAGGTGCTCGATTACATTTTAGCGGGTGATTACAAGGGTATCGGCTTTGACGTAATCGGACTTGACCCAATTGGGGATGCAAATTTGACGCTTCACAAGAAACTGTTTAGAGAAAAAGACATAGTAAATATTGAAAATTTAAAAAATCTGCATCTTTGCGGGGATGAACTTTTTAACTTCAGTTGCTTCCCACTCAAGGTGAAAGATTCCGACGGCTCCCCGATTCGTGCAATCGCATGGTGGTAATAAAAAAATAGCAGGTCATAAGACCTGCTATTTTATTTTCGGATTGTCCGTTCTGCCAAGAATAAAATCCACCGATACGTCAAAGAAATCTGCGATTTTAATAAGCGTCGTGGTGGGAATATCTATGTCTCCTCGTTCGTAGTTACTGTATACTCTCTGACTGCAGGCGAGAATTTCGCCCATTTTACTTTGAGTTAAGTCTTTATCTTCACGCAAATCACGAAGTCTTGGGTAATGTGGCATATATTCTCACCGCCTCTTTTTCATTATATGTTAGAAAGTTTTTCGCTATTGACTTTTAGCGAAAAATTCGCTAAAATATAGAAAAAGTTTTAGGAGGTAAGATTTATGCAAAAAATTGCGTGTGAAATGTGCGGATGTAATGATTTGTTAAAGCAAGATGGTATCTTTGTGTGCCAAAGTTGTGGCATGAAGTATGCCGCAGAGGAAATCAAAAAAATGATGGTAGAAGGTACGGTAGACGTACAAGGTACTGTAAAAGTGGATAACACCGCTTTTGTGCAAAAATATCTTGCTAACGCTCGCCGTGCTAAATCAAAAGAGGACTGGTTAGAAACTGAAAAATATTATAATTTGGTCGAACAGAACGATCCGACTAATATTGAAGCTATTTTTTACAGTACGTTTGCGAGGGTGAAAACAGCCTTATTGGAAGCAGAAACTAGCGACAAGCGACAAGGTGTTTTCAATGTATTAGTAAAAAGTGTTTCCATAATAGATGATAACTATGATAACGCAAACGAAGAACATCAAAAATTATTATTCGAAATAGTGGATGATATTAAAGGTTTGAAAACTAGCAGAATCGTACCGACTACACATTTGCAGGAATACGTAACAAAAAATGGTTATGGCAATATTGTAGACCGCAACCAAGTTGTTGAAAATGATCCCTTGTCTGTCACTTACGCTATGATCGATATGGTTATGGATGCTTATGAGGAGTCGTTCGCTAATATTGCTGTAGTACAATGTGAATCTTTAACCAAAGAAGAGATTCGTGAAAAGGCTTATGACACACTGATGAACGGTTATTCGATGTTTGCTTTTCATTATTTTAAAGAGTATACAAAGAAAAACACTGACTCACCCGTTGGCTATTTAGGAAAAGCGGTAGCACTCTTAACATTAAATAATTATGGAGCATCTGCCGAAGAGGTAGCCGTTGCATCCAAATATACTGTAAATGAAAGTAACAAGGAAGATGTAAAACGCCTTATTGAAATGACTGGTAGCTCCTGCAACAGAACATTGTTGGTGAATGCTGCGGCGTTTGCTAATTATGAAGCGGTAAAATTCTTGGTTGAGGTTGGATCAGATGTCAATTTTAGAGCGAATGAAGATAAAACTGCTTTATGGCATGTGGCTGCTGATAATAAATTTGAGGAGGCTGACCAAAGAAATGCTAGAAAATGTGTAAAAGTCTTGTTGGATGCAGGAGCAGATGCTTCTGTAACTACCACAGCTGGTGTTGCAACCTTCAACAATAAGACGGATCCTGAAATTGCATCTATGATTCAAGCCAAATTCCCTAACTTGGAAAAGGGTAAAAGCAGCGGTTGCTATGTTGCGACTGCAGTGTACGGCTCATATGATTGTCCGCAGGTTTGGACTCTTCGTCGTTTCCGTGACTTTACTCTTGCAAAAACGTGGTACGGCAGAGCGTTTATCAGAACATATTATGCAATAAGCCCCACTCTTGTTAAGTGGTTTGGTGAGACTAATTGGTTTAAGAAGATGTGGCAGGGAAAACTTGACCGAATGGTTAAGAAACTCCAGAGTCAAGGTGTTGAAAGCACACCGTACACAGACATAAATTGGTAATAAAAAAATAGCAGGTGCAATGCACCTGCTATTTTTTTATTTCACAACGTATTTGTATTTGCCGAAATTGTATTTTTCTTTTTTCTGTGTTATGTTTTTATACTCAATAGCCTCTGTGGGACAGTTTCCGATACACGCCATACAATGTGTGCAATCCTTTCCCCAAACAGGCTTTTTATCCGTAAGTTTTATATTATTAAGCGGGCACACCTTTACGCATTTACCGCAACTTGAACACTCACCTTCGATATGGAAATCTTTGGCGTTTAGCAAGAATTTACACCATACGGGATTAAAGGGAACTGTCACCGCGGTTTCCCAGAAAGCCACCTTTCTTGCCATAAGGTTTTCACCCTTTTTAATTGTCTCCACCGTGGGGGACAGGAGTTTTACCGAGGAGCGGATTCGATCCTCGATCTCATCGCGAGTCAGTGCACCGTAAGCATCACTTGCCATGTAATTTTGGGGCATAATAAAGTCGGCGTGACCGAGGTAATTCATCTTCTTCTTTTTAATAAGTGATTTTGCAAGAGGACCTGCCGCACCTGAATATCCGCCGCTTGTAAGGATAAAATAAACGTTTTTGTTACCGGTGAGGGGAACTTTTTTCAAAAACTTGCTCATAAAGCGGGGTATTTCACAAACGATTACAGGTGCACATATTACAAAGGGTGTTTCCGAATTGATTGGTGTTAAATCGTTCCTTTTTATTTTATCTAAAAGATTTAAACATTCATCATTCAAACCTTTTGCAATCTCCTGTGCAATGTATTCCGTATTTCCCGTTGCAGAATAATATAAAACCATATAAGATACCTCCAAAACAACTGTTCTATAGTATATATTTATATTGAGTTTAAGTCAAGATATTGAAAAATTTTTGAAAAAGGGGTATAATAAAAGAAAAACGAAAGGATGTTTTATTATGGCAGTAATTAAAGTAAATAAAGACAATTTCAATATGGTTTTAACCAGCGAAAAGACCGTTTTGGTTGATTTTTATGCGGATTGGTGCGGCCCTTGCCGTATGGTATCTCCCATTGTTGACCAGATTGCGGAAGAAAACCCGCAGTATCTTGTTGTTAAGGTAAACGTTGACGATTCTCCCGAACTTGCACAGGAGTTTGGCATAATGAGTATTCCCATGCTTCTTGTTATGAAGGGCGGCGAGGTCGTAAATCAGGCGGTAGGTGCACAGCCGAAGGCGGCACTACTTGCTCTTTTAGAGGGTTAATATGGAAAAGGTATACGATACCATCATCTTAGGCGGAGGTCCTGCCGGTTACACCGCCGCACTTTATGCTGCCCGTGCAGGACTGGACACCCTGCTTATTGAGCGGATGTCCGCAGGCGGTCAGATGGCACTTACCGGAGATATTGACAATTATCCGGGATTTGAAGAGGGGATTGACGGACTTACACTTGGTATGAAGATGCAGCAGGGTGCAGAGCGTTTTGGTGCAAAGACCGAGTATGGCGAGGTAGAGTCGGTTGATTTTTCCGATAAAATTAAAAAGATTTGTACGAATGCAGGCGATTTTTTTGCCAAGACCGTAATAATAGCAACCGGTGCAAACCCCAGAGAGTTGGGTGTTGAGAAAGAAAGTTCCCTTATAGGCAGGGGAGTACATTACTGTGCCCATTGCGACGGAAGATTTTATAAGGGCAAAACCGTTATGGTAGTTGGCGGCGGAAATTCCGCCGCAGCCGACGCCCTTTATTTGTCACGCCTTGCAGATAAGGTTTACCTTACCCATCGCAGGGACACGCTTCGTGCAACGAAGATTTACCACGAGCCGCTGCTTAAAGCAGAAAACGTGGAGTTTTTGTGGAACAGTACGGTCACGGAGTTTATCGCTGATAAACGTGTTATCGGCGTTAAGGTGAAAACCGGTGAGGAGACTTATGAGGTAGCGGTAGACGGTGTTTTTGTCAGTATCGGACGGAAGCCTGCCTCGGATTATCTTAAAGGAAAAGTTGATATAGATGAAAACGGTTATATTATAGCTGATGAGTCAACACGCACAAACGTACCGGGCGTATATGCGGTAGGCGATATCCGCACGAAGATTCTCCGTCAGGTTGTGACTGCGGTAGCAGACGGTGCGGTTGCGGTACATTACGTAGAGGAATATCTTGCGGAAAACAATTAAAAGAGGGTAAGTATGCAGTATTTCATTTCGTTTTTAGAGGGAATAATAACCTTTATTTCTCCGTGTCATCTTCCTATGCTTCCTATTTACATTTCCTATTTTGCAGGTGGTGAGGGAAGTTTAAAAAAGACGGTCAGGAACGCTCTTGGATTCATTCTGGGATTTACCGCGGTTTTTGTGGCATTGGGTACCCTTGCGGGTACGGTCGGCCGTGTATTGAGGGAATATGAAACCGCTGTCAATATTGTATGCGGCGGAGTTGTTATATTCTTCGGTCTCAGTTTCCTCGGCGTTTTCCGTTTGGGGATTTTTAAGGGAATGAAAAACGTTGGAAAAAGAGAGTTTGGATTTTTATCATCTTTTGTTTTCGGCATTGTTTTTTCCGTTAGCACAACGCCATGTGCAGGTGCGTTTTTAGGCTCTGCCCTTATGATGGCGGCAACCGGCGGCAAGGTTTTGCAGGGTACGGTTATGTTGCTTCTGTATTCTTTGGGATTGGGTATTCCGTTTTTTATAAGTGCGATTTTAATTGATAAATTAAAGGGTGCATTTAATTTTATTAAAAAACATTACGGAATTATAAACACAATTTGCGGAATTTTCCTCATAATTATCGGTTTACTTATGATAACCGGCTTTTTTGGAAGATTTTTAAGCCTTGTTGGAGGTAATGGATGAAAAATTTAATCAAATGGTTAATTCTTGCTCTGCTTCTCGTAGCGGTTATCGTTGCGGCGGTTTTGCTTTATAACAAATATAGCGAAGAGTACTCGGCGGAAATACCGGAAGAGAACACAATACCTGCACCGGATTTTACCGTGTTTGACAATGAGGGCAATGCGGTTAAACTTTCGGATTTTAAGGGCAAACCCGTTGTGCTGAATTTCTGGGCAACCTGGTGCCATTACTGTAAAGAGGGACTTCCGGGCTTTGAAAATCTTTATAAAAAACACCCTGAAGTGCAGTTTCTAATGGTAAACGCCACAGACGGTGTACAGGAAACCGAGACGGCGGCACGAAAATACATCAAGGAAAAAGGATATACCTTCAACGTGTATTACGATACTCGCATGTCTGCATCCACCGCTTACGGCGTAACCGGACTTCCCAATACCTATTTTATCAACGGGGAGGGTGAAGTCGTCGCCCGTGCGGGAGGATATATTGACGAAAGCACCCTTGAGAAGGGAATAAATATGATAATGGAGCAAAACAATGGCAATTAAAGCGGTTTTATTTGACCTTGACGGTACACTTTTACCTATGGATCAGGAGGTTTTTGTAAAGGCGTATTTCAAAGGTCTTGTCACTCATCTGGCCCCTATGGGGTATGAGCCGGAAGGCCTTACCAAGGCAATATGGGGCGGTACGGATATGATGATAAAAAACACGGGTGAGTGTCGGAATGAAAAGAGATTCTGGGACTTTTTCTGTAGTTTATACGGTGAAGAGGCACTAAATGATATGCCTCACTTTGAAGAGTTTTACAGGACGGGATTTCAAAGCGTTCAAAGTGTTTGCGGATATCGGAAAGAGAGCGGAGAGTTGGTGCGGTTCCTTAAAGAACGAGGTATTCGTACGGTTCTTGCCACAAATCCGATTTTTCCCGCAATAGCAACGGAGAGTCGTATGCGTTGGGCAGGGCTCTCGCCTGATGATTTTGAACTCTATACCACATATGAGAACATAAATTACTGTAAACCGAGCCTTGAATATTACAAGGATATACTTAATCGTCTAAATCTTTCCGCCGAGGAGTGTATTATGGTGGGAAATGACGTAGACGACGATATGGTGGCACGAAACTTAGGCATGCAGGTGTTTTTACTTACCGATGACCTTATAAACTACAGCGGAGCGGACATATCCATTTTCCCCAACGGCGATTTTAAGGCACTTACTGAATTTATAGAAGATAAAACAAAAGACAAGGACTAAGCCTTGTCTTTTGTTTTATACATAGGAGTGGATTTCCAAACTGAGTTTATCCGCAATCATTGCTATAAATTCCGAGTTTGTAGGCTTTCCTTTGGAATTGGAAACCGTATAACCGAAAAATCGGTTTAACGTGTCCACATCGCCGCGATTCCATGCGGTTTCTATTGCGTGACGTATTGCACGTTCAACACGGGACGGCGTTGTTTCAAATTTCTTTGCAACCGAGGGGTAGAGTATTTTTGTAATGGCATTTAAAATGTCCATATCCTCGACCGCCATCATAATCGCCTCTCGCACATAGTGGTAGCCCTTGATATGTGCAGGAACACCCACTTCGTGAATGACATTTGTAACCGCACGGGCAAGAATACTTCTTTTATCATCGTCAGTAGATTTAGACGGGGAGGAATTTGTAATCATATCAAGCCGTGCAATCAACGTGTCAAAAGAGAATGGCTTTGCAAGAAGATAGGCGACGCCTAAAGTGTTCGCCTCAGATGCAAGTGTGTCACTTACAAAGGATGATACCATAAGGAATATGGGACGGCGGCTTATGTCGCTTTCATTTATCTTGGCCACGACACCAAGTCCGTCAAGTTGCGGGAGAAGATTATTGAGAATTACAATGTCCGGCTCCTGCTCTAAAATTCTCTGTACCAGCACGTCCCCTGCATTTACCGTATCAATAACACGATACTCCGGACGTGAGGAGATAAGGTCGCTTAACTGTTGCATCATATCATTATTGTCATCTGCAAGGATTATCTTCTGTGTCATATTTGTCATCCGCCTCCGAAATGTAAAATATTGGAAATTTACTGTTTATAATTTACCATATTTTTCCAATTATTGCAATAGGGAAAAATAAAAAACTTTTTGACAAAAAACGATATTATTTGTTGACAGTATGCCGGTAGTATAATAAAATAAGTATATAAACTGTGAGAAGTAGGGGATAAACCTTGGCAAAGAAGTATTTTCGTGTATTTTTGTCGGCAATTCTTGCAGGCATTATGATTGGTATTGGTGGTACGGTGTATCTCAACCTTGCCGCAAGTGGCAATAAAATTGCGGGTGCTCTGCTTTTTGCCGTGGGGCTTTTTACCATTATTATTTTTAAACTGCACCT
>JAFYQP010000083.1 GCA_017559855.1 Clostridia bacterium | reverse complement strand
TTATACGTTCATAAGCGGTATTATCCTCTCCCTTTCTACGGGAGTATTCACTTTCCTTGCACTTGAACGCACGGGAAAGGCAGATATACTACACGATTGGCATCTGTATCTGTCCGCAGTTTTCTATCTTGTAGCAGGTGCACTTTGTATGTATATCGCCACAAAACTTACCCCCGTACACGACCATATTCGCACCTATAACAAGCCGAAGGACAGTCGTTTTGACGTTCTGGACGGACTTTACGGTGAGTTTGACCGCGGTTGGGTTATAACTTTTGTTATCCTCATTGCATCCCTTCTTGCCGGTACGATTTTCCTTATTTTAAATTACTTTATTGCATAAAAAAAGATGCTTGGGAGAATTCCCAAGCATCTTTTTATTATCTGATTCCGTATTTTTCGATGATATAGTCCATATCCTTATCGCCTCTGCCTGAGAGGTTAATGAGGATTGAGCCCTTGCCACGCTCACGGGCAAGTTTCATACCGTATGCAACCGCGTGTGAACTCTCGATTGCGGGGATAATACCCTCCATGCGGGAGAGTTCGAAGAATGCGTCAACCGCATCATCGTCGTTTATTACGTCGTATTTAACACGGCCGATTTCCTGCATAAATGCGTGTTCCGGACCGGATGATGGGTAGTCAAGACCACTTGCAACCGAGTATACCGGTGCAGGTTCGCCGTCTTTATCTTTTAACATTATACTGTTAAAACCGTGCATAATGCCCTCTTCGCCGTACATAAGACTAGCGGCGTGGTCGCCGAGTTTCGGGCCGTGGCCGAGAGGCTCGACACCGTAGATTTCAACCGGATCATTGAGGAATCCTGAGAAGAATCCCATTGCGTTAGATCCGCCGCCCACACAGGCAACGATAGCATCGGGAAGTTCACCGGTCATATCGAGGAACTGCTCTCTCGCTTCAATTCCCACAACGCTCTGGAAATCACGAACCATAAGGGGGAACGGATGAGGGCCGAGTACCGAGCCGATACAGTAAATCGCATCCTTGTACTCATTGCAATACGCCTGAAATGCGGCATCAACCGCTTCTTTAAGAGTCTGGAGACCGTGGGTTACCTCAACCACACGAGCACCGAGGATTTTCATTCGTGCTACATTGGGTGCCTGTTTTTTAATATCAACAGAGCCCATATAAATATCGCACTCTAAACCGAAGTATGCCGCGGCGGTAGCAAGTGCAACACCGTGTTGACCTGCACCGGTCTCCGCAATTACCTTCTTCTTGCCCATATATTTTGCAAGGAGTGCCTCGCCCATACAGTGGTTTAACTTGTGTGCACCGGTATGGTTTAAGTCCTCACGCTTAACGTAAAGTTGAACGTTTCCTATTTTATTGGACAGGCGTTCGAGATGTGAAATCGGGGTAGGTCTGCCCTGAAATTCACGGCGGATTCGTCTGAGTTCACTTATGAATTTAGAGGACTTGCAAATAGTCTGATATGCCTCGGTAATGTCACGCATTGCGTTTTTAAGTTCGTCGGAAACATACGCACCGCCGTATTTACCGAAATAGCCGTTTTCATCCGGGTAGTTTTTAAAATAAGTTTCAAAATCAATATTATTAAGTTTCATTTTCTGTTTCTCCTTTAAATTTTATTGTGTAAATCAAGAGAAAAGTCGCCATCGTTTGGTTAGTAACATAATAAAAGTCTCCTCTTATGCGGAGGTATTAAAAAACGCCCCCGACAGAAATTCTTTTTTCTGTCAAGGACGAATAAAAACTTATCCGTGGTGCCACCTTGATTCGCAGATAAATCTACGCACTTAGCGGAGTTCAAACAAACCCCCGACCATTCACGCAGGTCTCACGTCCGTGCATTTGACACGGCCCTCAACAGTCCATATTACACAGATAGTCTTTACGGAACTCACACCGTAATCCGCTCGCTAAAAAAGACCGATTCTGCTTTTCTCTGTCTCAACGGTTTAAATATTTAGTTGTTTACATTATATGCTTACATTTTCTTTTTGTCAAGTGGGAAAATTATACTTGACAACACCCCGACCACATGATATATTAACTTTGCAAAAGGGGAGCTTGTGCAAGCAGGCTGAGAGTAAGTGTATCGCCACTTAGACCCGCATAACCTGATTTGGGTAATTCCAACGAAGGGATCATAGGCTTTGTCTGTTGGCTGTATCCTTTCGGGGATGCAGTTTTTTTATTTTTTGTGAAAGTTGGCATTAAGATATGAGAAGCAAAAAACTTGTCGTTTGTGCAATGCTTATCGCACTTGGCACAATACTTTCAATCATCCAACCATTTGCCCTGCCTTTCGGCGGCGGCGTTACACTTGCGAGTATGATGCCCATCTGCCTTATCGGCTTTATTTACGACACAAAGACCGGTATTCTATCCGCCCTTTGTTTTGCGGTACTGCAGATGTTTTTGGGTGCGGGTGCGATTTCTGCCGCATTCTTGCCGGGAGAGGATCAGATGGTTTTAGGCAATGCAATTTTAATGTGTGTGCTTGACTATCTTGTTGCCTATATGGTTCTCGGTTTATCCGGCATATTTAAAAACAGAATTGAAAATGCAGGTGTTGCAATAGTTTGCGGCAGTGTTTTCGTCACCACACTTCGCTATATCACCCACATTGCCTCAGGCTATATTCTGTGGGGTTCTTATGCCGAGTGGTTTTTCGGTCAGGAGGGTTTTTACGCCTTCGGTGCGAAAATATTAGGGGCATATCAGGGAAATGCCCTCGCCTTCATTTATTCCGTGGTTTATAACGGACTTTATATGATACCCGAAATTATAATTACCGCCGCGGTTACCCCTATGGTCTATGCCGCACTTAAAAAGGCAAAAGTTGTGTAATTTCATTGTTAAACGCAAGTGGACACCCTTCTCTAAAGGGTGTCCGCTTTTTATACGCAAAAGTTATTCTTCGTAGGGCTCGATTTCCCAAATGCCGTTTTCTGTTACAGTGTAGTATTTGTCAAGTTCGGTATCCACCATAAGGACGGGTATCTCACCGCTTACGTGCACCATTCCGTCTATGTAATAATGGGATTCTCCGTCATAATATATGCCGTGGAATCGGTCATCGCCCGAAATCTCACTTGTATACACGTGTCCTGCCACAACTTTTTCGGAAATACCCTCAATCCTTCCGGTCTCTGCGGGGAATTTGCCGAGAAACGTTTCCTCTGCGGTAGAAAATTCCCACGCATCCCCTGCATCCTCATCAATTCCTGCGTGGACGAAAATTGTATTCCCCTCAACGTGATATAAGGGAAGTTTTTCCATCCACTCAAGGTAAATTCGGTCACGCTCGTCGTCCCTGCCCTCTTCACTTACCGGCCACGTGCCGTAGATTGCCATTTCCTCGTGATTACCTTGAAGTGCCAACACCTTGTCTTTTCCGTAGGTTTCCTCAAGTTGCATAATTTTATCAAGTACGCCGTAACTGTCGTGTCCCCCGTGGATATAATCGCCTAAAAGAATGAGTTTTACGTCGTCTTGAGTTAAGTCTATAAGTGACAATGCGTAATCAAAGGCGTCGGTATCGCCGTGAATATCGCTAAGAGCGTAAATTTTCATATATTATTCCCCTTTGTTTTCGTTCAGTTTTTCCACCAATGCTGCCAGCATCAATCCACCACGTTCAAGTATTTTCTTATGTGCATTCTCAAAATACTGTTCCGCTTGTTCTTTGTTGGGTAAAACATAAGATTCTTCAGCCTTTTTCGTTTTTTCCTTGCCTTCAAGCAATTTTTCAAATTGTGCAAAATGACCGTCCCAAAGTTCAATAGGTTTGCCGTAATCGCTTTCAACAAAGGGTTCAAGGTAGTTTCTCTTGATAAAATTCTTCCAACCTTCTTGTTCTTTTCCAAATTTGTCAAGCCACTCCTTGTAGTCCTTTACTTTACCTTTACCGACTATTTTTACAATATTGTTGATTCCCAAATAATAGTATTCGTAAATGATTTTAAGTGCCAAGTCCCAAAAGTCTTTAGTTGCACCTTCGCCTCTTGGTTTGTTGCAGCCTTTCGGTATTGGCATAAAGTTTCCGATTGTATGGTATACACTCAAAAACTCCTCAAGTCCTTTTATTGATTTTAGAGTATTTGCACTTGTTATAAACGTCTGTATTGACAGATTCGATGTATAGCCTATGCTTTTCAATGCAGTTCTAACGGAATTCAATGTGTCACCGCATATATTAACACAATTTCCGTTATATTTTGAAACAATATTTACCTCCCACAGCATCTGATAGATTTTCTGCAATAGTTCACTTTGTGAATCCGCATCTATAATTCCTATGTATTTTTCACGTACATCAGCTGCGTATTTTTTTGCTTCATTATAAATAACCTTTCCTGCTTTTGTATAAAAGTCGCTATCTTGTTTGAAAGCACAAGTATAAATGATATATCGCTCCAACACATCCGTTTTCTCTTTATATTTCTCACATGTACAATCGTTGGTAAAGTCATATGTTATCGGGTCTTGTTTTGGGTTTTCCAAATATTCCTTTATCTCCACATTTAAGTCCTCCACTCAAAAAGTGCCGAAAATCCGTTTTATTCACAAGGTTCAAAACGGCATCGGTCATATGACCGATGCCTTTTGTTTTTATTTCTTTTTTAACTTATCAAAAAAACTTTTACGCTCGGTATGAGCATTCTCACCCAAGGATTCCGCAAATGCACGGAGCAGTTCCTTCTGCTTTCCGCTTAAGTTCTTGGGGATTTCCACGTTTACACGAACGTATTGGTCGCCTCGTGCTTTACTGTGGAGTACGGGAATACCCTTGCCGCGGAGTCTGAACACCGTGCCCGTCTGTGTGCCCTCAGGAATTGTATACTTAACCTTTCCGTCAAGGGTTGGCACTTCAATCTCCGCACCTAACGTCGCCTGAGCATAAGTAATGGGCATTTCACAAAGGACGTTCGAGCCGTCACGGGTGAATACCGCATGGTTCTTTATTGTGATATTGATAAGTAAATCGCCGCTGGGGCCGCCGTTTGAACCAACGTTACCCTCACCTCTGAGCGAGATGGTCTGTCCTTCGTCGATACCTGCAGGAACGGATACCTTGATTGTGCGTGTGACACGCTTTTTGCCCGTACCGCTACAGGATTTACACGGGGTTTTTATAATCTTACCCTTACCCTGACATTTAGGACAAGTTCCGGTTGATGACATCATACCAAGAGGTGTTCTGTGGGTGGTTTTTACCGTACCCGTGCCGTTACAATGTGTGCAGGTTTCCGCAGTTGTGCCCTTTTCCGCACCACTGCCCTGACAGTCGGGACACGCCTCGGTTTTTGTTATCTGAATTTCCTTCTCGCAACCGAATGCCGCCTCTTCAAAGGTAAGGTTAAGTCTTGCCCTTAAACTCTCACCCTTTTGCGGTGCGTTGCGACGGGATTTTCCGCCACCGCCGAAACCGCCGCCAAAGAAACTGCCGAAAATGTCGCCAAGGTCGATATCGTCGAAGCCAAAACCGCCGCCACCGAAACCGCCGAAGCCGCCGCCTGCACCGAAATTCGGATCAACGCCTGCATGACCGTATTGGTCGTAACGGGCACGTTTTTCATCGTTGCTTAAAATCTCGTAGGCTTCATTTACCTCTTTGAATTTTTCTTCCGCTTCCTTGTTGTCGGGATTGCGGTCGGGATGATATTTCATCGCAAGTTTGCGGTACGCTTTCTTTATTTCATCGGCACTTGCACTCTTACCGACACCAAGCACCTCGTAAAAATCTCTTTTATTTTCTGCCATATAATCTCGCTCTCCTTTGAGAGTTATCGTGGTTATGAGGGGCAGAAATTCTGCCCCTCATATTAATTATTAGTCTACCTGAGTGTAGTCTGCGTCAACTACGTTATCGTCGCCGCCGGGTGCTGCACCTGCACCGGGTGCTCCATTCGGATCGCCCTGAGGTGCTGCCTCCTTGTAAAGACGCTCGGAAACCTCGTAGAACTTCTTGGTTACCGCCTCGGTCTGTGCCTTGATTGCCTCGGTGTCGGTACCCTTTAAGGTCTCTTTGAGTTTGTCAACCTCTGCCTGAATACCTGCCTTTTCCTCTTCGGAAATCTTGTCGCCAAGGTCAGCAAGAGTCTTTTCGGTCTGATATACCATCTGGTCTGCACCGTTTCTTACGTCTACCTCTTCACGGCGTTTCTTGTCTTCTTCACTAAACTGCTCTGCTTCCTTAACCGCCTTTTCGATGTCCTCCTGTGAAAGGTTGGAGGATGCGGTGATGGAAATGGACTGCTCCTTACCGGTGCCTAAATCCTTTGCGGAAACGTGAACGATACCGTTTGCGTCAATGTCGAAGGATACTTCAATCTGAGGAACGCCACGGGGAGCGGGTGCGATTCCGTCTAAATGGAAACGACCGAGGGACTTGTTATATGCCGCCATTTCACGCTCACCCTGAAGAACGTGTACTTCAACAGAGGTCTGATTGTCAGCCGCGGTTGAGAATACCTGACTCTTCTTTGTGGGGATGGTTGTATTACGCTCGATAAGTTTGGTGAACACGCCGCCCATGGTCTCGATACCGAGTGAGAGAGGTGTTACGTCAAGTAAGAGAAGGTCGTTAACCTCACCTGCTAGGACGCCTGCCTGAATTGCCGCACCTACTGCAACACACTCGTCCGGATTAATGCCCTTGAATGGTTCTTTTCCGGTGAATGCCTTTACCGCATCCTGAACTGCGGGAATACGGGAAGAACCACCAACGAGGAGTACCTTGGATAAGTCGTTGGGAGAGAGACCTGCGTCATTCATTGCCTGACGTACCGGGCCCATTGTATTTTCAACAAGGTCGGAGGTAAGTTCGTTAAACTTTGCACGTGTTAAAGTAAGTTCCAAGTGCTTAGGACCTGTTGCGTCTGCGGTGATGTAGGGAAGGCTGATCGTGGTGGAGGTTACGCCGGAGAGTTCGATTTTTGCCTTTTCAGCCGCCTCACGGAGACGCTGCATAGCCATCTTGTCGCCACGGATATCCATACCGTTTTCCTTACGGAATTCATCAACCATCCAATTGGTAACACGCTCGTCAAAGTCGTCACCGCCGAGACGGTTGTTACCTGCGGTTGCAAGAACCTCGAATACGCCGTCGCCGATTTCAAGGATTGATACGTCGAAGGTACCGCCGCCGAGGTCGTAAATCATAATCTTCTGGTCGGTTTCCTTATCAAGACCGTATGCAAGTGCAGCTGCGGTCGGCTCGTTGATGATACGAAGAACCTCAAGACCTGCAATCTTGCCTGCGTCCTTGGTTGCCTGACGCTGTGAGTCGCTGAAATATGCGGGAACGGTGATTACCGCCTGAGTTACCTTCTGACCGAGGTAACTTTCAGCATCTGCTTTTAACTTCTGTAAAATCATAGCGGAGATTTCCTGCGGGGAGTAACTCTTACCGTCGATTTCTGTCTTATGAGCGGTACCCATTTCACGCTTGATGGATGAAATGGTACGGTCCGGGTTGGTTACGGACTGACGTTTTGCAACCTGACCGATCATACGCTCGCCATCTTTGGAGAATGCAACTACGGACGGGGTGGTACGTGCACCTTCCGCATTAACCAAAACGGTAGGTTCGCCACCTTCCATAACTGCTACACATGAGTTTGTTGTACCTAAGTCGATACCGATAATCTTTGACATAATAATTTGCCTCCTATATTAGTTTGCTACTTTTACTATTGCATAACGGATAACCTTGTCGTTCCTTTTAAAACCTTTTTGGAACACTTCAGCCACCGTGTTTTCACCAAAATTTTCGTCCTCAACGTGCATTACCGCATTGTGGAAATTAGGATCAAACGCCTCGCCCTGAGGATTTATTACCTCTACCTTTAACTTGGCAAGGGTTTCGTTAAAACCGTTCATTATCATTTCAACGCCCTTATAAAATGCCTCGTCCTCGGTGGGGGTATTGAGTGCACGTTCTAAGTTGTCGTACACGGTAAGGAATGATGCTATCGTTGTGTTTTCCGCATCGCCGTAAAGGGTTTCCTTCTCTTTTGCGGTACGTTTTCTGAAGTTATCGTACTCCGCCATTGTTCGCATATAGCGGTCACGCACTTCTTCAAGTTCTGAATTGAGTTTTGCGATTTCTTCGCTCTTTTTATCCTTCTTCTTGGGTTTTTCGGCAGTTTCCTCTGCCGCTACAACCTTTTCTTCATCAGCCATCTTTCTATTCCTCCTCTATTGAAAATGTCTCACGCAGAAGTTTGTCAAGCCCGGTTAAGAAATAATTAAGATTGGCCGCCACTTTCGCATAATCCATTCGCACGGGGCCTACTATACCAAGTGTGCCCTGCATTGGCGTTCCTTTACCGTAACTGCCGTAGACAACACTTGCATCACTTAAAGGTTCTGCATTGTTCTCTCTGCCGATTGCAATGTGCACGCCCTCGTCATCTGCAACGCTAAGTCCCTTTCGCTCACTTATAAAGTCTAAAAGTTTTTGTGCCTTTGCAGTATCGCGATATTCCGGATGACTAAGTATTCGGGAAGCACCGCCCACGTAGACGTTGTTTTCCGCACCCTCTTCCATTACCTCTGCGGCAAAATTCACGATTGGCGGTACGAGTACGCCAAGACGCCCCATCTCACGCTCCGCACGACGGACCAAAAGCATATCGATTTTGTCCAGGGTTAGGTTTGTGAAAAGTTGGTTTAACATTCGGTTGAGTACGCTTAACTCTTCCTCGGTAATGGGAAATGCGGTTTTTAAATAAGTATTTCTTATATCGTGGCGGGATGAGAGCATTACCACGACCACGGTGCGTGAGTCCACAAGCATAAGGTCAAACTTGCGGATGCAAACCTCACTTGCACCGGACACCACCGCATAGGTGGTATAGTTTGTCAGTTGAGCCATCACTCTGCTAACGCCACGGATAAGTTCGTCAAGTTCCTTCATCTTAAGTTGAAGTCCCTGATTTATAGCCTCAATCTCGGTATTTGTAAGTTTGTGGCCGTTCATAAGTTCATCAACGTAAAGACGGTAACCCGCCTGAGACGGGATACGACCGGAAGATACGTGAGGTTGCTGTAAATAGCCCATATTTTCAAGGTCTGACATCTCATTACGGATGGTTGCGGGAGAGAGATCAAGGCCTGAGTGCATGGCGATTACTTTAGAGCCCACCGGCTCACCGTGCTCGATATATTCATCGATTATCGCCTTTAGGATTTTGCGTTTTCGCTCACCCAATGACATCTTCCCATTCACCTCGCATCTTATCCATTTTTAGCACTCTCGACTTTCGAGTGCTAATTATATTATATCCCACTTTTTACCTTTGTCAACAGTTAATTTATATTTTTTGTAAATGAATTGTTAACAAAAAAATAGCAGGTGCATCTCACCTGCTATTTTTTATTCGTTTTTTAATTACTCGGTTACGCGAGCGTATGCGGTTTCGTAGATTTCGATGTATTCTTCTACGTTGAGTTCCTTACTACCCTCAACGAACTCGTCCCATTTTTCCATGGGTAACTGACCGGAGATGAACTTACCGATCCATTCCTGTGCATAAGAGCCAATTTCAAGGTCAAGGTCTGCGCGGCGGTCACTCTCTTCATCGGTGAATGACAACCACCACATGGGGTTAACGTTTTCTTCCTGATACTCGGCTGCGAGTTTGCAAGCGGCAACCTGCTTTTCCGTATAGGATGCAGCATATGCCTCAGGATTCATTCTCTGATAAAGACCGAATGAGCCTACACCGTAAAGACCGCGAGGTGTGTCATCCGGAGTATTGAGAATAAAGCGGCGGTTGCCGTTCTCGTTAACGTAGAAGGTCTCGCCTTCCTTACCCCAAGAGAGAAGCTCCTCTGCCTCTTCGGTATACATCCAGTCGACTAATTTAAATGCATTTTCCTGATTCTGTGCCTTGCCGGTATTGCATACAGCATAGCCGGTAGCATCAACGGAAGCATTGGTCATCTTGTGAAGGCCAAGCTCGTTACCTGCAGGCGGAGCCATAAATGCAAGTTCGTACTCAGGGTTTGTTTCTGCCATAAGTAAGTTAAAGTGGTCAAGACGAACGATGTAGTCCAGAGTGATAAAGCCACGGTCAGACATCATAAGTTCTTCCCAACCCTTAGTGGAAATATCCACGATGTTAGGCGGGCAAAGGCCTTCCTTAACCATCATAGCAAGCCATGCAACCATGTCACGGGTTGTGTCCTCGAAGGAACCGAAACGCCACTCTTCATTGTCAAAGTCATAGTAAATGTCAAATGACTGATATGGTTTCCACTGTGCACCCATGTTACGGATACCGGTAAATCCCATACGGAAGCAAACCGGATAGGAGTTCGGGTAAATTGCCTTTAACTGTTTCGCAACTTCGTAAACTTCATCATATGTAGTAGGAACTGCGAGATTGTGCTTCTCGAAGATATCCTTACGATAGAGCCATGCACGGCTATTTACAAGATCGGTACCGTGTGCCGGTGCGTTGTAGATCTTACCGTCAGCACTGCGGCGCTGTGCGAGAAGGTCCTTGCGGGTAGCCTTGGGTAAGGATTCCATGTATGCATTGTAGTTGGGTAGTAATTCCTCATAATCATCAAATGCAAGTAATGCACCCTGATTTGCAGTGTTATCAAGGGCCTGCTTTAAGGCAAAGTGAAGAAGGTCGGGCAAAGTGTCCGGAGCGGAGAGCATAAGGTTTACCTTGGTGTTGAAATCTTCTTGCGGGATGGAAGTAAGCTTAAGCGTTGCACCGGTAGCCTCGCTCATATACTGCCAGAGTTTCCAGTCATCTCTGTGGGGCCAGGTTGCATGACTTGCAACAGTGATGGAAATCTCAGAGCCGTTTAATGTTTCACTTGCACTTCCGACTTCCTCACCACCGCAAGCAGCAATTGAGAAAAGCATTGCACCTGCCATAAGTAGTGCGGCAATTCGTTTCCACATGGTTTTCTTCATTGTAAATTCCTCCTTTGGTTTACTTTATTTAATTATATCCCAAACATTTTTCGTTTTCAACCTTTTTATTGACAAAGAAAGTTATGTGTGTTACATTCATCGTGAGGTGTTACGAATGGTATTTTTTGATTCAAACCTATCCTGCGGTAAGCACGGATTAAAGCATCCCCGTGAAATTTGGAAACTTGACGATATTGAAAATGTTATGGCAAGTTGCGGAATTTCCGCAGCACTTGTATTTGCCGATGAGGCACGTGATTGCGAGCCACAATACGGAAATGACGTTTTATACGAAAGGATCAAAGATAACCCCTGCTTTTACGGTTGTTATACCATTATGCCGGGTATTACCGGGTGTTTCAAATCGCCCAATGATGTAATCTCGGATATTAAGGAAAAAGATATGAAAGCGGTGCGGATTTTCCCGAAGTCCCACAATTACATTCCAAACGAGATTGTAATCGGCGAGTATTTAATCGCACTTGAAGATGCGTCCATTCCCCTCTTTGTAGATGCTTCCGAGATTTCATGGCGTGATCTCGGTGCAATACTTGAAAATCATCCCAAATTAAACGTTGTTCTTTTATCTGCAGATTGGTCGGATGCTCATAACGTATTTTCATATATGAAGGAATACCCCAATCTCCACATAGATTTATCCCGCTTTCAGATGCACTATGGCATTGAAGTTTTGGTTTCAAAATTCGGTGCGAACCGTATTTTATTCGGAAGCGGACTTCCCAAGATGAGTGCGGGTGCGGCTCGTGCATTCATCGATTATGCAGAGATTTCCCATGAGGACAAGCAGAAGATTGCAGGAGGTAACCTTGCAAGACTG
>JAFYQP010000082.1 GCA_017559855.1 Clostridia bacterium | reverse complement strand
AGTGTTGTCAAAAGTGTTGTCAGAGAATTATTGATTTTATTCATCTTTCTTGGTCTTTTTAATACCGTTAATGATTGTACCTTTTACGCCTTGTTCCAAAATACCTTTAATTGTTCCTCTAGTATCTAATCCTAATGTATCATCAATCATTTCAAAAGCATTTTTTACTTTGTCAGAACTTCGTTTTGCTAATGTTGTTCCTGTTGTTGCGTCAATCGCTTTACCGACAAATTTTCTTGCTTCAAACATTCCAGAGAATGATAATGTGATATTCTTCGCTTTGGTTTGTATTTCAACCGAACTGCCTTTTTGTTTAATTTGTGCTACATCATTATATGTTTTTATATCTTCTAATGAAATAGCATCAACAAGTTCAATTTCCTTTTTGAAGAATCCTTTTTCTTTCTCAATAACCATTTGATATGATGTTAATGTAATATGAAGGCTACCTTTATAATCGTTGCTTGTCGCTGTACCCTCATATAATACAACTTCATCTTCTAATAATGTTATATTACTCATTTGTTTTCCTCCGTATATTTTTTTCAAAACATAGTTTGTAAATTATGCGAAATATGTTTTGTAAAAAACTCATACAAATCCAATCTGCTGTGAGTTCGGGTTTTAAATCATTTACATTTCAGCAGAGTATCAATTATCCTCTGTTCAAAAAAGTGTTGTCAAAGTGTTGTCAAAACACCTTGCCTATCTCGCAAAACCGCTTAAAATAAGGCTTTTTTGAGGGTGCGGGATTACTCCCACTCGATGGTGCCGGTGGGCTTCGGAGTGAGGTCGTAGAGTACACGGTTAACGCCCGGTACTTCGTTTGTTATTCTCTCTGTGATATGACCTAAAAGTTCGTAGGGAATGGGCTCGATACTTGCGGTCATGGCATCAATTGTATTTACGGCACGGATGATTACGCACCATTCGAAAGCACGTTTATTATCACGAACACCTACGCTCTTAACGTCCGGAATTGCGGTAAAGTACTGCCACACCTTGCCCTCTAAGCCATTCTTTGCGAATTCTTCACGGAGGATAGCGTCAGACTCACGAACCGCTTCAAGTCTGTCACGGGTGATTGCACCGAGACAACGAACGCCGAGACCGGGACCGGGGAACGGCTGACGGTATACCATACTTGCGGGGAGACCAAGTTCCAAACCGCAGGCACGAACCTCGTCTTTAAAGAGCATCTTAAGCGGCTCTACAAGTTCAAACTGTAAATCCTCAGGGAGACCACCTACGTTGTGGTGAGACTTAACCGCCTTGACTGTCTTTGTGCCGGACTCGATAATATCGGGATAGATTGTTCCCTGACCGAGGAATTCGATGCCCTCGAGTTTGCGAGCCTCTTCCTCAAATACACGGATAAACTCTGCACCGATGATTTTTCTCTTTTCTTCGGGATCTGCCACGTCTTTGAGTTTGTCAAGGAAACGGTCAATTGCATCAACATAAACAAGATTTGCATTAAGTTCCTCACGGAATACTCGCACAACCTCTTCCGGCTCACCTTTACGAAGGAGACCGTGGTTTACGTGTACAGAAACAAGTTGATTGCCGATAGCCTTAAGTAAAAGAGCCGCAACAACAGAACTGTCTACACCACCGGAGAGTGCTAAAAGAACCTTCTTGTCGCCTACTTGACGGCGGATAAGTTCAACCTGGTCTTCAATGAAGTTCTTCATATTCCAATTTGCCTCTGCCTTACATGTATCAAACACGAAGGAGCGAATGAGGTTCTCACGAACGTCTCCGCTATCAGGAAGTGCCGGTGCACCCTGATGGTCATATGCGATAACCGGGAAACCGGAATCATAAACCGCATCACTTGCGTCGATCTCAACACCGTCAACCACACGGTTAACGCCACCGTTTAAAATAATACCCTTTACGTTGGGAAGTGCTGCAAGTTCACTAGCGGTAATATCGTGAGGATGGATTTCTGTATAAACGCCCATTGCACGAATTTCACGGGCAAGACGGGCATTTTCCTCACTGCCTAAGTCCAAAATTAAAATCATATCCTGTTTCATTGACAAAACCTCCTAAAATATTCTAAACGTTGCGAACTTGATACGTGGGTTCACAAGTTAAGTTTATACCTAAGCGACGGAAGACCTTTTCGTCAACTGACGCTAAAATAACGGATGAATGCACCTCACAACCCCGCAATTTATAGAGTTGTTCCATCGCCTGCTCCGCCTGCGGATCGGTTGCGGCACAGATAGAAAGTGCGATAAGTGCTTCGTCGGTGTGGAGTCGTGGGTTGCGATTGCCTAAGTGGTCAACCTTCAGATGTTGTATCGGGCCGATAATTACCGGTGAAATCATATGGAGTTCTTCATCAAGACCTGCAAGTTCTTTAAGTGCATTTAAAAGAAGTGCAGATGATGCACCGAGAAGGCTTGAAGTTTTACCGGTAACAATTCTTCCGTCGGGAAGTTCGATTGCCGCTGCAGGTGCACCGGTGAGTGCCTCTTTCTGCAGTGCCGCAGCAATTACCGGACGGTCTTGCGGGGAAATTCCCGCTTTTTTCATAAGAAGTTCAAGTTTGAACACGACGTCTTCAGAGAGTATTCCCTTTTTCTGATCACAAAGGGCTGCATAATAACGTCTTAAAATCTCCTGCTTTGACGCCTGTTGTGTAATATCGTCGTCAATAATGCAATAACCTGCCATATTAACGCCCATATCGGTAGGAGACTTGTACGGACACTCGCCGTAAATTTTCTCGAACATTGCGTTTACAACCGGGAAAATTTCAACGTCACGGTTATAGTTTGTCGCTAGTTCGCCATGAGCCTCTAAATGGAACGGATCAATCATATTGACGTCATTTAAATCGGCGGTTGCCGCCTCATACGCCATATTTACCGGGTGCTGTAAAGGAAGATTCCATATGGGGAAAGTTTCAAATTTTGCATATCCTGCCCTAATTCCCTTTTTATGCTCGTGATAAAGTTGCGACATACAGGTTGCCATTTTTCCGCTGCCGGGACCCGGTGCGGTTACAACTACAAGTTCACGGGTTGTTTCAATATACTCATTCTTGCCGTATCCCTCGTCACTTACTACCTTTGCAATATCGGAGGGATAACCCTCAATTGAAAAATGACGGTACACACGGACACCGAGGGACTCTAAACGTCTTTGGAATGCTTGTGCCGCAGGTTGACCGTTAAACTGTGTAAGGACAACACTGCCCACGTAAAGTCCGATATTTCTGAAGCAATCGATAAGACGGAGCACGTCCATATCGTAGGTAATGCCGAGGTCACCACGGAGTTTGTTTTTCTCTATATCAGATGAGTTGATTGCAATAACAATTTCTACACGCTCACGAAGTTGAAGAAGCATACGAAGTTTACTGTCCGGTTGGAAACCCGGAAGCACACGGGATGCATGAAAATCGTCAAAAAGTTTGCCGCCGAATTCAAGATATAACTTACCGCCGAATTTTGCGATACGCTCTCCTATATGTTCGGACTGCAACTGAAGATATTTGTCATTATCAAAGCCGATTTTTGTCATTGCAAAGCACCTCTTTCCCATTATCTTATCTAAAGTATTATTTTACAACATCTTCTCTGAAAATGCAACGGGGAATGAAAAAATTTTTAATAAAAAAGGACGCAAGTTTTGCGTCCTTTTTTATTTATTTAAAGTATGCTACGCCACCTTCAAAGATAGGCTGGAACTTTTCGCCTGCGATGTTCTTGCCGACACCGTTGCTTGTTCTCTCAACGTGGCCCATTTTACCGAATACTCTGCCGTCGGGTGATGTGATACCCTCGATTGCACAGAGTGAGCCGTTGGGGTTATATGCAATATCAAGTGACGGTGTGCCGTCGGGCATTACGTACTGTGTTGCAACCTGACCGTTTGCGATAAGGTTCTTTAGCATTTCATCACTTGCAACGAAACGTCCTTCACCGTGTGACATTGCAATTGAATACTGCTCACCCAAGTTACACTTGGATAGCCACGGTGACTTAACAGAAGCAACCGCAGTGCTTACGTATCTTGACTGGTGACGTCCGATTAAGTTGAATGTGAGCGTGGGACAAGTATCGTCCATAGCACGGATTTCACCGAAAGGAACGAGACCTAACTTGATAAGTGCCTGGAAACCGTTACAGATACCAAGCATCAAGCCGTCACGGTTTTTCAAGAGTTCATGTATTGCATCGGTGATTTCCGGATTACGGAGGAAGGATGCGATGAACTTACCGCTACCCTCAGGCTCGTCACCGCCGGAGAAACCGCCGGGAAGAACAACCATCTGTGAACGCTTAACCGCAGCGGCAAACGCCTTTACAGATTCCTCAAGACCTGCTTGATTTAAGTTGCGGATAACGAGGATTTCTGCCTCGCCGCCTGCACGCTCGATAGCACGTGCGGTATCGTACTCACAGTTTGTACCGGGGAATACCGGGATAACCGCATGGGGTTTTGCAATTGTGATATCGCTATGTGCCTTACCACGTGTTGCATATTCAATCTTGGGGCAGATCTTGCTCTCACCCGCCTGAGTTGCGAATACGGGCTCGAACACGCCTTCCCAAAGGGCTTTAATCTCTGAAATTTCAATCGGTGTGTCAAGAGTAATCTTACCGTCTGCGGTGGTTTCACCAAGTAAAACGCCACCCTCAACCGCACAGTTGGTTTCGATGATAATTGAGCCGGAAGAAAGTTCAAATAACTTGTCGGCATCAAATGCAGAATCTAACTTAAAGCCGATATCGTTACCAACGGACATCTTGAGGATACCCTCTGCGATACCGCCGATTTCAACCGCCCAACCGGAGAGCACCTTGCCTTCACGGCAGAGGCGATTTATCTGTTCCCACATTGCCTTCATCTGTTCATAATCGGGAACCTCGCCGCACTTTTTAGCCTCGAAGAAATAAACTTTATTGCCTGCCGCCTTGAATTCGGGTGAAAGTACGTTTTCTACCTTTTCGGGGCAGATAGCAAAGGATACAAGTGTGGGCGGAACGTCCATATCCATAAATGAACCGGACATAGAGTCCTTACCGCCGATTGCACCGATGCCAAGTTCAACCTGTGCATTAAATCCGCCAAGAAGTGCCGCAAAAGGCTTACCCCAACGGGTTGCATCCTCACGGAGACGCTCGAAATATTCCTGGAAAGTAAGGTAACTTGTACGGTAGTCACAACCTGCAGCTACAAGTTTTGCAACCGACTCAACAACCGCACTTTCAGCACCTGTATAGGGGTCCTGTTCACTGACGAAAGGATTGAAACCATAACTCATTACAGAGCAGGTATCGGTCTCACCCTTGAGTACCGGAAGTTTTGCCGCCATAACCTGAGTGGGGGTAAGTTGGTTTTTACCGCCGAAGGGATGTAGTACACTTCCTGCACCGATGGTGGAGTCGAAACGCTCTCCAAGACCACGCTGGGACGCAATATTAAGATCCTGTGCAAGGGCTTTTAAACGCTCACTTGCAGGAGTATTTGACTTATTAAAGGAAACGGTTCTCTTCGGTACGTTTACGTTGGATACCTTGTCCGCACCGTTGGAATTTAAGAATTTGCGTGAAAGGTCAACAATCTTCTTACCGTTCCAATTCATAACAAGGCGAGGTGCCTCGGTAACACGTGCAACGATAACCGCGTCAAGGTTTTCACGTGCTGCATATGCGATAAAAGCATCTGCATCCTTTGCGGCAACCACTACCGCCATACGCTCCTGAGACTCGGAAATTGCAAGTTCGGTACCGTCAAGACCTTCATATTTCTTGGGTACTTTATCAAGGTCAATAGTAAGACCGTCTGCAAGTTCACCGATTGCAACGGAAACACCGCCTGCACCAAAGTCGTTACAACGTTTGATAAGACGAGTTACGTTCTCGTCACGGAAGAGACGCTGAATCTTACGCTCTTCGGGCGGGTTACCCTTCTGTACCTCGGAGCCGCAAGTTGTAAGTGACTCAAGGGTGTGAGTCTTGGATGAGCCGGTTGCACCGCCACATCCGTCACGACCGGTCTTGCCGCCGAGCAAGATGATTACGTCGCCGTCAACCGGAACTTCACGGCGGACAGCACTTGCAGGTGCCGCGCCGACAACCGCACCGATTTCCATACGCTTTGCAACGTAGCCGGGATGATATACCTCGTGAACCAAACCGGTTGCAAGACCAATCTGGTTACCGTAGGAGGAATAACCTGCCGCTGCGGTTTGGGTAATCTTACGCTGGGGAAGTTTGCCGGGTAATGTATCGGATACAGCAACTCTCGGATCACCGCTACCGGTAACACGCATTGCCTGATAAACGTAACTTCTGCCGGAAAGCGGATCGCGGATTGCACCGCCGAGACAGGTTGCCGCACCACCGAAAGGTTCGATCTCTGTGGGGTGGTTGTGGGTTTCGTTCTTGAACATAAGGAGCCAATCTTGCTCTTCGCCGTTTACATTTGCACTTACGTGCACACTGCATGCATTGATTTCCTCAGACTCATCTAAATTCTTGAGTATGCCGCGTTTCTTTAAAACTTTTGCACCGCAGGTTGCAATATCCATAAGGGTAATTGCACGATCCTTTGCACGGTCGCCGTAAATTTCAACACGGGCGGAAATATACTTGTCAAATGCACTCTGCACCTTATCGTCATCAATTGTAATATCTTTAATGTGTGTACCGAAGGTGGTATGACGGCAATGGTCGGACCAATACGTATCAACCATCTTCACCTCGGTAATTGTGGGATCTCTGCCCTCTTCGTCTCTAAAATAAGATTGAAGGAGGCGAAGGTCGTCCATATCCATCGCAAGGCCCATCTCGGAAAGGAATGCGGAAAGTGCCGCATCATCCATTGCGATAAAGCCATTAAGAGTAGCAACCGAATCGGGTGCGGTAAACTTCTCTTCAAGAGTTTCGGGTTTGTCCTCACTTGCACGGCGGGATTCCACCGGGTTGATGAGATATGTTTCTATAGTCTTTATATCAGTTTCGGATAACTCACCGTAAAGAACGTAAACACGGGCAGACTTTACAATAGGTCTGTCACCGCAGGTCATAATCTGGATACACTGTGCACAGGAGTCTGCTCTCTGGTCATACTGGCCCGGAAGTGCTTCAACAACAATCTTGGTGTGGCTGCCGGAAATTTCGGGCATAACCTCATCAAAACAATCGTCACACTGAGGCTCGGAGAAAATGGAAATACGAGCGGATGCATACGCCTCATCCCCTATTCCCTGAACATCATAGCGATTAAATATTCTGACGCGCTCAAGACTTTTTACACCGAGGTTTCCACGCACCTCAGCACAAAGGCCTCTCGCTTCAACGTCGAAACCTTCACGCTTTTCTGCAAAGCAACGGTAAACTTTATTCATAGTGACTATCCTCCACGATTTTTTCTATCCTCTATTTTACGATTTTTACGCCAACTTGTCAATGCTAAAAAAGACCGACTGCGTGAGTTTTTACCCACGCAGTCACATATATTAAAAAGAGTCAGGGACAGCACGAGGCCGTTTTATAAACTTTAGCCGAGAAAAAGGGGTATCCCTTGCCTCTAATCACAGAATATGCCCACACTTGATTACTTGTTACTATTGACCTATTCAAACTTTTGCGTTATTATATTTGTATATTTATTTTTTTGGAGGAATATGAAATGATTCAGGTTTCCCCTTCTATTTTATCTGCGGATTTCGCCAATTTAGAGCGTGATTTAAAACGTCTTGAAGAAGCCGGTGCAGATCTTGCACACGTTGACGTTATGGACGGTCATTTCGTGCCGAACCTTACAATCGGTGCTCCCGTGGTAAAGGCACTTTCCAAGGTAACCGAACTTCCCCTTGACGTTCACCTTATGATATCTGAACCCCACCGCTACGTTGAGGATTTTGCATCAGCAGGGGCTGAGTATATAACCATTCATTTAGAGTGTGATTCAGACATTGGTGAAACACTTGCCATGATTCGTGAACTCGGCGTTAAGGCAGGACTTTCCATTAAGCCCGGTACTGAAGTTGATGCTATTTGCGAGTATCTCCCGCTTTGCGATATGATTCTTCTCATGTCGGTTGAACCTGGCTTTGGCGGTCAGAAATTTATGCCGGAGTCCATTGACCGTCTGTCAAAAATCCGTTCCCTCATCGATTCCACAAACCCCGCTTGTCTCCTGGAAATCGACGGGGGTGTTTCTCCTGCAAACTGCAAGGAAATTATCGAGGCCGGTGCTGATATTTTGGTTGCCGGTTCCGCGGTTTTCGGTGCAGAGAATATGGCAGATGCAATTTGTGCCTTACGGGGGTAGGCTTTTATGAGCAAAGAAAACGCACGTCCGAAGCAAAGTTTTCTAAAAGGTGCTTTGGTACTTTCTCTTGCGGCACTTATCGTTAAGATAATCGGTGCCGTGTTCAAAATTCCCCTTGCCAACATTTTAGGCGGCGACGGTATGGGATACTATACCACCGCCTACGATATGTATATGCCCATCTACGTACTGTCCAACGCAGGACTTCCCGTTGCGGTTGCCCGTGTGGTTGCCGAATGTACCTCAAAGGGCAGATTCAGGGACGCACGCAAGGTTTTAAAACTATCTAACTTAATCTTCTTTTGCACCGGTCTTACCGGTATGCTTATAATGTTCCTCGGTGCAGAATGGTTTGTAAATTACATTAAAAATCCGGGTGCATACCTTGCGGTTATGATGATGGCACCCACGGTATTTTTCGTTTGTCTTACCTGCTCTTTCCGCGGTTATTACGAGGGACTTCAGAACATGGTCCCCACCGCTATTTCCCAAGTTGTCGAAGCACTTGTAAAACTTATACTCGGTCTTGGCCTTTCAATGTTCATCTACTCTTACGGTATGAACGACTATGCCACAACCGGTATGGTATTCGGAAAAATTTGCGAATCTGTAGACGCCGCAAAACTTGTTGTTTTACAGTATGCTGCAGGTGGTGCAATTGCCGGTGTAGGCCTCGGTTCATTAGGTGCTGCCCTTTCAATTTATCTAAAGCACAAAATAAGCGGTGACAGTATCACCCGTGAAGAATTGGACGCACCACAGATTGACACACCTAAAAGAAAACTTGCAAAGCGAATAATCACCTTTGCAATTCCCATCGCCCTGGGCTCTTGTGTAAGCCAACTTACAAACGTTATCGACTTATTTACCATTATGCGTCGTCTCCACGATGCGGTAGGCATAAATGCGGAAGCAATTATATCTATGTATAACGGTGCAATTCCCGCATCCCACGCACTTGCCGACATACCTAACTTTTTAAACGGCTCGTACAAAGGCCTTGCGGTAACCCTTTATAATCTACTTCCCACTTTCACTGTTGCAATGGGCGTAAGTGCTCTTCCTGCAGTTACGGTTGCGTGGGAGAAAAACGACCACGAATCACTTAAAACAAACGTGGAAGCTGCACTTCGTGCAACTTTGATTCTCGCAATCCCTGCAGGTCTCAGCATGGCACTTCTTTCCGAGGATATTCTTATGCTTCTATTCGGCAGTCGCCCTGACGAGGTGACAATTGCCGCTCCCCTTCTTTTCTTCCTCGGTATTGCGGTTATTTTCTCCGCTACCTGCTCACCTGTAAACAGTATGCTTCAGGCAACCGGCCACACATACGTTCCCCTTATAATTATGGCGTGTTGCAGTTTCGTGAAAATCGGTCTCAACTACGTGTTGGTAGGTATTCCGGAAATCAATATCCGCGGTGCGGCTGTAAGTACACTTATCTGTTATATGCTAATTATGACGGTAAGCGTAATTTGTCTGCTCCGAATAACGAAAATCAAGGCAAATTATATGTCAATTTTTATAAAACCTGCAATCGGCGGTGTTTCCTGTGCTCTCAGTGCGTATTTTTCCTGCCGCCTTTTTGAGGGTATTCTCCCCTCCGAAAATCTTGCGACCATCGGGGCAATCGCAGTTGGCGTTGCGGTTTACGTTATAGTTATGGTGCTTATACGAGGCCTTGAGGACTCGGATATTCTTATGCTCCCCAAGGGAGAGAAACTTCTTAAAATCTATAATAAATTACCGTCACTTGTAAAAAAAGCGAAGTCTTAGACTTCGCTTTTTTATATTCTTATAACCGTAAGACCTTTACTTAAGGCATAGTTTACCGTATATGCCGTACCGCCGGTATCCTTCTCAAGGAATGCGATGCAGAAGGTGGCGGATTCCACCATTTTACGGTTCCTCTCGTGCATACAGGTCGAGGTGTATTTGTCACTGACATAAAGAATCTCATCCGCAAGGGATAAAATGTTTCTATACCTTTCACGGTTTAACGTATTCCACATTTTATCCTGATCACGGCACGGAAGGCAGAGATTTAACTTTACGTCGGGATAAATCTTCTTAAGTTCAAGCACCGCTTGTGCCGAAAGCGTATCAAACCCAAGTGCTCCCCCTGCAATAAACGTACGAACGCCGTCATCGTAAAGAGCGTGAAGGACGTCCCATAGTTTTTTGCACAAATCACTATGACGACTCTTCGGAATAACCCGATGCCCCGTAAACATACAAGCACCTTTTAACACGCTCCCACCTCCGTACAGTTGTTTGTTATATTATACTATGTCTGTATTTACATTGCAAGAGGAAAAATAGCGAAAAATATGTTTACTATTTTATTTTTTTGTGATAGACTATAAAACAGAAAACACGAAAGGGATGAAGGTCTTTATGACACGGAATTTAATTGACTTTATTGACATTACACCTGACGAGTTTGACGGCTTGTACTGGCTTTTCGAGGACATTATGCACTCACCTCACGATTATCGTGACGAGGCACGAGGCAAAGTTTCCGCAAATCTTTTCTATGAGCCCAGTACCCGTACCAACCTTTCATTCCAGACCGCTATGCTTCGTCTTGGCGGTAGTGTAATCGGTTTCTCCGATCCGAGTTCTTCATCCGTTGCAAAAGGTGAATCCCTCAAGGATACCATCGCAATGATGTCAAATTATGCCGACGCAATCGTTATCCGTAATCCCATGGAGGGTGCTGCACGTGCGGCTTCGCTATACTCCCGCGTTCCGGTTATAAACGCAGGTGATGGCGGGCATCTTCACCCTACGCAAACTCTTGCCGACCTTTGCACAATTCGTATGCATCTTGGTAAGTTTGAAGGTCTTAACGTCGGTCTTTGCGGTGATTTGAAAAACGGGCGTACGGTTCACTCACTCATAAAAGCACTTTCCCGCTACCCCAACGTTTGCTTCTACCTGATTTCTCCGGAGGAACTTAAAATCCCCGACTATGTTCGTCATTTTATGGACATTCATAACCAGAAATACATCGAGGTTACCTCACTTCACGATACAATCAACTGTCTCGACGTTCTTTATATGACACGCATCCAGCGTGAGCGTTTCTCCTGCCCCAATGAATATGACAGACTCAAAAACGCCTACGTTTTGGAACGTGCAATGCTTAAGGAAGCAAGGGAAAAGATGCTCATTCTGCACCCGCTGCCCCGTGTTGATGAAATCAGCGTTGACGTTGACGATGATCCACGTGCGTTTTATTTTGATCAGGCGAGATACGGTATGTATATGCGTATGGCACTTCTTACCATTATGCTCCGCCACAGGGCATCTAATCCTGAGCCCGTACCCATCGGCGGATGCACCTGTAAAAATCCAAAATGCGTTACACAGAGCGAGATTTATCTCCCCCCTCTCACGCACGAAATTGACGGCATTACCTATTGCAGTTATTGTGATAAGCAAATCTAAATATTTTAAAAGGCGGTCTTTTGACCGCCTTTTTTTCATAGTATTCTGTGAAGGGATGTGATTTTATGCGTGAAACGGAAAACCTGCTCCTTCGTGCCGCTAAATTACTCGAACTGCCCGCAGATGCGGTTGCAGGAAAATCACATATAGAAATTATCGGCACAAGAGACGCCATCATTGAAAATCACAAAGGCATTCTAGAATACGGTGACACCACCCTTTCACTCAATCTGGGAACGAAGATACTTACCTTAGAGGGAGCGAATCTTAAAATCTCCGCAATGGACGAACGCGGTCTCCGCTTAAGTGGTGAGATAACATCTGTCAGGTTTGAGTCCGTTTAGGGAGGTATTTTTTTGTTAGGGATTATAAATTTCATTCTGGGATACGTTAACATTAAAGTATACGGACCATACACAGGCAGATTTTTAAACCTTATCGCACGTCGGCGGATACATTTTTGGCATCTTGAGTATATAAACCATTACGAAATAGTGTTTAAACTCAGAATTTCAGATTTCAGAAAACTTCACCCCATTGCCCGTCGCACCTCTTGCAGGATAAAAATCCTTAAAAAGTTCGGGATACCCTTTTTTCTGCGAAAGTTTAAAGGAAGAGTTGCACTCGCTTCCGGTATAGTTTTCTTCTTTGCTCTTGCGTGGTTTTGCACCTGCTTTGTGTGGGTGGTCGACATAAACGGCGGAGATGCAGAACTTCAATATAAGGTCAGAGAGCAACTTGCTTTAAACGGTTTAAAACCCGGTGTCTACTCCTATGGTATAAATTATAGTGAATTAAAAAACGACGTGCTATTAAACTTCCCTGAAATTGCAAACTTCACGGTAAACGTCAGCGGTATGCATGCAAAAGTTGAACTGCACCTAAAAACACCCATTCCCGAAATCATTGATTACTCAACGCCAAGCAACATAATATCCGACCGAGACGGAATAATAACCTCTATAACGGTTACCTCCGGCACTCCGGAGGTAAGTCCCGGCGACACTGTTACCAAAGGTCAACTTCTTGCCGGTGGATATATGACCGGACGAACGGGCAAGGTTGTGGAATATCGGGCGACCGCGGACATTTATGCCCGAACGTGGGATGTACGGGAAATCGTTATGCCCGATACAACGCTTAAAAAGATATATGTTGGTAAGGAGATTCATAAATACAGTATTATTTTGGGAAGAAATCGGCTAAATTTGTATTTTGGTACTAGTAATTTTCCACCAACTTGTGATAAAATAATAAAAAGGGTGCAACTTACCCTGCCGTTTGGCATTAAACTCCCCCTATATTTTGAGGAATGCATCGCAAGAGAGTATGCGTCAGAGTCATATATTCTCGACACCTCCCGTGCGGAGGCATATCTTACACGAAATGCCGATGCGTATATACATCTCAAAAACACCGACAGAATAACAAACCGCACCTTTGACTGCCGAAAAAACAGTGGTAGAATAACCCTACTCTACACCGCAGAGTGCGAGAGAAAAATCGGCGTTGAACAAATGATACCGAAAGGCGAGTGAACTTTTGTGGCAGAAATATCTTTTGTAATTGAACATCCGGAGCATATGCTTGACTTATTCGGCTCTTACGACGAGAATTGCAGTTTGCTTGAACGTGAACTTAAAGTAAGCATTGTAAATCGTGGTGACGAACTTAAAATTTCAGGCGATGATGATGCAGTTGAACGTGCAGAGCGTACAATCCGTGCACTTTTCTCCTACGCCGCTCGCGGAGAGAGCATTAATGAACAAAACCTCCGCTACGTTATGGGCCTTGTCTCCGCAGGTGAAGAGGGACAGATCGAAACTCTTTCCCGTGACATAATCTGTATCACAACAAAGGGTAAGCCAATAAAGCCTAAAACTCTCGGTCAGAAAAAATACATTGAATCCATCGAAAATAACACAATTACCATGGGTATCGGCCCTGCAGGTACAGGAAAAACCTATCTTGCGGTGGCTATGGCGGTTGCCGCTTTCCGTAAAAAGCAGGTAAGCAGAATTATCTTAACCCGTCCCGCTATTGAAGCAGGTGAAAAACTCGGTTTTCTTCCGGGCGATTTACAGAGCAAGGTTGACCCATACCTCCGTCCCCTTTACGACGGTCTATTCGATATGTTGGGACCTGATACCTATCAGCGATATTTCGAGCGTGGTTCTATCGAGGTAGCACCCCTTGCGTATATGCGTGGTCGTACATTGGATGACTCATTCATTATTTTAGATGAGGCACAGAACACAACTCCTGAACAGATGAAAATGTTTTTAACCCGACTTGGATTTGGCTCTAAGGCGGTAATTACCGGTGACATTACACAGATTGACTTACCCGACGGCAAGGCATCCGGCCTTAAAGAGGCAATGCGTGTGCTTAAAAACGTGGAGGATATAAGTCAATGTGTCCTCACCACAAGCGACGTTGTACGTCACTCTCTTGTGTCACGCATTATCGAGGCATACGATAAATACGACAACGACAGAAAGAAACAAGTTAAAAAATAAGGAGATTATCCTATGCACAACATTTCATTTGTACCCGCAAAAGACGGACTCGATATAAGCGATAAGGTAAAGGCACTTATGGAAAAAGTGATTACCGCTGCCATTGCACACGAGGGGCACACCTTCCCTTGCGACGTTTATATAATGATTACCGATGATGGTGGTATTTGTCAGTTAAATAACGAGCACAGAGGTAAAAACTCCCCTACCGACGTACTCTCATTCCCTATGCAGGAGTTTACACCCGGCGAGGAGTATATCCCCTCACCTCTCGAACTTGATCCTGATACCGGTGCACTTATGCTTGGTGATATAGTTATCTCCTTAGACCGTGCAAAGGCTCAGGCAGAAGAGTTTAACCATTCTCTTACACGTGAACTTTGTTTCCTCTGTGCACACTCGATTTTACACCTTTTAGGCTATGACCATGAACTGAGTGAAGAGGACGAAAAAATTCATTTTGCCCTGCAGGAGGAACTTTTAGAATCCTGCGGCATTTCCCGTGACGTGGGTGATGAATGATGAAAAAATTTTTACGGGGTTTTAAATATGCCACAAACGGCATAATGTCTGTAATAAAAAGCGAAATTAACTTTCGTGTACATATAGTTATGGCACTCTACGTTCTGTTCTTTGCGTTCATCGGAGAGGTTAGCATTTCCGAATTTGCAACCCTTTGTGCACTTATCGCAATAGTCCTTGCCCTCGAACTTATAAACACGGCACTTGAGGCATTGTGCGACCGCATAACACGTGAGAGGGATGCAATTATTGGAAAAGTAAAGGATTTATGCGCAGGTGCGGTACTTATCTCCGCAATTTTCGCCGCTACGGCAGGACTTTTCATCTTCCTGCAGGAGAATGTTCTCACAACGGTATTCACACTATTCGGTACTTCCCCTGCAGTTCTTATCGGTTTTTTAATATCCATACCCATAGCACTGCTTTTTATGTTTGCAATAAAGAAAAAGGACTGAACTTAGGTTCAGTCTTTTTATTGTTAAAATTTCACTTTAAACGGCGTTGTGTTTCTTATGATATAGTCGCAGAAAAGTTGTTCATCATCTTTGTCTTTAAAGTTTCTTTTCGGAAAGTAAAACGCCTTGTTCTTGGTCAGGAAAATGAAATAGCATCTTTTTCCACCAACCACTCGGTAAACGTCCTTCCACGCGAGAGTTGTCTCACCTGTACGGGACTCCTGCACGATCACTTCATCGTCCATTGTTATTTTTATTTCACGGGACACGGTGGTTTTACCGAAAATCTTCTTCGCACGCCAGCGGATAAAATACCATTCAAGGAGATACAACACAACAAAAAGTGCCGCAAAAATAAGCACTATCACAGGAATTGACCTGCCGATTCTGTCAAAAATCATATAGCAGAAAAAGGCATCAATTGCAATAACCAAAAGCAGCATCATCTTGCCGATGATAATCTTATTAAGTTCCATATAATCCTCGAAAAGAAGATCTGTTTTAAAAACAAATTTATCGTAAATTACAGGCATTCAAGTACCTCCTCCAATACCTCTTTGAAAACATTTGCATCCATTCCCTTGCCGGACGACCGCATACACTGCCCCACAAGGAAACCGATAACGCTTTTCTTGCCCGATTTGTAATCGTCAACCGCTTTTTTATTGTTAACAAGAACAAAATTTGCGATAAAACGATAATCGGACATATCACGGCAGGTCTCAAGTTCAAGTGACTTTATCAACTCGTCAACCTCTCCGTCTTCAAAATACAGTTTTTCAAAAAGGAGTTTTGCACCGTCGCCGTTTATTTTCCCTTCATTCAACTTTGTTATAATCGCACAGAATTTATCCTCTGTCAAGTGTGATTCCCACACGGGGATATTACTTGCATTGGTAAGTTTTGCTATGCAACCGATCAAAAACTTTGCACACTCCTTTGCCCCACACCGGGATACTCTGTCGAAATAGGCACAAAGGTCTTTGTTTTTTGCAATTTCCATTGCCTGTACCGAGTGTAAACATCCCATGAGGCGTTTTCTTCTTTGAGTTTCACTCTCCGGAAGTTTTGTTTCCTCAAACTCTATTTCAATTTCAGGGATGTCCGGTTCAGGGATAAATCTGTAATCCGCTGCACTTTCCTTATCACGCATAAAGATGCTGACTCCTTTTTCATCATCCCAACGCATGGTAAGCGGCAGAATTTCCTCGCCTCTGTCAATCATTTTAAGTTGCCGCATTATCTCATAATCAATGGCACGACGAGCACCTGAAAACGTTGCGAGGTTTTTCATTTCTACACGATGATTCAAATGCTTATCCCCTGCCCGTCTTGTGGAGACGTTCACGTCGACACGAAGAGAACCTTCCTCCATTCGGCAATCGGAAACACCGATGTCAAGGAGCATTGTACGCACCGCTTCAAGAAAGGCGTACGCATCAACCGATGAATTAAAGCAAGGTTCCGTAACTATTTCGATAAGCGGCACACCGCAACGGTTATAGTCTACGTAGGTACATTCTCCATCGTGGACAAGTTTGCCCGCATCTTCTTCTATATGAATCTGTCTTATATCGGCTATATTCACCGCACCACCGCTAAAGTACTCAAACCTGCCATTTGAGCACAGCGGTACGGTAAGTTGCGAAATCTGATATCCTTTGGGCAAATCGGGATATCGGTAGTGTTTGCGATACTGCCGTGTTCTTTTTGCAATCGTGCAATTCATCATTCGTCCGACTAATATCGCCTTTTCAACAGCCACTTTATTAAGAACGGGAAGGACGCCCGGCTGGCCTGTGCAAACAGGACAGATTCGTGTATTTCGCTCTCCACCGAAGGCATTCTCGCAGGAACAGTACATTTTCGTCTTTGTATTCAGTTCCGCATGGACCTCAAGGCCGATCATCGCTTCATATACCATTCTTCTCCACCTCCCGTGCATAAGAGATGAGGGACATATCTTCCCCACGCCGTCCCATAATGGTAATTCCCGACGGTAGAGAAATGGCGGGAAGATACGCCAGATTTGCAAGAGTTGTAAATTCATCCAACTCATACATATCCGCACCGTTTTTAAGACTGCCGAGTTGTGGCACGTCCCCTTTTACCGTAGGGGTGACGATAAAGTCACATTCTTTAAAAATCTCGTCCATTTTATCACAAATGGCACGTCGTGCGGCACTTGCTTTTTCATAATATTCGCCCACGTTTTCATGGCCTGATACATATGCACCGAGTTCGACTCTTCTTTGTACTTCCTCGCCGAATTTTCGGCATTTGCCATAATACACACCATCGTAGCGGTTTAAATTGCTGTATGCTTCCGCAGATGAAATTATGTAGTATGCGTAAAGTACCGTTTTGAAAATCTTGTCATTAAAGTCGCAAATATTTCTTACTCGCGGTCTGTCTATCCTTATATTTTTCGTTTCAATACTTGTCATATCCCTCGGATCTCTACCGGAAATCAAATCGAAAACAAGGCCTATATCCTCGGCACACTTTCCTATTATTCCAATCTGATCAAGACTTGATGCAAAGGCGATGAGACCGTAGCGTGAAACCGCACCGTAACTTGGCTTAAAGCCAACCACGCCGCAGTATGTTGCAGGCAATCTGCAAGAGCCGCCCGTATCACTTCCAAGAGCAACGGGAGCGAGTCCGCCGGACACCGCAGCCGCGGAGCCTGACGATGATCCTCCGGGAACTAAAGTTGTGTCCTTCGGATTTTTAGTTGGATAAAATGCGGAATTTTCACCCGTTGAGCCCATACCAAACTCGTCCATATTGGTTTTTCCCAAAATTGGCATTCCCGCTTTTTTTATTTTCTCAACAACCGTTGCATCATACGGCGGAATGTAGCCTTCAAGGGTACGGGAGGCACAAGTGGTCGGCATCCCCTTTGTCACGATATTGTCTTTAATTGCAATGGGAATCCCCGCAAGAGGGTGCAATTTTTCACCCGATAAACGGCGGTTGTCAATCTCTTTTGCAACGCTTATTGCGTCCTCGTTTTTAAAAAGATATGCACCGTATTCGTCTTCTTTTTCAAGATAGTTTTTTGTAAGTTCATAGGCTGAAAACTCACCATTTTGGAGTTTACGCGATAATTCCGCAAGTGTCATTACACGCCCTCCACTTTATCGACAACTACTTGTCTTTCCATTGTGCAATCGGATTTTTCCACACGATCCTCGCGTAATTCGGACATGGGTACACTATCCGCTAATGACTTCTTGGAAAATTCAAATGCGGATATTTTATTTACAAACTCTATCATGTCCGAAATATTCACGCTATACCTCCATACCCGAAAGGGTTATAAATTCTTCCTCGTTTAAAATCGCGATACCAAGTTCCTGTGCTTTCCTGAGTTTTGAGCCTGCATCCTCACCTACGACAACGTAGGTCGTTTTCTTTGAAACAGAGGATGATACCTTGCCGCCCAATGACTCTATAAGTTCGGACGCCTTGTCCCTAGTAAATCGTGACAGTGCTCCCGTTAAAACGAAGGTCATTCCTTCAAAGCGAGTATCTGTCACCGCCTCAAGACTTTCCATATTCACGCCGTTTTCTTTAAGCCTTGCAATAAGTGCCTGTGAATGGTCAAGAGAAAACCAATTCACAATGCTTTCCGCGGTGGTAAGACCGATATCATCAACGGTTTTCAATTCATCAACCGTTGCATTCATAAGGGCGTCCATAGTTTTAAATCGTTTAGCAAGAACCTTTCCGGTTTTCTGTCCCACGTGGCGGATGCCCAATGCAAAAATTACACGGGCAAGGTCACGTTCTCGACTTGCATCAATGGCTGAGAGCAGATTTTCTGCCGATTTTTCGCCCATACGGTCGATATTTGCTATACTTTCCTTTTTGAGTGTATATAAATCCGCAGAGTCGGAAATAAGCCCTTCACCGATAAGTGCCTCAACAACCGCAGGGCCAAGTCCCTCAATATCCATTGCATCACGAGATGCAAAATGGATAATATTCCGTGACCTTTGTGCGGGACAATCGGGGTTCTGACATCTTATTGCAGCCTCATCGGGAATACGGAAAACCGGACTTCCGCACACCGGGCAAACCTCCGGCATTTTATAAGGTATCGCACCCTCCGGGCGTTTTTCCTTTACAACACGGACAACCTCAGGAATAATATCTCCCGCTTTCTGAATTACAACCGTGTCGCCTATCATAAGGTCACGGTCACGAATAAAGTCCTCATTGTGCAGAGTTGCACGGGATACGGTAACACCCGCAACATAAACGGGAGTAAGTACCGCATTAGGAGTGAGCACACCCGTTCTTCCGACCTGAATAACTATATCTTCAAGCACGGTTTCCTTCTGTTCGGGCGGGTACTTATATGCCGCCGCCCATTTGGGGAACTTTGCGGTTCTGCCAAGTCTTTCACGGTCTTTTATATTATTTACCTTGACAACCGCACCGTCTATCTGGAACGGGAGAGTTCCTCTAAGTTCACCTAAATTAAGAATTTCTTTATAAGCATCTTTAATATCCGTAAATGTTTTTCTGTGCGGACTTACCTTAAAACCAAAACTTGAAAGCCATTTCAGAGTTTCACTATGTGTATCGGGAGCAGATTCACTTGCAAGTTGGAGGTTGAATACGATTATATCAAGCCCTCGTTCTGCCGCAATTTTGGAATCAAGTTGACGTAAAGCACCAGCGGCTGCATTTCTTGGGTTTTTAAATGGTGTCTCTTCTCTTTCTTCTCGTTCCTCATTAAGGCGTAAAAACACCTCGTAGGGCATATACACCTCGCCTCTTACAATAAGGCGTTCAGGTGCGTTTTCAATTGAAAGCGGAATGGTCTTTATCGTTTTTAAATTGGCGGTAACATCTTCACCCACCGCACCGTCACCACGGGTTGCACCACGGACAAAAATTCCTTTTTCATACTCAAGGGCAACGGAGAGTCCGTCGATTTTCAGTTCAACTACGTATTCAGGTGTATCAAGCACCTCACGCACCCTACCGTCAAATGCGTAGAGTTCCTCTTCAGAAAAAACGTCCTGCAGACTGTCAAGTGGTACGGGATGTGTATATGACTCAAACTGTTTCAGTGCCTCACCGCCCACTCGCTGTGTCGGAGATGCAGGATCGCGAAACTGCGGATACTTTGCCTCAAGTTCCTCAAGTTCACGCAATAGCATATCATACTCATAATCTGAAACAGTAGGATTGTCAAAAACATAATATTGTCTGTTATATTCATTTAAAATGGAAACAAGTTCTTTGATTCTCTTTTCCATAACGACACCGTCCTTTATCTTATATTTTAACATAAATTTGCTAAAATACATAGTGTTTTCCGAAAATTATTTTCCCGCATAGAAGTTTGGAATATTACCCACGATTATGGTTTCTGCAATGCAAATTTCCTCTTTTATATTCATACTGTCCCGCTTACCGGGAAGTAAAATTTTAAGCGAAATATTATACTTAAGTAATATCCTGTGCCGCGTTTGGTTGATACCGGATGAGTCGAATTCATTTTCAAATTCGGTAAACAGTCTTGTTATGGGTACTGCATGAACTTTAATACACGGTCCTATGCCCGATAAGAACTCGCCGCCCATAAGACTTCCTACCGGAACCTCGACTGCTATACTATCCGTATCCTGCAACATACTGAGTATCCCCTTTTCTATATCAAGTTTAAGTGCATTCATTTGGGATACGTTAGTATAAAGAGATAGAATCCTCCCCTCCTTATCTCTTGAAAGTGAAATGAGCGATTCATATGTAACGCCGTTTTTCTCAATAATCTCGGCGGTTTTACCGTTTATTATAAGATTCACACTGTTTGCAAGTTCTGCATTTACGTACTCTTCAAGGATAGGTCTTATAACGATAGTGTAGTATATACTAATGGCTAAAACCAGGGATATAAGAGCAAATAAAAAAACGGGGAATTTTCTTCTGATTTTTTTATATTTACGCCGCACAAAACCACCTCATTCTATTTTATGCACACGTAATGAAAAAGACACCGAGAAAAATTTTCTCGGTGTCTTGAATTTTTAGTAATTTACTCTGTGGAAGGTCTTTTTGCCCTTCTTGATGATAAGTTTGCCGTCTTTGAAATCATCCTTTGTAAAGGTCTTTGCAATGTCGGTAACCTTCTCATCATTTACTACAAGTCCGCCCTGCTGAACAACACGTCTAGCCTCGGACTTTGACGGGGTTAAGCCACACTTTACCAAAAGATCAAGGGCGGCAATTGCACCGTCGGTAAAGTCTGCATCGGTAAGGTCGGTTGATGGCATATTAGCAGAATCGCTCTGGGATGTAAAGAGGGATTTTGCAGCCTCGTCTGCCTTGTTCGCTTCTTCCTCACCGTGAACAAGTTTGGTAAGTTCATATGCAAGGCGACTCTTTGCACGGTTGAGTTCTTGACCTTCTAAACCTTCATACTCTGCAATTTCTTCAAGCGGCATAAAGGTAAGCATCTTAAGGCAACGGATAACGTCATCGTCACGGACGTTTCTCCAATACTGATAAAACTCATAGGGCGTAGTCTTTTCAGGATCAAGCCAAACAGCACCTTTTTCGGTCTTGCCCATCTTCTTGCCCTCGGAGGTGGTAAGTAAGGTGAAGGTAAGACCATTTACATCTTCACCGTGAACACGGCGAACGAGTTCGGTACCGCCTAAAATGTTTGACCACTGGTCGTCACCACCGCACTCTAAACGGCAACCGTAAGTCTCAAAGAGTTTTAAGAAGTCATAACTCTGCATAAGCATATAGTTAAACTCGATGAAAGTAAGGCCCTTTTCAAGACGGCTTTTAAAGCATTCTGCAGTAAGCATACGATTTACAGAGAAGTGAACACCGATCTCTCTTAAGAACTCAAGATACTTTAAGTCGCAGAGCCAATCTGCGTTATTTACCATAATTGCCTTGCCATCGGAGAAATCAATAAAGCGGCCCATCTGCTCTTTAAAACGATCTGCGTTGGACTGAATCTGTTCAATAGTGAGCATCTTACGCATATCGGTTTTGCCTGTGGGATCACCTACCAATGTGGTACCGCCGCCGAGAAGTGCAATGGGGCGATGGCCTGCCATCTGGAGACGCTTCATAACGGTAAGTACAAGGAAGTGTCCTACGTGAAGGCTATCTGCCGTGGGATCGAAGCCTGTGTAGAAGGTAATCTGCTCTTCATTGAGCATATGAGAAATAAGTTCCTCATTGGTTGTCTGTGCAATAAGGCCTCTCGCCTTTAATTCTTCATAGAGTTTCATTTGTTTTGCTCCTTTTTTATTTTCTTTGCGGTTTCTATTAACTCTCGTGCGTTGTTCTTGGTTGTTTCGGTTATATCCGCACCGCCAAGAAGTCTTGCAAGTTCAAGAATTCTGCCGCTATCATCCATAATTGTTACGTTGGTGACCGTTCTGCCACCCACCTCTTCCTTTTCTATCTTGAAATGAGTATCCGCCATTGCGGACATCTGCGGAAGATGTGTTACACAGAGAATTTGCTTTTTGCCGGAAAGTTTTGCAAGTTTCTCCGCAACTTTTTGTGCCGCCCTGCCGCTGACACCTGCGTCTACCTCGTCAAAAATCAAGGTTTGAACTTTATCGTTCTCCGCAAGTACGTTCTTAAGAGCAAGCATAATTCGTGCCATTTCACCGCCGGATGCGATTTTCGCAAGGGGTTTTAACGGCTCACCCAAGTTTGTGGATATTAAAAATTCAATGGTATCCGCACCACGCACACCTAAGTTTTCACAAGGTGAAATCTCCGCCACAAAGGTAACCTTTGACATATCAAGGTCGGATAGTTCACTCATTACACGCCGCTCAAAGTCCCTTGCGGTACGACGTCTTAAATTGAACAACTTTTGTGCAAGGTCCCAACATTCATTCTCGCACTCGTCTAAAAGTTTTTCAACTTCACACTTACGCTCGTCCGAATGTTCAATAGTTGCAAGTTCATCCTTAAATGAGTTGAGTTGTGCAATTAGTTCTTCTTCACTGCCGCCGTATTTTACGGTCAGGCGTTTTAGGAAGTCGCATCTGTCTTCAACCCGTTCTATCTCTTCGGGAGATGCGTCTATTTTTCTTAAGATTTCGTTTACATCTTGGGATACATCCTGTGCATTGGCAAGAAGTTCGCCAACCCGTGCGGTAATATCGTCGGTATCGGAAAGTTTAAGTCCATACAATGCACGTTCGGCACCGCCTAAGTCGGATATAATTCCCGCACGTTCATCATCCCCCGTAAAAAGGGACGCTACCAAGTTGAGGGATTCTGTAATTTTCGCGGCGTTTCTGAGCATTGTACGACGCTCAATAAGTTCGTCATACTCTCCCGCTTTAAGGTTTGCTCCCTCAAGTTCTTCTATCTGATATCGGAGCATATCCACACGACGCACATACTCCTGCTCCGACATACTTAGCACTTTTAGTTCACGGGTAAGGTCTAAAAATCTGTTATATTCACTTTCATATCGAGCGAAAATGGCTTCATAAGTTTCCTTTTCCGCAAAACGGTCGATATATTCGGCATGATGTTCTGTATCGAGCAAACTTTGGCTGTCGTGTTGACCGTGGATATTCAGTAGGGTGTCACCCAGCGACTTTAAGAGCCCCACGGAGATAGGTTTACCGTTTACACGGCAGGTGGTTTTTCCATCAGGGGTAATCTCACGCTGGAGCAATAGTTCCCCTTCGACCTCAAAGCCCTGCTCACGGAGCCAAAGTTCTGCATTTTCCGTGGTTTCGAAGAGGGCGGAGACAAATGCTCTGTCTGCACCCGACCGCACCAATGAGCGACTGCTTCTCTGACCTAAAACCGCCGAGATAGCATCGATGATAATCGATTTACCCGCACCGGTTTCACCGGTAAGAACGTTAAAGCCCGTGCCGAATTCTATATCACACTTTTCAATTATTGCAATATTTTCGATATGCAAAAGTTTCAGCACAAGGCTCACCTCCTGCAATTATTCAAGCATTTTCTTTAAATCGTCACAAAATGCGTGTGCACTTTCCGTTGTGCGAAGTACGAGGAAGCCCGTATCATCACCTGCAATAGTGCCGACAACGTCGGCAAGGTGCATACCGTCAAGTGCCGAGCATGCTGCCGAGGCAAGGCCCGGCATGGTCTTGATTACAACGATGTTCTGTGCATAGTCATAGGAAAGCACACCCTCACGGAAAATCGTGCGGAGACGGCCGGAGAAACCTGTTTCTGCCTGACCGGTTGCGGCGGCGTATTTATTCCTGCCGCTTTTTGATGCGGTTTTGACAAGGCGAAGTTCCTTTATATCACGGGAAACCGTTGCCTGAGTTGTATCAAAACCCGCACGAATTAAATATTCAGTGAGTTCCATCTGGGTTTCTATGTCATATTGCTCAATTAACTGTAAAATCTTAGACTGTCTTTGAAGTTTCAATTGGCATCGAACCTCCTGTCTGAAAGTTTTGTGCAAAGAATATCGTAGAAGTTGATGTTTTTAACGCGTACCAACTTCGTCATATGGTTTGAACGTTTTATAATTACCTGATCACCATAGTTTAATTCAACCGGTGACGAGCCGTCAACACTGACACCTATTGAACCCTCAACTCGTGACAGGGCTTGTACGGAAATCTCACGTTTGGATGAAAGAACGATTGGCTTTGCAGAAAGGGAATGTGTGCAAATCGGAGTAATTGTAATACTTTCGGTTATCGGATCTACAATCGGGCCTCCTGCGGACATTGAATATGCCGTAGAGCCGGTGGGCGTTGCAATGGCAACACCGTCACCCTGATAGTGAGAAATGAAGGAACGGTCTGCGTAAACGTCTATATCTATGATTTTAAGTCGGTTGGTCTTTGCAACGACAACGTCGTTAAGACCGGAACCCTCTGCAATTATATCCTGACCGCGGCGAATTGCCACGTCTATCATCATACGCTCTTCCACAATGTAATTGCCGTCAAGCACTTGCTCAAGATAATCAAACTCGTCCGCTTCAATTTCTGCCATATAGCCCATTCTTCCGCTATTGATGCCGAGAATTTCAATTCCCATTCCTGCGGTTTTTGCAACGGTATGAAGAATAGAGCCGTCGCCGCCAAGAGAGATAATCATATCCGCATCACAAACCGCCTCTTCAAATGGAAGAATTTTGAAACAGGGATAGTCAACCGTTGCAACGTCTTCAGGTATCGTTACCTCAATGCCACGGGATGTTAAAAACTGTGCTATTTTGCGTGTATTTTCCAAATTGATATCACGGGTGGGATTTGGATGCATCATTATTTTTTTCATATACACTACCCCTTTAAATCTTGATGTGACGCATCAACCAACGCCTTTAAATCAACCTCGCAAGGCTCTCCTTGCGTTTTGAGATATCCTAAATATTCGATATTGCCTTCCGGCCCCTTTATGGGTGAATAGGTAATGCCCGACAGAACGAAACCTGCATCGCTGACGTGAGTTAAGAAATTCTCAAGCACTTCAAGATGAACTGCCGGATCACGGACAACGCCCTTCTTGCCCACCTTTTCTCGTCCTGCTTCAAACTGCGGTTTTACAAGGCACACTACCTCACCGCCATCGTTTAATAAAGCACGGCAGGGTTTAAGCACAAGGGATAAGGAAATAAACGAAACGTCAATTGACGCAAAATCTATTTTCTCTCCTATGTCATCTTCGGTAACGTAACGGATATTGGTTCGCTCCATATTAACAACACGAGCATCGGTACGAAGTGACCAGGCAAGTTGACCGTATCCCACGTCAACCGCAAAAACTTTTACCGCACCGTTTTGAAGCATACAGTCGGTAAAACCGCCGGTGGATGCACCTATGTCCATTGCCACCTTGCCCTCAAGGGTTATGGGGAATTCCGCCATTGCCTTTTCAAGTTTAAGACCGCCACGGCTTACATATTTAAGCGTGTCGCCACGCACCTCGATTTTATCATCGTCACGGACCGTGTCGCCCGCTTTGTCGGCCTTTTGACCATTGACGTACACCAGGCCGCTCATTATAGTAGTCTTTGCACGTTCACGACTTGTAATAAGCCCACGCTCTACAAGTGCAACATCAAGTCTTGTTTTAGCCAACGGCTACGCCTCCAAAATTTTCTTTAATATACTGTCTGCATCTATTCCGCACTGCTCGTAAAGTTTTGATACCGCACCGTGAGATACGAAATCGTCACCGGTGTTCGCAAGAATAACTTTTGCCGAGATACCTTCTTTAGCAATGGTTGCGGCAATTTTTTCGCCAATACATCCTTTATTGCAGACATCTTCGCATACGATAATTCTTCCCGTTTTCTTAACGGATTCAATCACACAACTCAAATCAAGCGGAGCGAGAGAATTTAACTTTATAACCTCACAACCCTCGCACTTTTCGGATGCGGCAATAACCTCGTTTATCATTGTACCGTAGGTAACCAGAGTAACTTTATCGCCGTCCTTCATTTTTACCGAAAGGGACGCATTTTCAAAAGAGTTTTCCTTAAACTTTCCTTCGCCGCCACGACCGTATCGGATGGCAACCGGACCATCCATTTCGCAGACAGCATATTCGAGCATCGCTTCAAGTTCCGCAAAATCCGACGGTGCCAAAATCTGCATATTGGGGATTGATGAAAGATAGGCTACGTCAAAACTGCCCTGATGCGTCTCACCATCCTCGCCTACAAGACCTGCACGGTCAACACCGAAAATCACGTGTTCCTTTGATATTGCAACGTCGTGGATGAGCATATCGTATGCACGTTGCAGGAAAGTGGAATAAATCGCACACACAGGCACCATTCCCGCACGGGAAAGGCCTGCAGAAAGTGCCACCGCATGTCCTTCCGCAATACCAACGTCAAAAAATCGTTCTTTATATTTTTCCGCAAAGCCGGAAAGTCCGACACCTGTTTGCATTGCGGCGGTTATGGCACATATTCTTGCATCTTTTTCTGCAAGGGACACAAGTTTTTCGCCAAAAACCGATGAGAAGGATTTTCCGCCTTTTTTAACCGGTGTACCGGAGCCGATGTCAAAGCAAGACACGCCGTGGAAATCCTGAGGATTTTCTTCTGAATATTTATATCCTTTACCTTTTTTCGTGGTTAAGTGAATAATCACAGGACGGGCAAGATCTCGTGCAAGTTCCAAAAGGTAGAGGGTATATTTTATATCGTGACCGTCAGATGGACCGAGATAAGTAAAGCCCATATTTTCAAAGAAAGACGAAGGGAGAAACGCACGTTTGAAGGAATTTTTAACAGAATGAATTACCTTATCAACCGCCATACCGCCCGGTGCTTTCTTCATAAACTTCCTATATTTATCTTTGAAATACAAATATCTGGGTTTTAAACGCAGTTTTGACAAGTGATTTGTCATTGCTCCTACGTTTTCAGTAATGGACATTTCATTATCATTCAATATGATAATAAGCGGTTCACCGCTTTGTCCCGCATCGTTGAGTGCCTCATACGCAAGACCGCCGGTAAGGGCACCGTCTCCGATTACCGCAATTACGCTATAGTCTTCTCTCTTTAACGTACGGGCACGTGCCATACCAAGTGCCACGGAAACAGAGTTTGACGCATGTCCTGAAACGCAAGCGTCGTGCACACTCTCGTCAGGTCTTAAAAATCCTGCCATACCGCCATATTGACGCAGATTGTCAAATCCGTCACGGCGACCGGTGAGCATTTTATGGACGTAACACTGATGTCCGACATCGAGAACAAGTCTATCCTTTGATGTGTCAAAAATTTTATGGATGCAAAGCATCATTTCAACAACGCCTAAATTTGACGCCAAATGACCGCCGGTTTCGGATATGTGCTTTATTAAAAATTCACGCATTTCATCCGACAGTTTATACAACTGATCTACCGAGAGATTTTTAAGATCCTCAGCCGATATTACACTGTCAAGTAGCTGCATATCCATTCAAATCCACCTGTTTAATCTTTCTTGAATATATAAATTACTCTGCCTACAAACATTAAAACCGAATTCGCGTTATTCATTGCAAGACCTTTACAAAGTGCCTTGCCGCCAATTGTAAGTGCGGCAACCGCACCTGTTATCGCAAGGGTTGTAACCGTAAGTAATACTCCTTCAAACGGAATACGAACAATGATTACCGTGGTAATCGCACCGCTTATAATTCCGCAGATATCGCCGATTATATCGTTACAGAAACTCGATACCTTGTCCGCATTGCGGATAAGGGCAAGTGAGCGTTTCGCCCAAGGGATACGCCTTGCCGCCATCCCGTGGAAAGGCACTTCATCTGCAGTTGCGGTTGCAACACCCAAAACATCAAAACCAATACCAATTAAAATAACTATAAGTAAAATTACAAACGCAACGGGAAGATTTACACTTGAAAGTGCAACGTCTGACCCGAAGCGAAAAGCCATTGAAAGCACAAAACTCCAGACAAGAGTTGTAAGTGCCCAACGTATATTAACACTTTTGCCATTGCCTTTTTTCAAGACCATGACCTCCTGAAATTACATAATAAAATCTGGGTGGCAGATAAGGTAAACTTTACGGCTTTGGTTCGGTAGTATTTCACAATGCCCTACCCTTTGTTGCCAATGAGGGCGGTTTCCCTTTAAAGGGCACCTCGAAGTGTTACCTGCATCGACACCGAATCGCCACTTAGTCCGCACTGCAATCCCTTATCTGCGAAGACAGCCTAGATATTTTCTATAACAAAAACTCCGTCTCTTAGCCTCTTTTGCAGAACGTATTTCAGAGAGCAATGACACGTGAACTGTGGCCACAGAACACGTTGCCTGATTCTCCCATCCGCACGCACCACTCAAGGCAGGCTACTCTGCACACAGCAAGTCGGGTCATGCCCTTCCACCGCATTGCAGGTTCTACCCCGAACCGTAGGTCGTCCGTCAACTACTTGGAATATATAGGCTTCCAACGAATTCGGGTCTCCACGGCAGTCGGGTCGGGTATACATGCCATTGTAAGCCGCCCGAAAGCCTTAACCCCCAGCATCCACCCCAATCTGGGCGAGAGAAGCAAACACCAGGGACTTCATCGATGTGCCCTTTTGCGGATTTTTAGGCCCGCCTTAGGATACGAAATTTTTGACTAGGATACTGCCACCCAATATTTTTTGCACATTATAGTATAACACATTTTTTACCCCATATCAAGGGGTGTTAATCAACCTAATTTTTACGGGTTGCAAGACTTTTTGCAAGTTCTGTGAGGAATTCGCTGCCCTCAATTCCCGCTACCGCATCTACTGCGGTGTTGGTGAGGTCATTTACATCCTTGATACAAGCATCAAGGCCGTTTAATGTAACAAACGTACTCTTTCCGCTTTCCGCATCGTTTCCTACGTCTTTACCCATTTCCTCTGCCGTGCCGATTACGTTTAATACGTCATCCTGAATCTGGAACGCACGGCCCAGAGCATCCGCATACCGTCTTGCAGCGTCTAAAAGATTTTCATCTCCGCCACCGAGATATGCACCCATTTCACAAGCGGCACGAATAAGTGCACCTGTTTTCATTCTGTGCATTTCGGTAAGTTCGGATGCAGAAAGTGCCCTCTCCTCGCCTTCCATATCAACAATCTGACCGCCGATCATACCGTAAACACCTGACGCTTTTGCAAGTGCGGATATTGCATTTAGTTTTGTTTCTGCAGGAACATCTGCATCCAGCATTGTTTCATAAGCGTAGTTTAAAAGGCCGTCTCCCGCAAGTACTGCGGTTGCTTCGTCATATGCGATGTGGCAGGTAGGTCTGCCTCTGCGGAGGGCATCATCGTCCATACAGGGAAGGTCATCATGGATAAGTGAGTATGTATGCACCATTTCGATAGCACAGGCAAAGGGCATCGCCTTTTCCTTACTGACCTTTGCAAGACGTGCAAATTCGAGCACCAATATAGGGCGAATTCTCTTTCCACCGCCATTTAAACTATATGCCATTGCGTCGAAAACCTTCTTTTGCGGAAGATTTTCACCGTCAAGGGACGCCGCAAGTGCTGCATTTATCTCCTCTGCATAGCCATTTAACATTTCCTTGAAATTCATATTATTCCTCCTCACCGTCAAAGCGAGTTTCTTCAAGAGTTCCGTCACTCTTCTTCGTGAGTTTTAAAACCGTCTGCTCTGCATTTTCAAGCATTTTAGAACAACCTGAAATAAGGGCGGTACCTTCCTCAAAAAGTTTAAGAGACTCGTCAAGAGGTGCGTCTCCCCTTTCAAGTAAACGTACAATTTCTTCAAGACGCATAACGGATGCTTCAAAAGTTATTTTTTCAGACATAACCTACTTACTCCTTTCGGTATTCTTTACCGTGCAGTTGATTTTACCATCCTGCACACACATTGTGATTTGGTCGCCGCTCTTTACATTGTCAACAGACTTAATAATGTCGCCGCCCTCGTCGGTGGCAAAACTGTATCCTCGACCTAAAACCTTAAGCGGACTCATTGCATCAAGTTTAGACGCAAGGCGAACAAAAACCTCGCGATTTGACGCATTTTTCTGCTTTATAACATTGACCAATCTGTCACTTATACGGTCAAGAGTTATTCTCCGCTCTGCAAAGTAATTCATGGGACTTTGCATAATGGGACGGGCGGAAAGTCGCTCCAATCGTTCTTTACTGATTTTAAGTTTACTTATTACCGCACCGTTTAGTCTTGCATTCATATCGTAAAGATTGCGTTTTAAATGCATAATATCCGGCACGGCAAGTTCCGCCGCATTGGACGGGGTTGCGGCACGTACGTCCGCTACAAAATCCGCAATTGTAACGTCAGGCTCATGGCCTACCGCCGAAATTACGGGTATGCGGGATGCGAAAATTGCCCGTGCAACACCCTCGTCGTTAAACGCCCACAAGTCCTCAATCGAGCCGCCGCCACGTCCGGTTATTATCAGGTCGCAGGCATTGTTAGCGTTTAGCGTATTGATTGCATCGATTATGTCGGGCGGTGCCCCTTCACCCTGAACCAGGACGGGATAGATTAAAATTTTAGCACCACTCCATCGAGCCTTGAGTATCCGCAACATATCCCGTACCGCCGCACCTGTAGGTGAGGTTACAAGGGCTATTGTTTTGGGAAATCTCGGCAAGGGTTTCTTATGTTCGGGATTAAAAAGTCCTTCTGCTGCAAGTTTTTTCTTAAGTTGCTCGAATGCAACGTAAAGAGCACCCACGCCGTCAGGGATCATATCGGCAATATAAAGTTGGTACTGACCGTCACGTGGATAAACGGTGATTTTACCCTTTGCAATAACCTTCATACCACTTTCAGGACGGAATTTCAGTTTTACCGCGTCATACTTAAACATAACCGCACGGATGGCACCACTCTCATCCTTAAGTGTCATATAATGATGACCTGAGGAATGGAATTTATAGTTTGATATTTCACCTTTAATATAGATAAGCGAAAGGTTTTTATCCGCCTCCATAAGGTTTTTCAGGTACTGATTTGCCTCAGTTACCGTGAAGATATGTCCTCTCATTTACTTACCACCTTTAAAATGAGCAAGGGCGGCAATGCCCAATGCGTTGTCCGCACTGTATTTCGGCTCACAAAAAATTGCCCCCTGCATCTTCCTGCGTAGTACACTACTGCCGCCTACACCGCCCGTTACAAGTACGGGAAGGTCTCCAAACATTTTCAGTGCCGATTGTGTTGTGCGGCATATTATATCCGCCACCGTGTGCATAACAAAACCTGCAACGTGCGTCTTTTCCTCATTCATTTCCTTCACTTTATTTTCCATGCCGGAAAGTGAGAAGGATAAATCTTTTTCCTTAATTTTAAAAGGCTTTACATCCACGGCAATGCCGTCTAGTTCCCTGCCGGAGGGGAATTTCATTCCGAGTGCCACACCCGTTCTGTCAATTAACTGCCCTGCGGAAATATCGGTTGTACCACCGATTTTTTCAGCAATGAGTCCGGGTTTTACCAAAAGAAGTTCGGTTGTACCGCCGGACAGATGCCATGCTAAAAATGTTTTTTCAAGGAGTTCCTCATTTCCGGTGGTGAAAAGTGCCGCCGCAAGGTGTCCCTCCTGATGTGAAAAGGCAAAGCAAGGTACGTTAAGTGCTCTTGCAATACTTTTTGCAACCGTCTCTCCAACCTTAAAACACGGCATATACGAACCTTCAACACGGCGTGGTGCATAACTTACGCCCACCGCATCCACGGTACCGTTAAAATCGGTATACAACTCATCTAACAGATCGTATATTGCGTTTATATGCGAAAAAACGGCATCGGACTGACGAAGTCCCAGTGCACCCTCACGCACGGGTAGTAGGCGTGAGCAGTTCTTCACGGTGTCGCCGTATAATGCCGTTGATGTGGTATAATTGCTTGTATCAAAACCGAGAGCGGTCATAACTACTCTCCTCTTGCAACTTTGCCTAAAATTCCGTTTACAAACGCGGAGGTTTCCTTGGTGTCGTAACGCTTGGTAAGTTCTACCGCCTCGTTGATTGCAACGCCTGTGGGGACGTCGTCATAGAACTTTATCTCAAAAATTGCAACGCGTAAAATCGCTCTCGCAATTCGGGATATACGCTTTATATTCCATCCGATTGAATATTTCTGTATAAGATCGTCAATTTCTTCCTCGTGAACAACAACGCCGCCGACAACGTCGTTTACGTATCCCATCTGCTCATTGGCAAAGTCACGGTATAAAATAAGATCGTCATCCAGAGTGGATAAAAACTCAGGATTTAAGCGTTCTTCAAGTATTTCACTTGCGGTGTTACACTGATATCCGTATTCATAAACCATATGTACCGCAATTTCACGGGCAATCTTTCTGCTCATAACTCTACCTCCATACATCGTGAGGGAAAACCTATGCCTCACCTGTCATATAAGAATATTATACATAAAATTTATAAAAAAGCAAATAGTAAATGCATAAAAAAAGCCAATAATCACAAAGATTATTGGCTTTTTATTTTTTTATAATTCGCCCTTGGCAACCGCCTCGGAATTTACCTTATTCGGATCTTTGAATGTGGGAACGATTTCGTGGAGAATTTCGACGATTTCTGCACTATCCCCATTATCTATTGCAACTTTAAGTCGAGCAATAGACGCTTCCATCCATTCACGGGAAATCGGCTCCTGCTTTTCGATGAAAATCTTCTGATTTGCAGTTTTTATAAGTTCGTCGGACTTAACAAGAAGTTCTTCATAAAGTTTCTCACCCGGACGGAGACCTACCTCAACAATCTTAATATCCTCATACGGCTTTAATCCGGAAAGGGTTATAAGATTTTCCGCAAGGGATAAAATCTTCACCGGCTCACCCATATCAAGTACAAAAACCTCAGACTTTTTAGCCATTGCACCCGCCTGAAGCACAAGTTGTGCCGCTTCGGGAATGGTCATAAAGTAACGGATAATACGCTTGTCGGTTATAGTTATCGGACCACCGTTTTCAATCTGCTTTTTAAAGAGCGGAATTACAGAACCGTTAGAGCCGAGCACGTTACCGAAACGCACCGCAATAAACTCACACTCGGAATCCCTCATTGTCTGGAGCATCATTTCACACACACGCTTTGTAGCACCCATTACGTTGGTGGGGTTAACCGCCTTGTCGGTTGATATGAGGACAAAACGTGAAACGCCGCACTTTTCTGCTGCACGTATTGTATTCCATGTGCCGAACACGTTGTTTTTAATCGCCTCACCGGGGCATGATTCCATAAGGGGCACGTGCTTATGTGCCGCGGCATGGAACACAACGTCAGGCTTGTACTTTTCAAAAACAGCGTTTAATCTCTGTTCGTCACGAACAGATGCAATTTCTACAAAAATATTAATTTTCTTGTGATATGTGGATAGCAACTCCTGCTGGATTTCGTATGCGTTATTTTCATAGATATCCACAATAACAAGTCTTTCCGGACCTATAGATGCAATCTGACGGCAAAGTTCAGAACCGATTGAACCGCCGCCTCCGGTTACAAGAATGGTTTTCTCACGGATAAGGAAGTTAACACCTGCAACGTCAAGCATTACCTGATCACGGCCTAAAAGGTCCTCAATGCTTACGTTTCGCACCCTGCTTAAAAGTTCCTTATTGCCATCGCCCATAATAATATCAAGTGTACCGGGAAGAATTTTAACGTGGATATCGGTCTTATTGCAAATGTCAACGATTTCTTTTTTTCGTGTATTGGAAATTGACGGAATTGCAATGATTATTTCGTCAATATACGCCTTTTGGTTTCCGATAATTTCGGGAAGGCTTGAAATCGGGCCCTTAATTTCCGCACCGTTTATTCTGCAGTTGATTTTGTACGGATCATCGTCTACAAAGAACGCCAGACTATACGGACTATCGTGATTTGTAGAAATTTCTTTATACAGAGCAACACCTGCACCGCCTGCACCGACGATAACAACTCTGCGTTTTGTTTTTCTCGTTTTACTTAAAACACTTCTTCTGTACGCACGGTACATAAAACGCACCAACATTACTATAACGATGGACATAGTAACGGTTGTAAATACGTAAAGATGAGACACCTTTCTTGTTAAAACAGTGTCTGTAAGAATGGTGAACAGAAGCGTTCCGCTTATTGCACCACACATCAGGACAAGATACTCTCTACTTTCCGCATAACGCCACAGAGTGTTATAACTTTTAAACACAATCTGTGCTATAAAAATACATCCGTAAAGAAGCAACATATCGGGCAAAGCACTTACTATATCGCGTCCTACACCATTTCCCTTCGGTGATAGAATGAACACAAACAAACTGCAAAGTACCAATATTAGCATATCTAATATGAGCACTATTGGTTTACGGTATTTTGAATACTTCCACATATTTTATCCCCTCAAATTTAATCAGATGCAAGTTTTATATAATACGCCTTTTTGACGCTTTTTTCTTCTTTATATGCTTTTCTGATTTCCGCAACGATTGCGGTATCAGCGTTTATTTTTTCAAGTTCTGTTTTTAATTCTTTAAGTAGTGCCTCTATTTTAATGTCACATTGATTTTCAAGTTCATAACAGTCGATAAGTTTATCGGTCATAACGGCGGTTTTATTCGCCTTTGTACGCTCAGGTAACGGAAATTTGTAAAACTCCGCCTGAGCCTCGTCCTTAAGATTTGCGAGTTTTCCTAAAAACTCTGCTTTAAGTGCATAAATCTGTTTTAAATACTTATTTACAATCTCTGTTTTTTTATCTACAGGTTTTGTCTCCTGTTTTTGCGGTTTGCTTTCATTTACTGCGGTGTCGCTTTTATCAATTTCCTTTACCGCTTCCTCAACGGTCATCTCGCCGGAAATAATTGCATTTTCCTGTTCGGGCGTTAAGTCGGTAACGGTTATTCCTTCATATTGGCTTAGCACTTCTTCTTTGGTTTTGTGCGACTCCTCTGCCATTTTTTCAATCTGTTCATCGGTATTGGTTGCAAAAAGGTAGAGTGCCTTGATATTCTCCCACTGCCATACGGTTACAAATGCAGTTGCCGCAATTATTAATGCGATAATTGAAAGAACTATTTTCTTCCACAGTTTCATATCATTACACTCCTCAAAATCGAAAATGTGCGTCCTCGGAAGGACCAAGGACGCACACAAACGTCAGTCAAATCTTTATTAGAACTCGAACACGAAGGTAACGTTAGTGGTCTTGCCGTCGTGAGTCATGGTTGCGTAAATCTCGTATTTACCTTCTTCAACTTCCTTTACTACATCATCAAGAGTAGTAACATTATCATTGGTGTTTTTATTAACATAAGTAACTATGTCACCAAGAATAAGATCTGCAACACCAACTTGAATGTCACTATTTCCGTCCAATGAATTTAAGATCTCAGAACGCAATCCGATAGCAACGAAAAGGTCATAGACAGAAACATCAACATCGGTCTTAACTGTCTTGCCGCCGATCTTAAGATCAGAGCCATACTTGGTGTCTGCGATACCGGTAGTGATGTAATCATCTGCATTCTTAGTGCTTAAGTCAACGTTTACGGTGTAACCGTTGGTAGCATCGCCGGTAACAACACCTTCAACCTCGGAACCTGCAACGGTCATCTTGTAGGAGATGAGTTCTTCGGGGTTCTTGGTAGCAGGTGCACCGCCGCCACCGCCGCCACCTGAGGAAGCGGGCTTAGCAACAACGATCTTGGAATCAATTGCATCGTCTAATACCTTACCGTTTGCTTCGGTATAGGTAGTGGTAGCACTGATGTTAACGGTGGAGTTGTCGGAAGCAACGGTAATCTTGTTAACAGAACCGCCGGTAAAGTTTACTTCCTTACCGCCACGAACGAGGAGTCGGCCGGTAACCTTAACGTTGTTTAAGGTGATGATACCGGTGCCAACACCGTCACCGATGATTAAGTCGCCGTTGATGGTCATATTGCTGAGGGTTACGCCACCGCCGATGGTGTTAATCATAGTGTTGGTAAGATCCTTGGTAACTGCATTCTTATCGGAGATGTAGGTAGTAACTACACGGTCCATGATTGCAGCGAACTCTTTACGGGTGATGTTCATCTTGGGGTTGATCTTGCCGTTGGAGCCCTGGATGTAACCGGAGTTAATCATAGCAGCAACGTTATCCTTTGCCCAATTGGAAACATTAGCAGCATCGGAGAACTTACCGAGTTCTGCAGCGGTGTTAACGTTGTCAAGTTTTAAGAAACGAGCAACGATAGCCATTGTCTCTTCACGGGTGATGGGAGCGTTGGGACGAGCGGTCTTGCCGTCACCGTTGAATACTTCCATACCTACTGCCTTTGCAACTTCGTTATAGAACCAATTAGCAGATGCAACGTCAGTAAAACTGATAGATGCTGCATACTGTGCCTTTGCTGCACGTGTGATGATAGCACACATTTCAGCACGGGTTAAGTTTGAACCAGCATTGATTTTTCCATTTGAGCCGTTCAATAAGCCATTGTTAATTGCATTTTCAATAGCAGTTTTTGACCAGTCGTTAGGAATGTCTGAGAAATCAGACGGCACTGCGGCAAGTGCCATAGTAGCAAGCATTGCCATTGCGATAACTAATGATAAAAACTTTTTCATGTTATCTCTCCTTACTTCGTAGTGTATATAAGAAAGGTTTAAGACCTTACTTATCAAATGTTTAACAAGTCTGCCGCACTTTGCATAATGCGTGACTCATGCTCCGGCCCGATTTTTTTAAGTGCACGGGCAAATTCACTGTAACAATTCATTCGGTCCTCGTGGGCGTCACTACCAAGTGCTTGAATAACGCCGTGTTTTACCGCTTTTATCGCCTTTCCTCTTTTGAAAATACGGAAGAAGGCTTCTGCATTAAGTTGAGATGCGGTTCCTACACGCAAAACCGAGTTGACGTTTTTAACCGTATAACGGTCAATATGTGCAAGAATCGGGACAATGCCCATCTCCATAATATTGCAAACAGAGGTGATAAGACGAGGTGTTATTTCCCTGAAAGGAAGTTCCAAAAGCATAACGGGTGTTCCGTCAATACAAAGTTTTTCAAGTCCTTCAAGGTTCTCAAGTCCTTCACAGAGCATAACCTCTGCACCTAATCTGCATTGAATCTGAAGTTCATCAAGTTTTGTCTTGATTTTTTCATATCCGCGATTTCTTCGATGGAGGAAGGAATCAACGTTATGCTTATATGGGTAAAAGTGCGGGGTTGCGACAATAAAGTCAACGCCTGCCTTTTTTGCCTCTTCAAGTTGCTTTACGGATGATTCAACAGAAGAACTGCCGTGATCCGCATGTGGGAGGATGTGTGCGTGGAAATCAATACGCATTAAGCCTCACCCCGGCTCTATTTATACTCGCCGTAGCCGCCACCGTAACCATAACCGGTGCCGTAACCGTAACCGTAACGATAACCGCCGTAACGGTAACCGTACTTGCCGTCACCCGTCTCGCTGTAATTGCTGTACTTGCGGTATCTTGCATAGCGGCTGTAACGACCGTAACGACCATAACGTGAGCCACCCTGTGTAAACGCATCGTTTAAGATGAAGCCGAGAACGTTTGCTTCCAACTGTTCGAGTTTTGCAAGTGCCGCGGTTACTTCATCGTGTTGTGTCATACCTGCACGAACAACCATCAGGTATCCGTGTACCGCACGTTTTAATACTGCGGCGTCGGTAACTACGTTAACAGGCGGTGTATCCAAAAGGATATAATCATACTCACTTGAGAGTTTATCAAGCATTTCAATCATTGCATCAGAGGATAAAAGTTCTGCCGGATTCGGAGGACGTTTACCTGCGGTAAGGAGTGATAAATTAGGATAATCCTTCGCTTCTCTGATCATCGGAGTCTCCTCGATACCTGCAAGATGCTCGGAAAGGCCGGGGGATGCCGGTACGTCAAACATATGACGGATACGGGGGCGACGCATATCGCAGTCGACAAGAAGAACTTTCTTGTTGTTCTGTGAAAGGGAGATTGCCATATTAACGCAGTTGATTGTCTTACCTTCACTAGGGTAACAACTTGTAAATGCGAGACGCTGACAACCCTTATCTTTCTTTAAGAACAGAAGATTTGTACGTGCGGAGTTATACGCTTCCTTAACAGTGAATGATGACTTCTTTGTAAGCATATTCTTTCTGTCAAGTTTGATATTTTCAATTCTGGCATTAACTATTTTCTGCTCTTTTGCGTTTTTCGCCGCAGATTTTAATGACTGTTTGGTTTCATTATTGCTCATTATTTCCTATTCCCTTCTCTAACTGTAATTATCCGGTGTTTCCATATCAAGAGCAGGGATTACACCAAGAATCGGAATATTAAACTCGCTAAGGTCGTCCTCACTGTGAACCGTGGTATCGAACATGGAACGAGCAATGATAATTGCGACACAGAGAACGAAACTGAGAAGAATACCAACCGCAGTATTAAGCGGGATATTCGGGCTAGAGGGATCTTCCGGAACCTTTGCACGGTCGATAATCTCAACCGCACCTGCCTTTACGACACGGATAATTTCTCCGGGGAGAACCTCAATAACTGTATTAACGAGACGTTGTGCGGTCTCAGGATTTTTATTTCTTACGGTAATTGTAAATGCTTCTGTACCGTTGGTTGAACTTGCAGAGAGCATATCGCGGATTTCCTCAGCGGTAAACTCATCACCTGTACGGCGTGAAACCTCTTCAAGTACAGAGTCACTCTTTAAAATAACTATGTAAGTTTCAACAAGTTGCTGGGACGCCACAAGGTCACTCTGCGATACACGGTCGGAAATTTTCTCACCGTTATATACATAGAGGGATGCGGTTGCGGAATAAATCGGTGTCATCATAAAATATGATACCAAGAAAGCAACTGCACCACCAAGGACGGCAGCGGTAATTACCCAATATATTTTTTGCCATAACATCAACAATAGGTCTTTAAAATCCAGTTCCATTACTATTCCCCAATCTAAAAATATGTATAATGGAATTATACTATATTTAATTTTCAAAGTCAATCTCTAATATATAAAATTTACAAAAAATTGACGAGGGTTCGGCACGTACCAAAACCCTCGTCACATATGTTAAATTATAATACATATAAGCCCTGTGCAGGATTCATTTATAATGCGTTCAATGGTCTCTGAGAGCCTTTCTCTTGCATCCTCAGGCATACGCACAAGTTTGTTGTGTAATCCGTCATTTACCAATTCATAAAGGGACTTTCCAAAAATATTTGTGTCCCAAATACGGAGCGGATCACTCTCAAACTCGGAAAGCAGGTTTGTCACAAGTTCCTCCGATTGTTTTTCACTTCCTACAATGGGTGAAACTTCCGTTGTGATGTCGGCACGGAGCATATGTATAGACGGTGCACTTGCACGGAGTTTTACACCATATGAACTTCCGTGTTTTACTATTTCCGGCTCCTCTAATTTCATCTCTTCACTATTTGGCATAACGATACCGTAACCCGTATCCCGTGCGGAGTTCAGTGCTTCCTCTACCCTCTTATATTCCTCATTGACGCCTTTGAGTTTTGTAAGCAGCGGCAAGAGATCCCCATCGCTTTTGATATCAAATCCGCTTTGCTTTGACAATGTTGAATAAAAGAGTTCACGCGGCAGGTGCACATCAAGACTTATCATCCCGCTTCCGAGGTCGATATTCCGCACACTTGCGTTGGAGATTGTATCACAGTCAGCAAGATTTCTTACGCAAAGTTCTGCATCACGTATTTTTCTACCCTGCTTGGCACTTTCAAAAATCACGTTGTAAAGTTCGGCTTTTATGCCGTGGTCACTTGGTAATTCAAGTACCCATCCCGGAATATTTACACGCATTTCGCTTACCGGAAATTCAAACAAAACTTTTTGCAAAATTTCGTTTATCTCCGGCTCATCCAAGGTAAGACAGTTAACCGCAATACAAGTTACGCCGTATTTTTCTGCAAGGTCTGCACGTAATTTCTCGGTCTCGGCATCTTTGGGATGTGCAGAGTTTAACAGAATAATAAACGGCTTATCGATCGCTTTGAGTTCACCAATCACCCGTTCTTCCGCATTTACATACTCCTCACGCGGGATGTCGGTAACACTTCCGTCGGTTGTTACTACAAGCCCGATGGTGGAATGCTCCGCAATTACCTTCTTCGTGCCGATTTCCGCCGCCTCGGTCATTGGCATTTGACGGTCACTCCACGGGGTTGAGACCATTCTCGGCTCACCCTCTTCATTAACGCCAAGTGCCGCAGGTATCATATAACCGACACAGTCGATAAGCCGCACCTTAAATTCCGCCTTATCGCAAAGTGTAATTCCCACCGCTTCTTCAGGTACAAACTTTGGTTCTGCAGTCATTATTGTTCTGCCCGATGAACTCTGCGGAAGTTCATCTCTCGCTCTTACGGTGCGGTACTCGTTATCGATATTGGGCAGTACCAGAGATTCCATAAAACGCTTGATAAAGGTTGATTTTCCCGTACGCACGGGGCCAACTACCCCGATATAGATTTCGCCCGATGTTCTTAATGCAATGTCCTCGTATATTGTGCGACTTTCCACTTATATTCCTCCTTGCGGACCGTTTTGTATATTTATATTGCAAGGGGGAAATTTTTATGACAAAAAAATAATGTGGTTTATCACAAAGGATAAACCACATCAAGTTATCTTCTCTTTTTCATTGCGATATAAGGCATAAGGAGAACTTCAAGGGCAAAAAGTGCATTTATAATAAGTGCCGAGAAAATCTTCGGAACACCTAAGTTCGCAAGAACCTCATAAGGCAGACAGAGGAAAGAATAAGCCACACCTAAATCAACGATAACGTCAATCACGGTGAGTATCATGGAGAATGCAAAACCTACTCCGAACACGGCGAAATTGGTTTTATAGAAAATGTCCTCACGTCGTACCTCAAAAAGGTAATCTGTCATATTGAGATAATTAAACACAAGTATTGCAAGAATACACGCACCTGCCGCAATGGTCGCACTGGGAATAATAGATGCCTTACGACCGAGCATACAAAGTGCAGAGAGTAAAACCGGCAAAAGGAAACTTTCTAACAATCTGCGAGGAAAACCAACCATATACTTTTCCTACCCTTCTTTTAATTATAAGGACTGTGCGATCTTCATTGTATCCTGAGCAATAACAAGTTCCTCGTTGGTGGGTACGATAAGAGTGCGAACCTTTGCACCGTCTGCAGAAACATCACGCTCTACGCCACGAACGTCGTTCTTAACCGGATCAATTGCAGCACCGAGGTATGAGAGACCACCGATTACACGCTCACGAAGACCGATGTTGTTCTCACCTACACCTGCGGTAAATACGATAGCATCAACGCCGTTCATTGCAGCTGCATATGCGCCAATAAACTTGAGAACGGAATACTCAAACATATCAAGAGCTACCTGGCTTAAGTGGTGGCCCTTCTTTGCCTCAACCTCAAGATCACGGAAGTCAGAGGAAACGCCGGAGATACCTAAAACGCCGGACTGCTTGTTCATTAAGTCGTTAAGTTCAGTAGCATTTAAGCCTTCTTTCTCAATAATGAAAGGAAGAACAGCCGGGTCCATATCACCGGTACGGCTACCCATGGGAAGACCTGCAAGAGGAGTAAATCCCATAGAGGTATCGATTACCTTGCCGCCCTGTACAGCGGAGATGGAAGAACCGTTACCTAAGTGGCATGTGATGATCTTTAACTCTTCAATCGGCTTGCCGAGCATTTCAGCTGCACGAGCTGAAACGTAACGATGTGAAGTACCGTGGAAACCGTAACGACGGATAGCGTAATCGGTGTAGTACTTATAGGGAAGTGCATAGAGATATGCCTTCTCGGGCATTGTCTGATGGAAAGCGGTATCAAACACAACAACGTGAGGAATGTTGGGCATAACCTCCTGGCACGCATTGATACCGATTAAGTGTGCCGGGTTGTGGAGAGGTGCAAGAGGAATAACCTTCTCAAGTTCTGCCTTAACCTCATCGGTAACAAGGAGAGCCTTGGTAAGTTTCTCACCGCCGTGCACGATACGATGACCTACTGCGGAAATTTCATCCATGCTGGAGACAACACCATGCTCTGCAGATACGAGGTAATCGGTGGTAGCACGACAAGCCTCGCCGTGAGTGGGCATGGGAATATCAACAACGATCTGCTCGCAACCCTTCTTGGTATACTTTAAGCGGCCGTCGATACCGATACGCTCACATAAACCTTTTGCAAGAACATCACCGTCGTCCATATTGATAAGCTGGAACTTAAGTGATGAACTACCTGCGTTAATAACAAGAATTTTCATCTGATTCATCCTCCAAATAAAATTTGTTGCATCGCCTCTTGTAATCGGGCGAAATTATGTATACAATAATAAAAGTATTTTAACCTAAAAAAAGACATTTTGCAAGGGTTTTTATATTTTTTGGCAATTAACAAAAATGCAAGGTGCTTTTTTACCATTCTTTATATATTTTGCCAAGGGAGGTATATCACTTGAAAATTGCCGGAATTATTTGCGAATACAACCCATTCCACAACGGTCACGCATACCACATTGCGGAAACAAAAAAGATTTATGACGGCGTGGTTTGCGTTATGAGCGGCGATTTTGTCCAACGTGGCGAGGCATCACTTGTGTCAAAGCATCTCCGTGCCGCGGCTGCTGTTCTGTCCGGTGCCGACCTTGTGGTTGAACTGCCCACACCCTACTCTTGTGCATCCGCCGAGCGTTTTGCAAAAGGCGGTATTGAGATACTTTCCGCGCTCGGCGTTGTTAACACACTCTCCTTTGGTGCAGAGGATACCGATATCGCCCTTTTACAAAAGATTGCAACCATTTTAAACGACACCTCGGTTTATGACAACATTTCTAAACGTTTAAAAAGCGGAGTTTCCTTTGCCACGGCACGTGAGGAGGCTATTCGCGAATTCCTGCCCGAAGGTGCGGATATTATAGCAAAGCCCAACAATCTCCTTGCGGTTGAATACCTGCGTTTTTTACCCGATGACATGAATGCCCTCGCCATAAAACGGCAAGGTGTGGATCACGACGAAACCTTACCTTGCGGCGGATTCGCCTCTGCATCTTTTATAAGAGAACAGATTTTAAACGGTATTGATGTTTCCCCTTTTATCCCTGCGGCATCTTATGAGGTTATAAAGGATTCATCCCCTGTTTTACTCGATGATAAAATCGTTTTATCATATTTAAAGCGTTTGAGTATGGAAGATTTCAAAAACACACCCGACGTTACGGAAGGGCTTGAAAGCAGAATTTTTAACGCGGTAAAAGAGTCGGACACATTGGAAGATTTATATGCATCCGTTAAAACCAAGCGTTATGCTCACTCCCGCGTAAGACGGATTGTGTTAAATGCTTATCTCGGAATCACAAAGGATGACCTTTTAACCGCTCCCGCTTATGTTCGTGTTCTGGCAATGAATGATACGGGCAAGAAAATCCTTAAAAGTGCAAGAAAAAAAGCCACACTCCCCATCATAACAAAACCGACACAAGGAAAAGGGATTCCCGCTTTTGAAAAAAGCGTTTTCCACGCTGATTTATATGCTCTTTTTTCAAAAGATAAGCAGATAAGCGAGTGGAAGCGGTCGCCCTTTATTTTATAAAAGATAAAAAGGAATGTCTTTAGACATTCCTTTTTCTTGCTTCCACTCTGTAAATTCTCATACCCTGACTTGAGAAACGCTCTTCATATTCGGTTACCACGTTGGGGTAATCCGTACTATGTAAGTCGAAGGTTATGTTTGACAAAGCAAGGCCGTAGCCTGACATTTCATTGAGGGAGAACTCAAACAATTTTTCGTTATCCGTTTTAAAGAAAATCTCACCCTTGTCGTCAAGCACCTTATCATACTGTGTAAGGAAATTTGCATGGGTAAGGCGACGCTTCGCCTGCTTTGACTTGGGCCATGGATCGCTGAAATTAAGGTAAATTCTGTTAAGTTCACCTTCATCAAAATATTCGGTAAGTTTCCCCGCATCAACGTTCATAAAGCGGAGGTTTTTTATACCCTGAGACAGAGCCTTTTCCATAGCCATTACGATAACGTTGGAGTCACGCTCGATTGCTATAAAAAGTGTGTTCGGCTCATTCATTGCGGTTTCGGTTATAAATTTCCCCTTACCGCAACCGATTTCAAGGCAAATTCTGTCAAATCCAAGGGCGTCTCGCCATCTGCCTTTATACTCTTCGGGATTTAAAATTCTGATTTCATCGCAGGCGGTCATTCTTTTATCAAGATTGGGTTTTCTTCTCATTCTCATAGTTTATACCATCAACTTCTTTTCTATAATTTTCACCGCATCTTCAACGCATCCGGCACAAGAGCGATAGCCCTCACTTTTAATAGATGAACAAATTATAGACTTGTTCATATTCTCAAACTCGGTCATCATTTCCCTTGCAAGGGCACAACTTTTCGCCTTATTGGTATTAGGAAGAAGTTCAAGGCCGCCGCTTTCTTTAAGTCCTGCAAGAAAAACCATTGCACTTACCGCACCGCAAACGCCGCCGGTTGCACCCATTCCGCCGCCAAAAGCCTCTGCCAATTTAAATAGTTGTTCTTCACTAAACTCGGTCATATCGGCACACGCACAAATTACCGCCTGTGCACAGTTGTATCCGTTCTGATACTTCTCTACCGCCTTTTCATATCTTGTCATATCCTTATTCCTTTCTAATATGCATATTCGCCCATAAACAGTATTTCACCACTTACGTTGTCTTTAATAACGAAAGTAAACGGGCGGTCGAACTTGATTTTCTCAGGTTCAGGCGGAGGTGCCGAACCTGCCATTCCCATTGCGGTTACCGCAGCCGCCTCGGTTCCTTCTTCGTTCACGTCAATATAGGTTTTGTGCAGGGTTTTGTCTATCCGCATATTGCCCATATCAAACATTTTACTAAACTGTGCATCGTTTGTAAATGCACGATTTATACCAAGTGCCTTTAACATACCGTTTAATTCGATACTAAATTCAATTTTAAATTTAGGCATTGAAAACTCAACGTATCCACTGGTCATCTCTGCGGTCTTAAGTACCTTTTCCGGTGAGAACTTCCTATCCGACATCATAAGATACATACTCACGTCCATATCTTTAAGAATTACGGTATCCACATACCGTCCCTCATCATCGAATTTATCT
>JAFYQP010000081.1 GCA_017559855.1 Clostridia bacterium | reverse complement strand
GGCGGTTACAGAGGAAACGCACCTCAGAAGGAAGGAGGCAGCAAATAATGCTTCTGCCAAAGAGAGTTAAATATCGCAGAGTGCATCGTGGACGCCTTAAAGGTCGTGCGATGCGTGGTAATACGGTATCAAACGGTGAATTTGGTCTTGTAGCACTTGAGCCGGCTTGGGTTAAGAGTAATCAGATCGAGGCTGCTCGTATCGCTATGACTCGTTACACCAAGCGTGGCGGTCAGGTTTGGATCAAGATTTTCCCGGATAAGCCGGTTACTGAGAAGCCTGCTGAAACCCGAATGGGTTCCGGTAAGGGTTCACCGGAGTATTGGGTAGCAGTTGTTAAGCCGGGTCGCGTAATGTTCGAGATCGCAGGCGTATCTGAGGAAGTTGCTCGTGAGGCACTTCGTCTTGCTGCACACAAACTCCCGTTAAAGTGTAAGTTTATCAAGAGAGAAGAATGCGAGACGGGTGGTGACAATTGATGAAGGCACAGGAAATTCGTAATTTGAGCGTTGATGAGCTCGTCGTAAAGCTCGGCGACCTTAAGAAGGATTTATTCAACTTAAGACTTCAGCACGCAACCAACCAGTTAGACAATCCCATGAAGATTGTTGAAGTGAAGAAGGAAATTGCCCGAGTCAAGACTATCATTCGCGAGAAACAACTTTCCGCAGAGGCTTAAGCCTTAGGAAAGGATAAATAAGACAAAGGGCTAAAATTGCCACACAACGTGGCGAGTTTAAGGAGGTTGGCCATTCATGAGCGAGAGAGCTTTCCGTAAAACAAGAGTGGGAAGAGTTGTATCCAACAAGATGGATAAGACAATCGTCGTAGCCATCGAGGACAGAATACAGCATCCGCTTTACAAGAAAATTATGAAAACAACAACTAAGCTGAAGGCACACGATGAAAATAACGAGTGCAACATCGGCGATAAGGTTAAGGTTATGGAAACTCGCCCTCTGTCCAAGGACAAGAGATGGCGCTTGGTTGAGATAATCGAGAAAGCACAATAAGGAGGTAGTGCACTGTGGTACAGCAGGAAACCGTACTCAAGGTTGCCGATAACACCGGCGCCAAAGAGATTAAGTGCATCCGCGTGCTCGGTGGTTCCATGCGCAGATACGCAAACATCGGTGATGTTATTGTTGCATCTGTTCGCAAGGCTAATCCGGGCGGTATAGTTAAGAAAGGCGATGTAGTACGTGCAGTAGTTGTACGTAGCGCCAAGGGCGTTCGTCGTGCAGACGGTACCTATATCCGTTTTGACGAGAACGCAGCCGTTATCATTAAAGAGGACAAAAACCCGAGAGGTACCCGTATCTTCGGACCGGTAGCGAGAGAACTTCGTGACAAAGATTATATGAAGATTCTTTCCCTTGCTCCGGAAGTTCTTTAATGGAGGATGCAAGAATGAACAAGATGAATATTAAAACTAACGACAAAGTAAAAGTTATCGCAGGTAAGGATAAGGGCAAGTCCGGTAAGGTTCTTGCTACTAACCCTGCAAAAAGTCGTGTCGTAGTTGAGGGTGCTAACTTAGCAAGCGTTCACGTAAGCGCTCAGAAGACCGGTGGTACCGAGAGTGGTATCGTTCGTCGTGAGGCAGCAATTCACGTGTCCAATGTTATGCTTATCTGCCCCAAGTGCGATGAAGCAACTCGCGTAGGTCACAAGTTCTTGGAAGACGGAACCAAGGTTCGCGTTTGCAAGAAGTGCGGCGAGACCATATAAGGGAGGAGACAGCATATGCCTAGACTTCATGATAAATATGTAAAGGATGTTGCTCCGGCTCTTATGAAGAAGTTCAACTACAAGAGCCCGATGCAGATTCCGAAAATCGACAAGATCATCGTGAATGTTGGATGCGGCGAAGCAAAGGAGAACGCAAAGGTTCTTGATGCAGTAGTTGCAGACATCACAGCAATCACCGGTCAGAAGGCGGTAATTACCCGTGCTAAGAAATCCGTTGCTAACTTCAAACTTCGTGAAGGTCAGCCGGTTGGCGTAAAGGTAACCCTTCGTGCAGACCGTATGTGGGAGTTCTTAGATCGTTTATTCAACATCGCACTCCCCCGCGTTCGTGACTTCCGTGGTATTAACCCCAACTCATTTGACGGCCGTGGCAACTATTCCTTCGGTCTCAAGGAGCAGTTAATCTTCCCGGAAATCGAATACGACAAAATTGACAAAATCCGCGGTATGGATATTGCTATCTGTACCACCGCAACAACTGACGAAGAGGCTCGTGAGTTATTAGCACTCATGGGTGCTCCGTTTAGTAAGAATTAGGAGGGCAAAGACTGATGGCTAAGAAAGCAATGGTTCTCAAGCAGCAGAAAGAGCCCAAGTACTCGACCCGTTCATACAACAGATGCAAGATATGCGGAAGACCGCATGCTTATCTCCGCGATTTCGGTATTTGCCGTATCTGCTTTAGAGAACTTGCATACAAAGGTCAGATTCCGGGCGTTCGCAAGGCGAGCTGGTAAACAACTCATAATAACGAATCACAGATTCGAAAACGACTTCTCTAAAGGAGGTAAGACAAATGCACATTACAGATCCTATTGCTGATATGCTCACTCGTATTCGTAATGCGAATGCGGCAAAGCATGCAACGGTAGATGTGCCTGCGTCGAACATGAAGAAAGCCATCGCGCAGATTCTGCTCGACGAGGGTTATATTAAGAATTTCCAGATCATTAATGACGGCGGACAGGGCCTCATTAAGATCGCACTCAAGTACACCCAGAATAAGGAACAGGTTATCAAGGGACTCCGCCGAGTTTCCAAGCCTGGTCTCCGCGTGTATGCAGGTGCCGAGAATCTCCCCAGCGTATTAAAGGGACTCGGTATCGCAATCGTTTCCACTTCCAAGGGTGTTATGACCGATAAGAAGGCAAGGACAGAAAACGTCGGCGGCGAAGTCCTCGCATTCGTTTGGTAAGGAGGAACTGATTTATGTCACGTATAGGAAGAGCTCCGATTACGGTTCCTGCAGACGTTACCGTTACCATCGGTGATGCAAACGTAGTTACCGTAAAGGGCCCGAAGGGCACCTTAGAGCAGAAACTTCATGCAAACATGCAGATTTCCATGGATGGCAACGTAATTACCGTTGCTCGTCCCAATGAGGAAAAGGAAAACAAGAGTTTACACGGCTTAACCCGTACACTCATCAACAACATGATCGTTGGCGTAACCCAGGGTTACTCCAAGGAACTCGATGTAAACGGTGTAGGTTACAGGGTTGCAAAGCAGGGTAAGCAGCTTGTAATGAACTTGGGCTATTCACATCAGGTTATCATGGAAGAGATTCCCGGTATTACCATTGATGTTCCGAGCCCGAACAAGATCATCATCAGTGGTCCCGATAAGCAGGCTGTAGGTCAGTTCGCGGCAGAAGTTCGCGAGAAGAGACCGCCGGAGCCGTACAAGGGCAAGGGTATCAAGTATGTTGATGAGTATATCCGCCGCAAGGAAGGCAAGGCCGGCGGCAAGAAGAAATAAAAGTGAGGTGTGCCTAAATGGTTTCAAAGTTAGATTCCAACAAGCAGCGCTTAAAGCGTCATAAAAGAGTACGCGCGAAAATCTCCGGCACAGCCGAGCGTCCGCGTCTTAACGTTTTCCGCAGCAACACAAACATCTATGCACAGATTATTGACGATACAACCGGTACAACCCTCGTATCTGCAAACAGTGCAGAGAAGACTTTCGAGTTAAACGGCGGAAACAAAGAGGCTGCAAAGAAAGTCGGCTTAATGATTGCTGAGAGAGCAAAGGACAAGGGTATTTCGTCTGTCGTATTCGACCGTGGCGGCTACCTGTTCCATGGACGAGTTAAAGAACTCGCAGAAGGTGCCCGCGAGGGTGGACTTCAATTCTAATCAGGAGGAGGTAGAATCATGGCTCAGAAATTTGAACAGCCGGATGACGGTTTACAGGAAAAAGTTGTTGCTTTAAACCGTGTATCCAAAACCGTAAAAGGTGGTCGTGTCATCAAGTTCTCAGCTTTAGTTGTTGTCGGTGACGGCAATGGTACCGTAGGCTTTGGTCTCGGTAAGGCTGCAGAAGTTCCGGACGCTATCCGCAAGGGCATCGAAGATGCTAAGAAGAATATGGTTAAGATTTCACTTCTCGGTACCACAATCCCTCATGAGGTTGTAGGTAACTTTGGTGCAGGCCGTGTATTATTAAAGCCGGCTGCTCCCGGTACCGGTGTTATCGCAGGCGGCGCAGTTCGTGCTGTTGTCGAGGCTGCAGGTATCCGTGATATCCGTACCAAGTGTCTTCGTTCCAACAATCCGCAGAATGTCGTCAGTGCTACTATGGAAGGTCTTAAGAGCCTTCGTGGTGCTGAAGAAGTCGCAGAGATTCGCGGCAAGGCAGTAAGCGAAATTATAGGTTAGGAGGGCTAAGTCGTGGCTCAACTTAAAATTACTCTCACCAAGAGTCTTGTTGGCAGAATTGAGAAGCACATTGCCACTGCTCACTCTCTTGGTCTCAAAAAGATTAATGATGTTACAGTTCAGCCTGATAACGAGCAGACTCGCGGCAAGATTGCCAAGATCAGCTACCTTATCAAGGTTGAGGCTGAATAGTAGGGAGGTGCAAGTACGATGAAATTGCATGAATTATCTCCCGCTTATGGCTCCACTAAGGAAGTAAAGCGTAAAGGTCGTGGACCGGGTTCCGGTAACGGCAAGACCGCAGGTAAGGGCCATAAGGGTCAGAATGCTCGTTCAGGCGGTGGCGTTCGCATCGGCTTCGAAGGTGGTCAGATGCCTATCACCCGTCGCTTACCGAAGCGTGGTTTCAACAATATCTTCGCTAAGAAGTATTGCATCATCAACGTTTCTGATTTAGAAATGTTCGATAACGATTCAGTAGTCACCATTGACGAACTGATCGCTTGCGGCAAGATCCGCAAACCTGAGAATGGCCTTCGCGTTTTAGGAAACGGTGCGCTCACTAAGAAGCTCACAGTAAAGGCGGTGGCTTTCTCCAAATCTGCTAAAGAGAAAATCGAAGCAGCAGGTGGAAAGGTCGAGGTGATTTAGTTGTTACAGACTATCAGGAATGCATGGAAAATCCCCGAGCTTAGAAAGAAAATCTTCTTCACTCTGATTTGCCTTGTTATATTCCGCCTCGGTTCGGCGATCCCGGTTCCCTTTATCAACACAGAAGCACTCCAGGCCTTCTTCAAGGGCTATGAGAACACTGTGCTTGGTTTCTTCAACATGTTATCCGGTGGTGGTTTTGAGACTGCAAACATCTTTGCACTCTCTATTCAGCCGTACATTAACGCATCCATTATTATGCAGCTCCTCTCCGTTGCAATCCCCGCTCTTGAGCGTATGGTTAAAGACGGCGGCGAGGCAGGTAAGAAGAAACTTGCAACCATCACACGTTACGTGACCGTTGCACTCGGTCTTCTTATGGGCTTTGCATACTACACAATGCTTGCAAACGGTGGCACAAACCTCATCGATGCAGGCACATTAAACCCCACCTATGCAGCGATTGTAATTATCCTTACATTCACCGCAGGTAGTGCGTTTATTATGTGGCTTGGCGAGAAGATTACCGACAAGGGTATCGGAAACGGTATTTCAATTATCCTTTTCGCAAGTATCGTATCTCGTGCACCGCAGATTCTCGGTAGTGCATGGGGTAAGGTAACAGGAGGTTCACTTTCTTGGCCGCTTCTTATCGGCGTAGTAGTGCTCTTCCTTGCAGTTATTGCATTTATTGTTTGGGTATCTGATGCAGAGCGTAGAATCCCGATTAACTATGCAAAGAAAATGGTTGGTCGCAAGATGTACGGTGGCCGCAATACTAACCTTCCCATCAAGGTTAATATGTCCGGCGTAATGCCCATCATCTTCGCTTCCTCTATCACAACTCTTCCGGCAACCATCATGGCATTCTTCGGTAAGAATCCTACCCTTGGTTTCTGGGGCTTTGTAAACAGAAACATCTTTGCTATGGACAGTTGGGGTTATGCGGTATTCTACTTCTTACTTATCGTATTCTTCAGCTACTTCTACGCAGCAATTCAGTACAACCCGGTTGAAATTGCAAACAACCTTAGAAACAACGGCGGATTTATTCCCGGTTTCCGTCCGGGTGAGCCTACTTCATCCTTTATTACAAAGGTTATGAACAAGGTTACACTCTTCGGTGCATTCTATCTCGGTATTATCGCAATTCTCCCGATTATCGTGGGCAATTTCGTTAGTATCAGCGGCCTTACCATCGGTGGTACATCAATCATGATCGTAGTCAGCGTTGCACTTGAGACCGTTAAGCAGATGGAACAGCAGATGTTAATCCGCAACTACAAGGGCTTCCTTGAATAAAAAGAGGTATATTGCAATGAAACTTATACTGTTAGGTGCTCCCGGTGCCGGCAAAGGCACTCAAGCGGAGATCATTTGCTCCAAACTTAATATTCCGGCGATTTCCACCGGTAATATTCTGCGTGAAGCAATTAAAAACGGAACTGCCATCGGCCTTGAAGCAAAGAGTTACATGGACGCAGGCAAATTAGTTCCGGACAGCGTCATCGTTGGCGTTGTAAAAGAGCGACTTGCAGCAGACGATTGCAAGGACGGCTACATCTTAGACGGTATGCCCCGTACGGTCGCACAGGCCGAGGCGCTTGACGAAATGGGTGTTGTAATCGACACTGTCCTTTCCCTTGAGGTTGAGGATGAAGTTATCGAAAAGCGTATGAGCGGACGCCGTGTATGTGAAGGTTGTGGTGCTTCCTACCACATCCAGCACAAGCAGCCCAAGGTTGAAGGTGTTTGCGACTCCTGTGGCGGAAAGCTCATCTGCCGTAAGGACGATGCACCGGAGACCGTTCGTGACAGACTCCACGTTTATCACGAGCAGACCGAGCCTCTCAAGGATTACTATGAGAAGCAGGGCAAACTTACTAAAGTTAATGGTCAAGACGGTCTTGAGGACACAACGCGCTTAGTGTTCCGGGCCCTTGGGATTTAGTGAAATGTATTTATCCGTTTATGTCGGGTGCGCAGAGATGCCTCTTGCGCATTCGGCCTAACCCGGACGGGATGGTTTGGGAGGAGTTTAGTGCATGATAGAAATTAAATCCGAAAAACAAATTGAAAAGATGCGTATTGCAGGCGCGATTGCCGCAACGGCACTTGCGAAGGCAGGACGCAAAGTAGCGCAAGGTGTTACAACCAAGGAACTTGATGATTTCATCAGAGAGTACATCATTTCCCGCGGTGCTACCCCAACCTTTTTGGGATACGGCGGTTTTCCGGGTGCAGCGTGCATCTCGGTAAACGATGAAGTGATCCACGGAATACCGGGAACAAGAAAACTTCAAAACGGCGACATCGTTAAAATAGATGTGGGTGCCACCTACGAGGGATATGTAGCGGACTGTGCAAATACGTTTCCGGTCGGCGAAATATCAGATGAAGCAAAAAGACTTATCGAAGTAACACAGCAGAGCTTCTATGAGGGTATGAAGTACGCTCGTGTCGGGAATCGGGTTTCCGACATCTCCCACGCGATAGGCAGTTATGTCGAGTCGCAGGGATTTTCGGTAGTTCGTGATTTTGTTGGACACGGTGTGGGTTCTAAGCTACACGAGGAGCCTGAGGTTCCGAATTTCGGATCTCCCGGAAAAGGAGCCAGACTTTCCGCCGGAATGACACTTGCGGTTGAGCCTATGGTCAACGCAGGAACGTTCCCGGTAAAAATCTTAAGTGATGGCTGGACGGTAAAAACCAGAGATGGTAAATTGTCCGCACATTACGAAAATTCATTTGCTATCACAGAAGGCGAACCGCTTATACTAACGGTTGCGGATGAGGAAATTTAATATGGACGTAAATAGATACCAGATTGTTTCCTCCCTGGCCGGCAGAGATAAAGGACGGCTATTCATTGTGATGGAAATTGAACCAAACTTCGTGTACCTTGTCGATGGAAAACTTCGCAAGATCGAATCACCTAAGAAAAAACGCAGAAAGCACGTTGCATATGCGGGTGTTCTGGGTGAGAGAATCCTTGCAAAGTTAACTTCCGGCGAGAAGGTATTAAACAGCGAGATACGCAGGGCACTAGCCGAGTTTTCAAATGATAACGACGGCATGCCGCTTCAAGCATAGGGAGGTAGTTTGCTTGGCAAAAGAAGACGTAATCGAGCTCGAAGGTACCGTCATAGAGGCGCTGCCGAACGCCATGTTCCAAGTGGACATCGGTAATGGGCATACAATATTAGCGCATATTTCCGGTAAGCTTCGTATGCATTTTATCCGGATTTTACCGGGTGATAAGGTAACAGTGGAAATGTCACCGTATGACTTAACACGTGGCCGAATCACTTGGAGGTCTAAGTAGTTTGAGGGTTACCCCTCATGTTAAACAGGAGGTTTTTGAAATGAAAGTAAGACCATCCGTTAAACCCATGTGCGAGAAATGTAAAATCATTCGTCGCAAGGGCAAAGTAATGGTTATTTGCGAGAACCCAAAGCACAAACAGAAACAGGGCTAAAACAAAGTTTATAAATGGAGGTGCAAGTTAAATGGCACGTATAGCCGGAACTGACCTGCCGAAGGAAAAAAGACTTGAAATCGGTCTCACATACATCTTCGGTATCGGCAGAACTCGCGCAAAAGAAATCCTTGCAGCAACCGGTTTAAACCCGGACACTCGAGTTAAGGATTTAACCGAGGACGATGTTGCAAAGTTGCGTGAATTTATCGACAACAACTACAGCGTCGAGGGTGACCTCCGCCGTGATATCGCACTCGACATCAAGCGCTTAATCGAAATTGGCGCATATCGTGGCGTTCGCCACAGAAGAGGTCTCCCCGTTCGCGGACAGCGTACAAAGACCAATGCAAGAACACGTAAGGGTCCGAAGAAGACCATTGCGAACAAGAAGAAGTAAGGAGGGTTTGAGAAATGGCTAGTCCTAAAACAGCTAGAAAAGGCGCTTCCAGAAAGCGTCGTGAGCGTAAGAATATCGCAGAAGGCGCGGCTCATATCCGTTCCTCCTTCAACAACACTATGGTAACTCTTACCGACAAGAACGGTAATGCTCTTTCTTGGGCATCTTCCGGCGGTATGGGATTCCGTGGTTCCAAGAAGTCCACTCCGTTCGCAGCACAGGTAGCAGCAGAAACCGCTGCAAAGGCTGCTATGGAGCATGGTCTTAAGACAGTTGAAGTATACGTCAAGGGTCCGGGTGCAGGCCGTGAGGCTGCTATCCGTGCACTCCAGGCTGCAGGTCTTGAGGTTAGCATGATTAAGGATGTTACCCCGATCCCGCACAATGGTTGCCGTCCGCCCAAGAGACGTCGCGTATAATTTGGAGGTGTATTGATATGGCAAGATATACAGGCGCCGTATGCCGTCAGTGCCGTCGTGAGGGACAGAAGTTATTCCTCAAGGGCGACCGCTGCTACACCGGCAAGTGCGCACTTGACCGTCGTCCTGCTCAGACTCCTGGTCAGCACGGCAAGGGTCGTAAGAAATTATCCGAGTATGCTATGCAGCATCGTGAGAAGCAGAAAACCCGTCGTTACTACGGCGTGCTTGAGAGCCAGTTTGCAAAGTACTTTGAGATGGCTTCCTCCAAGCAGGGTGTTACCGGTGAGAACTTACTCCGTATCCTTGAGTCTCGTTTAGACAACGTTGTTTACCGTTTAGGTCTCGCAATGAGCCGTCCGGAAGCACGTCAGCTCGTATCTCACAACCATTTCTCCGTAAATGGCAAGAAGGTTAACATTCCTTCCTACTTAGTTAAGGCAGGCGATGTTATCTCTCTCAACGAGAAGAGCCGTGGTTCAGAGAAGTTCAAAACCGTTATCGAGGCAAATGCATCCCGTGCAGTACCTGCATGGCTTGACTTCGATAAGAACAAGTTAGAGGCTAAGGTTGTAAATCTTCCCACTCGTGAAGAGATCGACCTTCCCGTCGAGGAACACCTCATCGTCGAGTTGTACTCCAAGTAAAACTGAGGAGATTTCGCAACACGTTATTGTGTTACGGTCCCTCGTGGCTACTATAAGTTGCAAACAAAGCGCGGTATATTTATGTGCCGCCAGACAAGGAGGGTAACTATTGATGATCGAAATCGAGAAACCGCATATTGACTGTCTCGACTTAGCAGAAGACGGATCCTACGGCAAGTTTGTCGTTGAGCCTTTAGAGAGAGGCTACGGCACAACTCTTGGCAACGCACTTCGCCGTGTACTCCTTTCTTCATTGCCCGGTACGGCAGTTACCGACATTAAAATCGCAGGTGTTTCCCATGAATTCTCTACCATTCCCGGTGTTACCGAGGATGTTACAGAGATTATCCTCAACGTAAAGGGTATAGTTGCAAAACTTCACGGCAACGAGCCGAAAACCGTTTACATCGAGGCTGTGGGAGAAGGCGAAGTTTGCGCAGGAGATATTAAGTGTGACAGTGAGGTTGAGATCTTAAATCCTGATCTTCACATCGCAACTCTCGGTGCAGATGCAACCCTTAATATGGAACTTACAATCAACCATGGTCGTGGTTACGTTCCGTCTGACCGCAATAAACCGGCTCAGTCGGTAATCGGACTCCTTCCGGTTGACTCCATCTACACCCCGGTTCATAAAGTCAATTACAATATCGAGAATACTCGTGTTGGCAATATGACAGACTTTGACAAGTTAACACTTGAGGTATGGACAAACAAGACCATCAACGCACGTGATGCAGTATCATACGGTGCTAAGATCTTGGCTGACCACCTTGCTCTGTTCATTGACCTTTCCGAGGATATCGGTAGTACATCAATCGTCGTTGACAAGCCCGAAAAAGAACGTGACAGGGTATTAGAAATGACCATTGAAGAACTTGACCTTTCCGTACGTTCCTTCAACTGCTTAAAGCGTGCAGGAATCAACACCGTTGAGGACTTAATCAGCAGAACACAGGAAGATATGATGAAGGTCAGAAATCTGGGTAACAAGTCACTTGAAGAGGTTATCAACAAACTCGCAGCAATGGGACTTGCACTCAGCAGCGAAGAAAACTAAAACAAATCCACGGCAATCCCTTTTACCATACGCAAGTCGTATGGTAAGAGGTGTTGCACCACATATTATTACCACTTATAAAGGAGGTATTTTCGATGCCAGGAACACGCAAACTCGGCAGAGCAACCGATGCACGTCGTGCAATGCTTCGTGCTATGGTAACCTATCTGCTTGAGAATGGCAAAATTGAGACCACTCTTATGCGTGCGAAGGAAGTTCGCCCGTTAGTGGAGAAGATGATCACACTTGGCAAGACCAACACCCTTCACAGCAGAAGACAGGCTCTTGCATTCATTACCAAGAAAGATGTAGTTAAGAAACTTTTTGACGAAATCGCTCCCAAGTATGCAGACCGTAACGGTGGTTACAGCCGTATCACCAAACTCGGTCCCCGTCGCGGCGATTGCGCAGAAATGGCTATCATCGAACTTATCTAGCAAAAACTTTAAAGAGGTTTATCTCGAAAGCTGCGTTCGAGATAAACCTCTTTTTTTATAATGAAAATACGCCCTAAAGCGGCTATATGCTTGAGGGGACGTCAGCAAAACACGAATAAAAATATTGACCTGTCAATTTATATATGCTATGCTTTAGATATAGAGGACCTGACAGTTATAATATATACATAATTTAGGTAGGGCCTGAAGTGAATAAAAGAATATATTTGCTGATAACAGAGGTGTATTCGCGAGAAAATTAAGTTCGTCTGTGAGATGTGTTGATGCACCTCATAGGCGAACTTTGTGCTTTTTTAGGAGGAACGATAGAAGCCTTCCCTTTGAGGGGAGCGATGGGAGTGCCGCCGGTGGCGGATGAAACGACCTGAGCGAGTGGCAGCGGTCGAAAAAATCGAGGATTAGCAAAATCACGATGATTTTTTCGGGCACCGCAACAGAAGT
>JAFYQP010000080.1 GCA_017559855.1 Clostridia bacterium | reverse complement strand
TGAGGCAAATACAACGGATGAGGACTTTATGAATGCACTTGAGCACGGTATGGCACCTACCGGCGGTATCGGCTTCGGTATCGACAGAATGTGTATGTTACTTACCGACTCAGCTGCAATCCGTGACGTTCTCCTCTTCCCAACAATGAAATCTGAAAAGTAAAATCAAACGGACTATGGGTTCTCCATAGTCCGTTTTTGATGCAGGAACAAAACAACCTTGAATTTTTTTGCACGATGGTATAAAATGTGAAGAGTGATTGATATTAAAGAACGAGGTAGATTTATGAAAAAGAACGACAACAGAGGTCTTTTTGATGTTTTCAAGGATGAGGAATACGCGCATCTTTCATTCTGGGAAAAACTTAAATATTGGTTTAAAAACGTTTATTGGTGCAATTATAAGGGCCTCACTTTCTGGGCACTTTTTGGCATTGTTTGCTTAGGCGTTTTTATAGGTGATGTTATAAATCAACCGAATCACGACCTTGACTATGTAATTGCAGCTGACGTTGTGCTGAGCGTTGAACAACTTGACGGTATTCAAAACTACATAACAGAGCATATAAGCGACGCAAACGGTGATGGTAAAGTTTCGGCTGCATACCAATTTTTGCCGGTAACAAGTGAAGAGACCTATGACCAGGTGTCCATTGTTGCCGAGGAAAAACTTTTCATAAGTTTAGCCGATGACCGAGTGCTCATGTACATTACCGATGCTTCCCATATGGAGTCCATGGCAAACGACGGTGCCTTTGAAAAACTTTCAACCTTCGGAATTGAGAGCGATATGCTCTATTGTATCGACCTTACAAACTCCGAGTTGTTTAAAAATCTGCAGATTCCCTCGGCTGAAGGCGGTTGGTTTATGGGCGTTAAAGTAATCGACGGCGAGCGTGTGGGAAATGAGGAAATTGCACGGAAATATGAGGCTGTGGGCAACCTTTTAAAATCGTTTTTAAAGTAGGAAAGTAAAGACCATCTTATGGCAATAAGGTGGTCTTTTAAAAATTTTTGTTGCCTTTTCAATGAGTGTGTAATATTATATAGTAGGATTTTATAAAATCAGGTAGGTAAAATATGAATTGCGGTAACATTACAAGCAGGTCAAATCGCCTTGTAAAAGAGTTGCGTGAACTACAGACAAAACGCAAAGTGAGATATGAAAATCGCTCCTTCGTTTGCGACGGAATCAAACTTTTAGGCGAGGCTATACAGAGCGGTGTAAAAATTAAATACATCTTTGCCCAAGAGGGGATTGAGTTAAACGCCGAGTGGCTGGATGAGTATGACGTGTATACAGCCCCACGTGAACTTATGGAATACATCTCAACTCTTGAGTGTACTCAGGGTGTTATCTTCTGCTGCGAGATGCCGGAGAGTAGTGACCTTGAGGGTGAGCAGATTTTGATTTTAGACCATCTTCAGGATACGGGGAATTTAGGCACCATAATCCGGTGTGCAGATGCATTCGGAATTTCCACCGTCGTCCTGGACGGTACTGCAGACCCCTATAACCCCAAAACCGTTCGTGCGGCAATGGGTGCTCTTTTCCGTGTTAAACTGTGCAGTATGGACTCTCTTCACGCAATAGATTTACTGAAGGATAAAAATATCCCAACCTATGCGGCAACACTTACCGAAAGTGCAGTGGATATAACGGGGGTATCCCTTAAACGTGCCGCGGTGGTTATCGGCAATGAAGGCAACGGCGTGTCAGGCAGGGTAGAGGATGCCTGTTCCGGACACGTGATTTTACCTATGAGCGGAGATGCAGAATCCCTTAACGCGTCAATCGCCGCAGGAATTATTATGTGGGAGATGCAAAAAGCACGATAAAAATGGAGGTGTTAAGATGGACAAGGTTAAATATTGGCTTTGGCTTCACACACGTAACAACTTAACACCGATCAAAGCAAACGCACTTCTTACGCACTTTAAAACACCTGAAAATATCTACAATGCAGAGCGTTATGATAATATCGACGGGATAAAACTTGACCGCCGTGCCGTGTTATCCCTTGAGGATAAACATTTTGACGGCGTGGATAAGATAATGAATTACTGTTTAAAGAATGGTGTGGCTATAATAACACGGGATGATGAAGATTTTCCCGAATCACTTCGCCATATCTATAATCCGCCGCTTCTTCTTTTTGCATTGGGCGATATTTCTTGCCTTAATAAAAAATTGGTTATTTCTTTTGTGGGAACACGAAGTTGTTCTGCATACGGAATCCGCATTGCGGATAAACTAGCCGGTGAAATAGCGAAGTATGGCGTGGTTGTTGTATCGGGTATGGCAAAGGGTATTGACTCCGCCGCACACGAGGCGACCATACGGGCAGGTGGCAAAACCGTTGCGGTTTTAGGAAGCGGTATAGACGTGTGCTATCCCAAGATAAACAAAAAACTTATGAATCAAATTGCAAAGACCGGTGCGGTTATAACCGAGTTTGTTCCGGGCACCGCTCCTGAGCGTGAAAATTTCCCTTTCCGCAACAGAATCATAAGCGGACTTGCCAGAGGCGTTGTTATAACCGAGGCACCGGAGCGATCAGGTGCACTTATTACAGCAAGTTATGCGGCAGATCAAGGCAAAGATGTGTTCGCGGTACCGGGTGATATAACCAATCCGTGCAGTGTAGGCACAAACAGACTTATTGCAGACGGTGCAAAACTAATTACCTGCGTTGATGATATTCTTGTGGAATACATAGACGATTTTACGGGTATGGATTTAGAACGTCAGATAGAGACAAATGAAACAAGCAGTGCAATTGAGGATTTAATTGAAGATTACACCGAGGATGAAAAGGCAATTCTCCGTGCAATAGGCACGGGTGAGGTTCATATAGATAAAATAATACACGACAGCGGCCTTGATAGTGCGTATGTAATTTCAATGCTTACTATGTTTGAGATTACAGGCATTACCGAGCAAATGCCGGGCAAAATTTTTAAATTGATAATATGAAATTAGACATATGCAAAAGAGAAACTTTAAAAGCAATTTTTTGCATGTGCCCAATTTCTGAATTTTTGGAGGAAAAGTATGGCAAATCTTGTAATTGTTGAGTCGCCGGCAAAGGCGAAAACCATCGGCAAATATCTTGGAAGCAAGTATAAGGTAAAGGCGTCTATGGGACACCTGCGTGACCTGCCCAAGAGCACCATCGGCGTAGATATTGATAACGATTTTGAGCCGAAGTATATCGCAATCAAGGGCAAGGGCAGTCTTATAAAGGAACTTAAACAACTTGCAAAAGAGAGCGACACCGTGTACCTCGCAACCGACCCGGACCGTGAGGGTGAGGCTATTTCCTGGCACTTAAAGGAACTTCTTGAACTTGACGACGCAACTACAAGGCGTGTAACGTTCAACGAAATTACAAAACGTGTGGTAAACGAGAGTATTAAAAACCCTCGTGACATTGACATTAACTTAGTTGATGCACAGCAGGCACGTCGTGTGCTTGATCGAATCGTGGGTTATAAACTATCTCCGCTCCTTTGGAAAAAAATCCGCAGAGGTCTGTCTGCCGGCCGTGTGCAATCTGTTGCAACACGCCTGGTTTGTGACCGTGAAGCGGAAATCCTTGCATTCATCCCCAGAGAGTATTGGTCACTTGAGGTTGAACTTGACAGAATAGCGCCAAACGTCGGCACGGTAAGAGCACGTCTTTATGGTGACAAGAACGGCAAAATCGAACCCGCTTGTGAAGCAGAAACTCTTGAAATTATGGATAAAATTTCAAAAGGTGATTTCAAAGTTGAGAGTATTAAGCATGGCAAGAAGCAGAAATCTCCCGCACCGCCGTTTATTACCTCAAGTCTCCAGCAAGAGGCGTCTCGAAAACTTAATATGACACCTCGCCGTACGATGACAATCGCACAGCAACTTTACGAAGGCGTTGAGATTTCAGGTCAGGGCATGACCGGTCTTATTACCTATATGCGTACCGATTCACTTCGACTCAGTACCGAGGCGGTTATGGCGGCACGTGATTTTATCAAGTTGGCATATGGCGATGCTTTTTGCCCCAAGTCATTCCGTGTATATAAATCCCGTGGCAGTGCACAGGATGCTCACGAGGCAATCCGTCCCACCGATGTTAACTTAACACCGGATAAGATCAAAGGAAGTTTAACACTCGATCAGTACAAACTTTATAAAATGATTTGGTCCCGCTTTGTTGCATGTCAGATGGAAAATGCGGTGTATGACACGGTTTCTATTGATATTGAAGCAACAGGATATATTTTCCGCACCACAAGTTCCTCGGTTTCTTTCCCCGGTTTTTCTGTGGTTTATGAAATGGCAAAGGATGAGGATGAAGAAAACACACTCCCCGATTTAAAAGAAAACGAAATGCTGAACTTAAAGGAAATGGTTCCCGCACAGCACTTTACTCAGCCGCCGGCAAGATACACCGAGGCAAGTCTTATCCGTGCTATGGAGGAAAAGGGTGTAGGCCGTCCGAGCACGTACGCGCCCACCATTTCTACAATTCTTGACCGTGAATACGTAATCAAGGAAGGCAAGAACTTAAAACCCACCCCTCTGGGCGAGGTTGTAAACAAACTTATGATTGATAAGTTTGAAAATATCATAAATATCGAATTTACCGCAAATATGGAAGAGCGTCTTGACTCAATCGAGCAGGGTGACGTTCATTGGAAAACGGTTATAGGTGATTTCTATAAGGATTTTGCAGATAGTCTTGCAAAGGCAGAAGATGACCTTAAGGATACCCGCCTTAAAGTGCCTGAAGAGGAAACCGACGTCGTATGCGAACTCTGTGGCAGAAATATGGTTGTAAAGAGCGGCCGATTCGGCAAGTTCCTTGCTTGTCCCGGATATCCGGAGTGTAAGAACACAAAGGCAATCGTTGAGGAAACACCGGGCATTTGTCCCAAGTGTGGCGGTAAGATATTAAAGAAAAAGTCCAAGAACGGGTATACCTATTACGGTTGCGAAAAGCACCCCGGTTGTGACTTTATGACGTGGCACGTGCCCCAAAAGGACGTTTGCCCCGAATGCGGACGTACCATGTATAAACTCTCCGCCCGCGGTGCAAAGAAAATCTTCTGTGACAATCCGGAGTGTAAGAACTATACACCTCAGGAGAAGAAGGAAAAGAAGAGCACCAAAACAAAAAAGAAGACCACAAAAAAGGTGACTAAATGAAAAAAGTAAGAGTTATAGGTGCAGGTCTTGCCGGCTGCGAGGCGGCGTGGCAACTTGCAATAAGGGGAATACAGGTTGAACTTTGGGAAATGAAGCCTGAAAAGATGACACCCGCACACAAAAGTGAAAACTTTGCGGAACTTGTATGCTCCAATTCACTTCGCGGTGACGCGCTTTCAAATGCAGTCGGCCTTTTGAAAGAGGAACTCAGACGAAAAAACTCGCTCATTCTCTCATGTGCAGATGCCACCCGTGTACCTGCGGGCGGTGCTCTTGCAGTAGACAGAGAGCAGTTTTCCGCTCTTGTCACGAAGAAAATCAAAGAGTGTGAAAACATAGAGATAAAATACGGTGAGGTCTTAAATCTCTCGGATGACCTTCCCACAATCGTTGCAACCGGTCCGCTTACAACCGACGGTCTGGCGGAAGAAATCCGACATATTTTAGGCGAGAACTATTTAAGTTTCTACGATGCGGCGGCACCGATTGTTTCATTTGACAGTATAGATATGGAAAGTGCATACTTCAAATCACGCTATGACAAAGGCAGTGCGGATTATATAAACGCACCTATGAGCCGTGAGGAGTATGAGATTTTCTGGAACGAACTTTGCAACGCAGAGGAAGCGGCAGTTCACGGCTTTGAAGATAAAAAGGTCTTTGAGGGTTGTATGCCGGTTGAGGTTATGGGCAGACGAGGTCATGACACGCTTCTTTTCGGACCGTTGAAACCTGTAGGTCTTGAGGATCCCAAAACGGGAAAAGAGCCTTATGCGGTTGTCCAACTTCGAAAAGACAATGCAGCGGGTACCTTGTATAATCTTGTAGGGTTCCAGACACATTTAAAATTTCCGGAACAGAAAAGGGTGTTCAGCCTTATACCCGCACTTAAAAATGCGGAGTTTGTAAGGTACGGTGTAATGCACAGAAATACATATATGAATGCACCCCTTGTTCTGAATGACGATTTTTCTTGCAAGAAGCGGGAGAATTTATATTTCGCAGGGCAGATGACCGGTGTTGAGGGCTACGTTGAATCTACCGCCTCCGGTTTTGTTGCAGGTGTATCACTTGCAAGAAAACTTTTGGATTTGCCAAAAGTGGATTTCCCACAGGAAACAGCACTCGGTGCATTGGGCAAGTATATTGCAAACGCAGATCCGGATAATTTCCAACCGATGAATATAAATTACGGACTGCTTCCCCCGCTCGGTTATAGGGTAAAAGGCAAGAAGTTTAAAAACGAGGAACTTGCAAAACGTGCACTTTATTGTCTTGATAAGATAGAATGTTAGGAGATAAGGTATGAGAATCATTGTAGATGCTATGGGTGGCGATAACGCACCGAATGAAATAGTAGCAGGTGCGGTATCTGCTGCGAAAAAATACGGGGTTGAAATTCTCCTCGTAGGTCGTGAAGATGCCATAAAGCCCCTTATTCCCCAAGATGCCAAAGGTATAACGATAATGAATGCAGAGCAGGTTATCACAATGGAAGATGACCCGATGAGCGTTCTTAAAAGCAAAAAGGATTCTTCTATGGCATACGCTTTCCGTGCACTTCGTGACGGTGAGGGCGATGCCGTTGTTACCGCAGGAAACTCAGGTGCAGTCCTTGCAGGTGGTACAATGATTGTAAAGCGTATCAAGGGCATCCGCCGTGCCGCTTTCGCACCGATTATGCCCACTATGACGGGGGAGACTCTGCTTATCGACAGCGGTGCAAATGCAGAGTGTACGCCTGAATACTTGCTTCAGTTTGCAACAATGGGTACACATTACATAAAGGCGGTCAGAGGCGTTGAAAATCCGAAGGTCGGACTTTTAAACAACGGTGCGGAAGAGCATAAAGGGACTCCGATGCATCAGGAGGCTTATAAATTGTTGGCGTCTGCACCCATTAACTTTGCAGGTAACGTCGAAGGCAGAGACGTGCCGGAGGGCAAGGTTGACGTGGTTGTAGCCGACGGTTTTTCCGGAAACGTCCTTCTTAAAACCTTTGAGGGCGTGGGAAAATTCTTCCTTAAAGAATTAAAAATTATTTTCGGCAAAAACTTATTTACAAAACTTGCCACTTTAATTTTAATGAGTGGTGTTAAAGCACTTAAAAAGAAAACCGACCATAATGAGGTTGGCGGTGCACCGCTTCTTGGTGTTTCCAAACCGGTTTTCAAAGCACATGGCTCTGCGATTGCAAGGACGATTGAAAACGCAATCGGTCAGGCGATAATATACGTTGAGCAGGACGTAATAGGTAAAATAACCGAAAGTATTGTAAGCGAGGAAAAAGAATGATTCTTACAAGACTGAAACCGATTTTGGCGGAACTTTTTGACGTTGAAGAAGACGAGATAACAAGAGACACGGATTTTGAGGAGGATCTTTACGCAGACTCCCTTGACATTCTGGAGTTTCTTATGATAGTTGAGGAGGAGTTTGACCTTAAGAATCTCACAAAGGTCGACCTAACCCCCTACAGCACCGTAGGTGATGCGGTGGACTTTATTGAAAGGAGTGTGCGTAAATGAAAAAACTTGAAGAGACAATCGGGCATTCATTCAAGGACTGCGACCTTATCACAACCGCCCTTACGCACAGTTCCTATGCCAACGAAGCGAGGGATAAAAAGTGCAAGGATAATGAGCGTCTTGAATTTTTAGGCGACTCGGTTCTCGGTGTAATTACAACAACCTACCTTTACGGTAAATATCCCAACACTCCGGAAGGTGAACTTACAAAAATGCGTGCAGGCCTTGTTTGCGAAGGTGCACTTTGCGAATGTGCTCGAAAAATTAAACTTGGTGATTATCTTCGTTTAGGCAAAGGAGAGGAAGCAGGTGGCGGCAGATGCCGCGACTCTATCCTTGCAGATGCTTTTGAAGCGGTAATCGGTGCTCTTTTCCTTGATGCAGGACTTGAAGTTGCGAAGAAATTCGTACACGAGTACGTGTTGAGCAACGAAAAGCGGGTAATAAGTGATTATAAGACGACGCTTCAAGAGATTGTTCAGAAAAATCACGGCGAAATACTCTCATACCGTTTGCTTGGTGCCGACGGTCCCGACCACGACAAGAAGTTTAAAGTGGAAGTTCTTTTAAACAGTAACGTAATCGGTCGAGGTGAAGGGCACAGTAAAAAAGAGGCGGAGCAAATGGCAGCAAAAGAAGCATTGGAGTTGATGGGACTTTGAGTTATTCGGTAATTCCCGTTTTTATCCCACATTCGGGTTGTCCCCACGACTGTGTGTTTTGCAACCAGAAACGAATTGCAGGAACAATAGAGGTGCCGAAACCCCACGAGGTTTCGGCACTTCTTGACGTTGCGTTTAAAAAGAGCGAGGCTGCGGAGGTTGCATTCTACGGCGGAAGTTTTACCGCCCTGCCAATGGACGAGCAGGAAGAATATCTGAAAGCGGCGGCAAAATTCAACCCGCGTGGCATTCGCCTTTCGACACGTCCGGATGCAATAAACGGTGAGATTTTGGAACTTCTTAAAAGATATGGTGTAAAAACCGTAGAATTAGGTGCTCAGTCAATGGATGATGAGGTGCTGAAAGCATCGGGCAGAGGACACAATGCAGACTGTGTGCGAACCGCATCACGTGAGATAAAAGAAGCGGGATTCAACTTGATTTTACAAATGATGGTTGGACTTCCGCAGGAAGACAAAAATTCTGCAATTAGCACCGCACAGGAGATTGCCCGTATAAAACCCGACGGCGTGAGAATATATCCAACCGTGGTTGTGCGTGATACCTGCCTTGAGGATATGTGGCGTACGGGTAAGTATACCGCACTTACCGTTTGCGATGCGGTGGAAATCTGTGCTGAAATAACCGAGATTTTTAATACGCATAAAATACCGATAATCCGAATGGGCTTAAATCCTACCGAGGATTTAAACGGCGGTGACGCCCTGGCGGGTGCATATCATCCCGCATTCGGACAACTTGTAAAAGGCAGAGTACGACTTGGTAAATTAAGGGCCGCCCTTGCAGGGATGGAGGGGAAAGCAATCGTCATTCGTGCAAATCCTCGCGGGATAAGTGAGATTGCAGGACACAAAGGCGTTAACAGAAAAATCCTATTAAGCGAGTTTAACCTTAAAGGAATCACTATTTTAAGCGATGAGGATATTCCTTATGAGGACGTGCAGATAAGCGAGGATAAATAAAAATATATTTTTGAGAAATAATGTCCGTAAAGGGTTGACTTAATTTTAAAAGTTTGGTATACTCACTATTGTGTCATTATGAGAAAGTGGCGAAAAATGCGAATTTGTTCTTCTGATGAAACGAAATTGGAGGGCTCAATATGCAGGACTTAATTGCCAATGACGATAAGGTTGTCGGCATTAAGCAAACTAAAAAAGCAATTAAAGAAGGCAGAGCACGAAAGGTTTATCTCGCACTAAATTCCGATATAATCATTCGTGACGTCATAAATAATCTTTGTAAACAGGCAAACCTTCCCGTGGTTGAGGTTGAAACCATGCAAGAGTTGGGAAGTGCCTGTGATATCCAAGTCGGTGCTGCGTGTGCCGCAATTCTTTGATTTTCAAGAGGGGTATCCCTCGTGAAGATAAAATTTTAAAGAAAGGAGATTGAATATGCCTACAGTTAACCAGTTGGTACGTAAGGGCAGAGAGGTTTCTGTTTACAAGTCTACCGCTCCGGCACTTCAGAAGGGTTTTAACTCTCTTAAGAAGAAAGAGACTAACTTAAGTTCTCCCCAGAAGCGTGGTGTTTGTACAGCAGTTCGTACAGCAACTCCGAAGAAGCCGAACTCCGCACTTCGTAAAATCGCTCGTGTACGCTTAACAAACGGTACCGAAGTTTCCGCTTACATCCCGGGCATCGGCCATAACCTTCAGGAGCATAGCGTTGTTATGATCCGTGGCGGTCGTGTTAAGGACTTACCTGGTGTGCGTTACCACATCATCCGCGGTACACTCGATACACAGGGTGTTAACAACCGTATGCAGGGTCGTTCCAAGTATGGTGCTAAGAAGCCGAAGGCTGCTAAGAAGTAATACTTGAATCGACAAAATTTGGACTTTTCCGCGCATAAAGCAAGGCAAAAGTCGATGCCTTGCCGGCGTTTATATAGATATATATAAATTCTCGGCAGGCACAAAACCGAAAACCACCTACGGCATAGTCAGTCAGAAGACTTGGGATGGTGTTTCGGAGTACCTATGAAATCATTACCTATATGAAGGAGGGAAGAGACTGTGCCAAGAAGAGGATTTGTCCCGAAGAGGGAAATTTTACCGGACCCGCTTTACAATTCAAAGTTGGTCACCAAGCTTGTCAACAGCATCATGTTAGACGGTAAGAAGGGCGTTGCTCAGAAGATCGTATACGGTGCATTTGACATTGTTAAAGAGAAAACCGAGAAGGACCCCATCGAAGCGTTCACCGCTGCTATGGAGAACATCATGCCTGTACTCGAGGTTAAGGCTCGCCGTGTTGGTGGTGCTACCTACCAGGTTCCGATGGAAGTTCGTCCCGAGAGACGTCAGACTTTAGGTCTGCGTTGGCTCACCGCGTACTCTCGTGCACGTAGTGAGAAGACTATGGCTGAGCGTTTAGCAGGCGAGATCATTGATGCAATCAATGGCGTCGGCAGTTCAGTTAAGAAGCGTGAGGATACTCACAAGATGGCTGAGGCAAACAAGGCGTTTGCTCATTTCCGCTGGTAATCTGGCGAAAGCTTTGCCATTAATAATATATTGTTTGACAGGTTTTTGCCATTATCAAAGAAAGGAGATGCAATATGCCTAGACAGTTTCCGCTTGAATTAACAAGAAATATCGGTATTATGGCTCATATCGATGCTGGTAAAACTACCACTACCGAGCGTATCTTATACTACACCGGTCGTAGCCACAAACTTGGTGAGACCCATGACGGTACCGCTACAATGGACTGGATGGCTCAGGAGCAGGAGCGTGGTATTACTATCACCTCCGCTGCTACCACCTGTGAGTGGAAGAAACACCGCATTAACATCATCGACACCCCCGGACACGTTGACTTTACCATCGAGGTAGAGCGTTCTCTCCGTGTTCTTGACGGTAGCGTTACCGTTTTCTGTGCTAAGGGTGGCGTTGAGCCGCAGTCTGAGACCGTATGGCGTCAGGCTGACAAGTACCACGTTCCGAGAATGGCTTACGTTAACAAGATGGACATCATGGGTGCTGACTTCTACAACGTTGTTGACATGATGCGTGACCGTTTAAAATGTAAGGCTGTTCCGATTCAGCTTCCTATCGGTTCCGAGGAGACCTTCAAGGGTATTATCGACCTTGTAACCATGAAGGCTGAAATTTACTATGATGACTTAGGTAAGGATGTTCGTGAGGAAGAGATTCCTGAGGATATGCTCGAACTCGCTAACAAATACCGTGCAGAAATGCTCGATACTCTTTCCGAGTATGATGACGACATCATGACTAAGTACTTAGAAGACGAGGAAATCACCGTTGGTGAGATTAAGAATGCTATTCGTAAGAGCACCATCGCAGTTGAAATCATCCCCGTACTTTGCGGTACTTCCTATCGTAACAAGGGTGTTCAGTTGCTCCTCGACGCAGTAGTTGATTATATGCCTGCGCCGACCGACATCGAGGACATCAAGGGTGTTAATCCGGATTCCGGCGAGGACGACAGCCGTCCTTCCTCCGATACAGCACCTTTCGCAGCGCTCGCATTCAAGATTGCTACCGACCCGTACGTAGGTAAGCTTTGCTTCTTCCGTGTATATTCCGGTACTCTTGATGCAGGTTCTACCGTTCTTAACTCTGTTAAGAAGAACCGTGAGCGTATCGGTCGTATTCTCCAGATGCACGCTAACCACCGTGAAGATATCGAAACCGTATACTCCGGTGATATTGCAGCTGCAATCGGTCTTAAGAATACTACTACAGGTGATACTCTCTGTGATGAGAAGGCACCGATTATCTTAGAGTCTATGGAATTCCCGGAGCCGGTTATTCGTGTTGCTATCGAACCGAAGACCAAGGCAGGCCAGGAGAAGATGGGTATCGCTCTTGCAAAACTTGCAGAAGAAGATCCTACCTTCAGAACTTACACAGATGAAGAGACCGGCCAGACCATCATCGCAGGTATGGGTGAACTTCACCTTGAAATTATCGTAGACCGTCTCCTTCGTGAGTTTAAGGTTGAGGCTAACGTTGGTAAGCCCCAGGTTGCTTACAAAGAGACCATCCGCAAGCAGGTTGACGTTGACCATAAGTACGCTCGTCAGTCCGGTGGTAAGGGCCAGTACGGTCATGTTAAGATCATCGTTGAGCCGAACGAGTCCGGTAAGGGCTACGCATTCGAAAACAAGGTTGTCGGTGGTGCTATTCCGAAGGAATACTTTGGTGCTATCGAGCAGGGTATCCAGGGTGCTATGCAGTCCGGTGTCCTTGCAGGTTACAACGTTGTAGACGTAAAGGTTACCCTCTACGATGGTTCTTATCACGAGGTTGACTCTTCCGAAATGGCATTTAAGATTGCTGCATCCATGGCGTTCAAGGAAGCATGCCGCAAGGCAGATCCTGTTCTTCTCGAACCGATCATGAAGGTTGCTGTTATCATGCCTGAGGAATACATGGGCGACGTTATCGGTGACTTAAACTCCCGTCGTGGTCAGATCCAGGGTATGGAAGCAAGAAACGGTGCACAGCAGATCGATGCATTCGTTCCGCTTTCCGAAATGTTCGGTTACGCAACCGACCTTCGTTCCAGAACTCAGGGCCGTGGACAGTACACAATGGAGCCGAGTCACTACGTTGAACTCCCGAAGAGTTTACAGGAAAAGATTGTTTCCCTTAGAAATAAGGAAAACTAAAGAATTGCTCATTATTTAAAAAAATAATGGTTGCAATTTCCACTGTTTTGTTATAAAATAGTGGATATACAGGGTTAAACCCAAAAAACAAGTCAAAATTTTTATCCATATAAGGAGGATTTAACAATGGCTAAGGAAAAATTCGAAAGATCCAAACCGCACGTTAACATCGGTACCATCGGTCACGTTGACCATGGTAAGACCACTCTTACTGCTGCTATCACCAAGACTCTTGCTTTCCAGGGTAAGGCTAAGTTCGAGGCATATGACATGATCGATAAGGCTCCTGAAGAGAGAGAGCGTGGTATCACCATCAACACCGCTCACGTTGAGTATGAGACTGACGTACGTCACTATGCTCACGTTGACTGCCCCGGACATGCTGACTACGTTAAGAACATGATCACCGGTGCTGCTCAGATGGACGGTGCTATTCTCGT
>JAFYQP010000008.1 GCA_017559855.1 Clostridia bacterium | reverse complement strand
GAGCCGATATCTTGCAATGATTAAAGCGGGAGAGCGAAAAATGCTTATCCCCGCATATCGTGATATGGACGCATATGACCTTCCCGAAGAGTTTTCACATCTTCAGGCACAGGATATGACAAAACTCGGCTTTATGCAGGACTTAATCCGTGGTATCAAAAAGATTATCCAGGTTGATGAACCCGCACCAACGGTTGTTAGAGAAACCGTTGTTACACAGCAGTCTGCATCCACCTCTCCCCTTTTAGAGCGTGCGTTTATATTTTTAGAGGACGGCAAATGGGATTCTGCAACCGAATATTGCGAAAAGGTACTAGACCTTGATCCCAAGTGTGCGGAAGGCTATCTCGGCGAGTTGATGGCAGAACTTAAAGTTCGCAAACGCTCCGACCTCCGTAATGCACCAATGCCTTTCGACAATATGGACAATTACATAAAAGCAATGCGTTTCGGTGATGAGGCACTTAAGGCAGAGCTTGAGGGCTATATAGATTTCATTAAAACTCGTAATGAAAATGCACGTATTGATGGTATTTACAAAAACGCAAAAACCGCAATGAATAATGCAAAAACCGATAGCGACTTTAAAAAGGCGGCAAGCACTTTCCGCACCATTAGTAATTACAAAGACTCCGCAAAACTTGCAGAAGTTTGCGAAGAGAGTGCACTTGAATGGCTCTACAATTCTGCGGTTGCAAAAATGAACAGTGCAAAAACCGATATCACCTTTAGACAAGTGGCACAATGTTTCCTTGATATTTCAGACTACAAAGATTCTGCAAAACTTGCTGAAGATTGCGAAGAGAGTGCACTTTTATATCTTTTATATCTTTACAACTTTGCAGTTGATAAAATGAATACTGCCAAAACTCCCGACGACTGCATCATAGCGGCAAACCTTTTTTGGGAACTTTCCGACTACAAAGATTCCGCAAAACTTGCTGAAGTTTGTGAAGACAAGGCAAAAGATTGCACCCTAATCTGGGCACAAGAAAAAATGGGCAAAAACACAATGGAGAGTTTTAATGAAGCCATTAAACTTTTAAAACACATTTCCGATTATAAAAATGCTAATGCCCTCATTGCAGAATGTGAGCGTAAAATTGAAGAAATCAAAGCAAAAAAAGAAGCAGAACGTTTAGAGCAGGAACGTCAGGCGGAAATCAAACGTGAAAAAACGAAGAAAATCGCAATTATCATATCAAGTGTAATTGCTATAGTCGTCGCCATCACTATCGTTTTAACCACCGTTGTTATTCCTACCACCAAAGCCAATAAGATGTTTAATGAAGCAACAAAACTTATGGAGTCCGGCAATGAGGTTGACGCCATTAAGTTATACGAAAAACTCAATGATGACAGAAGTAAAACACAGCTTATAGAATATTTTAAGGGTAAGACAGCACTTTCCGTAGGCTATGACCATGTTGCAGGACTTAAGCCCGATGGCACGGTTGTTGCAGTTGGTAATAACACTTACCGCTATAATTACTGTAACGTCGAAGATTGGGTGGATATTGTTGACATAGCCACAGGCTATATTCACACCGTTGGTGTTAGATCCAATGGTACTGTTGTTGCAGTTGGTTCCAATGTTAACGGCCAGTGCGATGTTTCCGGATGGACGGATATCGTTGCCATAGCAGCAGGTTCTTCCCACACAGTAGGTCTTAAGTCTGACGGCACGGTTGTTGCGGTTGGTGCTAAGGGCAATGATACCGATTACGGTCAATGCGAGGTTTCCGGATGGACGGATATTGTTGCCATCTCTGCAAGTAGTTATCACACAGTAGGTCTAAAATCTGACGGCACGGTGGTTGCGGTTGGTGATGCTGATGACGGTCAATGCGAAGTTTCCGGATGGACGGATATCGTCGCCATAGCAGCAGGTAATGCCCACACCGTAGGACTTAAGTCCGATGGCACGGTTGTTGCGGTGGGTAGACATTTTGAAGGTCAGTGCGACGTTTCCGATTGGACAGATGTCGTCGCTATATCTGCTCCGGTAGGTGGTGCACATACCGTAGCACTTAAAAGCGATGGCACGGTTGTTGCCACCGGTAACAATACTTTCGACCAATGCGACGTCGATTCATGGACTGACATAGTATCCATTGGTACGGGCACGTTTTTTACCGTTGGTCTTAAATCTGACGGCAACGTTGTTTACGCCGGAGATTTGGTTGATAAGCAAAGTAAATGCAGATATTGGAATTTATTTGAATAAAATTTTCTCTCTAAACAGTACATAAAAAAGCAGGTAATACTTTGGTATTACCTGCTTTTTTTATTTTTCATGCGTAGGCATAACTATTTTCTCTTCTATCGTAGCCTTCCCCTTGAGGGGAAGGTGGGTTTTGCGTAAGCAAAACTCGGATGAGGTGAAAAAAACATAACGGACACTCCGTGTCCTACACCTCACCACCGCCTGACGGCGGAGCCTCTCCTCAAGGAGAAGCCTCTCTTCCCAACCTTCCACCCAATAGCCTTCCTATCGAGTAGAAGGTGTCGAATGAGGTGTCACATAAAACCCCCTCTGCACCATTAATGCAGAGGGGGTAAAAATCCTCTAATTTTCTCTGTAATAAATCATCAAAATACTATCTTACGCAAAAATGGGCAGGGACGAATCCCTGCCCATAATCTTTACGCCTTCAGAGCAATTCCGTTATCCTTTAATATTGCGATGATTTCGTCAACAATCTTCATTACCTCGTCCTTGGTAAGAGTTCTCTCACCGTGGGAGAAGGTAAGGCGAACGGTAATGGACTTACCCGCCTCATCTGCGTAAGTACCTACAAGTTTTTCACGCTTGATAAGGTCGGAGTTTACACGAGCGATTGCATCTGCAATGGGTTTATAGGTATCTGTTACAAAGGTTAAGTCAACGTCGATTGACGGGAACTTTGAGGTTTCCTCGTATTTAATATCTGCCTTTCCGATTTCCGCAAAGGTCTCTACGTCAAGTTCGAAGAATACCATGGCACTCTTCTTGTCGATTTTCTTGCCAACCGTGGGATGAACGATACCGATATAACCTAAAGTCACGCCGTCGCAAACGATTGCGTTGTAGTTCTTCGGGTGGATGTAGTTATTCTTTGCCTCAGCGGGAACGAACTTAACCTTCTTGTGCTTAAGTTCGTCCGACATGGTAGCGATCATATTGATTGCGTCAAAGTAGAGTGCCTCTAAATCCTTATCTCTTGAGAAGAGGGATGCACATAACATCTTACGTTCATTAACGTTACCGTCCTCCTTCATACCCACAACCACACGGCCAACCTCGAAAATGCCAAACTCACGGGCATAGCCGGTGTTAACCTTTAACTGACAAAGTTGTGTGGGAACGATAGACTTACGAATGGTTTCGATATTGGGATTTGTTGCGTTTAAAATCTTGATATTATCTTCAATTTCAATGCCGAGTTTCTTATATTCATCCGCATACGCCCAGATGTAGGAATGTACCTCGTGGAGTGAGTATCTCTTAACGAAAAGGTCCTTAATTGCGTCCTCAACGCTCTTTTCCACAAAAGCACGAACCGGATAAAGGGGTGCACGGGTGGTATTAATCTGGAAATTGTCATAGCCGTAAATACGGGTGATTTCCTCGATAATATCAGCCTTTAAAGTAACGTCCTTTGTACCACGCCATGAGGGAACGTTTACGGTAAAGTCATCACCCTCATTGGTAACGCCGAAGCCGAGGGCGGTAAGAGTGTTCACAATGGTTTCATTGGAAATCTCGATACCTGTGTAACGGTCAACGTACGCCTTATTGAAAGAAAGGGTTATTTTATCGTACTTGTGTGCGTATTCATCAGAAACTTTGGAGATTACCTCAACGCCTGAATCATAAGTGGAGAGAAGTTTGATAAAACGAGCGATTGCCTTTACGGTAAGTTCGGGATCCAAACTCTTCTCATAACGCATGGACGCGTCTGTTCGGAGTGAGAGACGGGAGGATGACTTTCTTACCGATGCCGCATCGAAGGTAGCGGACTCTAAAGTAAGGCTTGTTGTGTCCTCAACGATTTCAGAGTCAAGACCGCCCATAATACCTGCGATTGCAACGGGTGTGTCGCCGTTACAAATCATAAGGGTATTTGTGTCCACCTTACGCTCTACCCCGTCAAGGGTGGTAAAGTCAAAGTCCTTATCAAATCGCTTAACACGAATCTTCTCAACCTTTCGAGAGTCGAAAGCGTGCATGGGCTGTCCCATTTCAAGCATTAAGTAGTTTGTAAGGTCGGCAAGGAAATTGATTGCACGCATACCGCAGTAGAAAAGGCGGATACGCATATTAACCGGACTTACGTTGCGGGAGATATTCTTAAATGAAATGCAGGAATATCTGTAGCAAAGGGGATCCTCAATCTTTAAATCAATACCGGGAAGTGCATCATATGCGGAAACGTCGGCAACGTCTAAGGGCTTTAGTTCACGGCCGGTAAGAGTTGCAATCTCACGAGCGATACCGTAATGTCCCCAAAGGTCGGGACGGTTGGTAAGTGACTTGTTATCTACCTCGAAGATAACGTCGTCAATGTCGTAGATTTCCTTGATGTCGGTACCGTTGGGTACGTCCTCGAAAATCTCGATAATGCCGGAGTTATCGTCGCTGATGCCAAGTTCGGCTTCACTACAGCACATACCGTGGGATGTATAACCTGCAAGTTTACGTGGAGCGATGGTAATCTCGCCAATCTGTGCACCTAACTTTGCAAATGCGGTTTTCATACCCACACGAACGTTGGGTGCACCACACACAACGTCGGTAAGTTCTGCATCACCTGCATCAACTTTTAAAAGGTGAAGTTTCTTTGATTCGGGATGATCTTCAACGGTTACAATCTCTGCAACAACAATGCCGGAAAGGTCAGAACCCTTGTAGAAAACCTCGTTTTCCACCTCTGCGGTGGAAAGGGAAAATTGCTTTAATAACTTTTCACGATCAATACCTGAAAGGTCAACGAAATCCGAAATCCAATTAAGTGAAATTAACATAATCTATACCCCTCCCCTATTTGTCCTCGGTAAACTGTGAAAGGCAGGAAAGACTTCCACTGTTTAAATCACGAATGTCACGGACACCGTACTTCATCATCGCAAGACGGGTAAGACCTAAACCAAACGCAAAACCGGTATACTCTTCAGGATCAATTCCGCCGTCAGTGAGCACGTTCGGATGAATCATACCACAGGGGCAAAGTTCAAGCCAACCGCTGTGCTTACAAGAGGGGCAACCCTCACCGCCGCAGATAAGGCAACTGATATCAAGTTCAAAGCCCGGCTCAACGAAGGGGAAGAATCCCGGACGGAGACGAACGTTAATGTCCTTCTGGAACACCTCGGAAAGCATGGTCTTCATAAAGAAGATAAGGTTTGAAATGGAAATATCACGGTCTACCATAACGCCTTCCATCTGGAAGAAGGTGTTCTCGTGGCAGGCATCTGTGTTCTCATTTCTAAAGCATCTGCCGGGGAAGATTGCACGGATGGGTTTGCCCTCTTCCATAAGAGCCTTTGCGTACTTTCTGTAAATTGCGTTCTGTGCCGCAGAGGTCTGTGACTTTAAAAGTTGACCGTTTTCTAAATAGTAAGTGTCCTGCATATCACGTGCGGGATGGAACTTTGGAATATTAAGTGACTCGAAGCACTCATAGTCGGTAACAATCTCGCTGTAGTCCTCAATGGTAAAGCCCATTGTGCGGAAAACGTTCTCACAATGACGCTGAACCAACGTAATGGGATGGAAAGAGCCACGTGTGGTATCACAGGGAACGGATACGTCAAACGTGGGAAGCGAGTTGATTTCAGCATTAAGTGCCGCGTCCGCAAGTTCCTTTTGCTTTTTCTCAATAGCGTCGGTTACGTAAACCTTAAGTTCGTTTACCTCTTTGCCGAAGGTCTTTTTCTCCTCAGGGGTAAGTTTACCCATTTCCTTTAAAAGACCGGTAACCGAGCCGTTTTTGCCAAGATAAGAAATTCTGATTTCCTCAAGAGCGGAAATCTCAACTGCACCTGCAAGGGCCGTGTCAAACGCGCCTTTAAGTGCGGTGATGTTTTCGTTCATAATAACCCTCCTAAAATTAAAAAATGCCCGTCCCTAATGGGACGAGCATAACCCGCGGTACCACCCAGATTCGGAAGTCTCCTTCCGCACTTTAAAAATGCCCATTTTGTGGGGCATCGCCACCTTGCTTACTTTCTCACAAGCCACTCCGACTGCTGAAATTCAAGTGCATATCCCTTAAGGTACTCCCAGCCAAAGATACCTCTCTCTAAAAAGGCAAAACACACCCTACTTACACATCTTCATAGTGGTATATTCTACATTATAACATAAAAAAATAAAAAATCAAGTACGAAAATACCTCCCCTTATGGTCTCCCGCATTAGCCTCCCCTTATGGTAAGGGGAGGTGTCCTGAAAGGACGAAGGGGATATTCTGCCTTCTCCTTGAGGAGAAGGTGGGTTGCGTAGCAACTCGGATGAGGTG
>JAFYQP010000079.1 GCA_017559855.1 Clostridia bacterium | reverse complement strand
GCTGTTAAAGAAGATATTGATTTGTTCGTGGGAGAGGCACCGCAGTTTGATGATATTACGATGCTTTGTCTTGAATATAAATCAAAAATGGACCGAAATGAAGATGCTAAGCGAAAGAGCTAAACATCACCGCAACAATTGAAAATATTATGGTTACTATGCCTATGTAGATCCTCACTATTTCAAGCGTTATGCGCCATATAGTAAGCCAATCCATTTTAGTGTTTATGTGGTGCAGTGCAGTCATGCGCCGCCTCCATCATTTACTCTCTCGAAAATAGTAAATTTAATAAAAAGCACCGCATGGAAAAGTTTAGTATCCATGCGGTGTTTGCGTTTTTTCATGGTCGAAAAACGTGAAATTATGAATTTATGTTTTCGGGCTAAAATAGCACCCGATACCATCGTGTTTCATCAACGAAAAGAGCAGATGCAAATGCATCTGCTCCTTTTTCATTTTACTTATTGAGTATACGATCAAGAACAACTGCAACTTCTGCACGAGTTGTGTTTGCCTTCGGGTTGATCTTACCGTTAGAGCCTGCAATGAGGCCTGCACCGGTAAGTGCTTCAACCGCCTCTTTTGCGTATGCGGATACCGCATCTGCATCGGAGAAGCTTGCGTCTGTTGTCTTTTCAATCTCAATTCCTGCTACCTTAAGTGCACGGTAGATGATTACCATCATATCCTGACGGGTTATCTGTGCAGTCGGAGCAAAATCAGTGGCATTAACACCGCCGACGATACCGAGTTTCTTTGCAATACCAATCGGTGCTGCATAGTACTTGCTTGAATCAACGTCTGCGAATGTAGCGATCTCTGCTTCGAATTTAAATGCACGTACGATAAGGGTTGTAAAGTCTGCACGGGTAATGTTTGCACCCGGTGAGTATGTGGTGTCGCTTGTTCCGTTAATTACACCTAATGCAACCAAACGGTAGATTGCCTCTTCTGCCCACTTGTGGTTTCCGAGATCAACAAAGCGTTTCTCTGTGGGCTGGGTGGGTTCAGTGGGCTCTTCAGGTTTCGGTTTAGCGGAAGATCCTCCGCCGCCACCGCCGCCAAATCCGCCGCCGGTTCCTGTACCAGTACCATTACCTGTACCGGAGCCATCGCCTGTACCGGAGCCATCGCCTGTACCCGAACCATTGCCTGTGCCACCGGAATTCTCATCCCAATCAAGATTTTTGGCGGTAACTTTTACAATGGACGATCCGCTTACAGTAGCATTTACGTTAGATATCCAACCTATCTGACCGTTATAACTGACTTTAAGCCACTTGGTGTTCTGAATTTCATTGAGGTATTCAAAACTATCGCCTTCAAGACCAACGCCAAGAATAGAATAATCGGTACCCGGTCCGGATCGCACATTGGCATCGGCGGTCAGATCTACATACTGCGGAACTTCGACAATTTCCGCATTGACGTTTGAAACCCAACCTACCTGTCCGTTATAGTCAATCTTGAGCCATTTGGTGTTCTGAATTTCATCCAGATATTCGAACGCATCACCTGCAAGGCCTACGCCAATGGATGCATTATCAGTTCCCGGGCCGGATCGCACATTGGCTTCGGCGGTTAATTTCACCTTTTGAGGATCCACAGTTTGGAATGTATAGCCGTCAAGTTCCATATCCGAACTTCCGCCAAAGGTAACATCGAAGCCGCCATTTTCATTTGCAACTAAAATAACGTTTTCCTTAAAGGTGCCGATAACCGTTCCGGTTGAAATCTCATCACCGTTCCAAAGGTCGGAATCAGACTTTACAATTTCAAAACCGCGTCCGATTACTATGGTTTCAATTTCTTCGCCGTTTCCGCTTTTACCTTTGACACGAAGGCGGGATGTGTCGGAAATATCTATACCGAGATATGCTTTTCCCTCTTCATCTCCGTACACCCAGATATTATTTATAATCTTATTTCCCGTACGGCTTTCCCATTTTTCAAGGGTTCTACCGTTTATCATTATCTTTTCCTTATTGGTGCCGAAATTTTCAAGACCCTTATAGTTGTTTGAATTTTCTCTTAATCCGATTACCAAAACATTGGGATTGTTGTCGTTATTGTTTTCAGAGGGAATCTTTGAACCACCTGCATAACTTGTGGTCTTTACCGAATTTGCATCAACGGATGCGTTCATACTGTTTGAACGGTATTCAAATGAGGTTGCTGTCACCTGAATGGTTTTTGAATTGAGAGTTGCATATCCGGTCTTATCTTTATACGAAACGACCGCATAACCATCTTCAAAACCTGTAACGTTGAACATTTCATATGCACCAACGGAGAACTCTTCCGCACCGCCCTTTGTCTTTGAAACGCTGAGTTTTGCGTTATCTGTTATGTACTGTCCCACGGTTTTGTTCTTGCCGGTATAGTCAACCTTGGGTGCATTGGGATTTGTGGGATACGGAAGCTTTCCGTAGCCGCAGATTTGTGTGTCGGTAAGTGCATAACTGTACAGGCCGACATGATTGTGACGGTTTCCCTCAACGGTGTAAACCTTTGTGCCGTCACAATATAAAACCAATCCGATATGATTTGTCCATGAGGAGCCGCCGCCGTCCATTTTGAAGAAAATCAGGTCGCCCGCCTTGGGAGTATATGTACCTCTCGCGCTGTACATATTAAATCGCTTTAACTGGTCTGCCCATTGATAACATGAACATTCACGCCAGATATATCCTTCTTTACCTATATTGTTTCGACAGGACTGGTCGTGTGTTGCGTGATTTGCGGTCTGTGACTGGTATATCGCCCAGGAGCAGAAAGATGCACACCACGCCATTTTATATCCGCTGCTGTCTGCATCGCCGTAGTTATAAACGTACTCGGTGGTTTTGTTTGAAGTGTATGTATCCCAAGTGTTATAAAGGCCGCTGTATTTATTATCGGCAGTACCCTCGTAATAACCGAGCTGCGAAAGAGCACACGCGAGTGTATCGGTTACGCCGTCTCCGGTAAGACCGATACTTGTTACGTGGGTATAATACTTGCTCGCCTTATAGGTTGACGCCGCACCGTTTGCACCGGTTCTGTATACAAGAGGCTTTGTTGTAAATAAACTTTTTTCAAAGCCGTTGTATCCGCCATTTTTGATAATGCTCGGATAATCGTAATAGCAGACATTTAAATCAACTATCGCGCCGCCGTCGCCTGCATAAATTCCGTCAATCTTGCCGGCACCTGTATACTGCCACATGGTAACGTTGCTATCATAAGAGGAAAGCTTTTCGCGCTTTGAGTTGTCAACCACATCTGCAGGGCCTTTACCCGCATAAATCTGGGTGCCGTTTGATTTGGGATAGGACGCAAGCCAAAGATCATAATCCTTGACATTTGACATACCGATTTTATTTTCAAAATACCAGGTATAGGAATACACCATGGGATAATATCCGTTTGCAGCCAGAATATCGCAGAACTTTTTAGAAGCCTCTCCTGCAAAACTTCCGATATCGTAAACGTCATTGCCCTCAACGTCGGGATCATCTGTGGTGTCGCCATCTTCTGCATCAAATACTATCGGGAACGAAAAGACACCCGGGTATTTTTTCAGCTCATCTACCACCATTTTGGCTTCTTTCTCAATCGCATCAATATTCTGTGCATAGCTGAAGAAGTATCCGCCAAGCTCTATACCATATTTCTGCGCTTCTTTCACATTTCTTTCAAACTGCTCGTCCAATTCGTAATTGGGCGTGTTTTTAATGTGGTGGAAAATACGCACGATTGCAAATTCAACACCTGCTGCTTTAAGCTTTGCCCAGTCAATTTCTTCATTCCATGAAGAAACGTCAATACCCTTCATCGGCGTACTCAGCATGTTGGCACCAACGGTTGAAATATTAGGAGTTGTTGCCGCCTTTGCAAAAGTTCCGAATGTTGCCGGAAGCATACCGACAACCATACAAAATGTAAGAATCACAGACACCGATCTTACAAGTTTATTTAAAAAAACCTTTTTCATCATTTTCCTCCACATATTATTACTTTGCGCATATATTGTAATTATTTTACCATAAAACGAAAAAACATGGAATAGTAAAATGTTAGTTTCGTTGCAAAAAAGTATGCCGTTTGTTAGGTAATAAAAAAGAGCGAAGGCAATCTGCCTTCGCTCTTTTAGTTTTACTTATTGAGGATACGATCAAGAACAACTGCAACTTCTGCACGAGTTGTGTTTGCCTTCGGGTTGATCTTGCCGTTTGAACCTGCAATGAGGCCTGCACCGGTAAGTGCTTCAACCGCTTCTTTTGCATATGATGCTACCGCATCCATGCCAAAGAAGGTTGCTTCTGTTGTCTTTTCAATCTCTACACCTTTCGTCTTAAGTGTGCGGTAGATAATTACCATCATATCCTGACGGGTTATCTGGGCATTCGGTGCAATTCGTGACACCCAGCGTGACTTCTGGATGTATTTCGGCGGTGCTGAATCACACTCGAACTACGACAAACTCAATCTGGGTATCGAGGCATACGGCATACCATTTACAACGGATTTGGGTTATCCTGAGGCGACCGGATCCAATCCGAACAAACATCAATGGGCAAGTACAACCCTTGCACATAACGCAGTTGTTGTAAATGAAAAGAACCAACAGCAGTTTTCGTATAACCAAAAGCCTTTGCATTTTGACGCAACGGATACCCGTGTCAAAGTAATGGAAGTGGATGCAACCCCGGTTTACGACGAAACCAAAGAATATAAAAGAACGGTCGTTATGGTCGATTATGATAGCGATATATCATACGGAATCGACTTTTTTAAGGTGCGTGGCGGAGATGATCACATCTACTCATTCCATGCGAATAGTGTGACAACGCCCGAAACATCCGAAAATCTGTCATTTGTGCGTCAAAAGACAGGTACATATGCAGGGGCGGACGTCCCATTCGGAAACGATCCGTGGACAAACGAAAGCGACGCAAGTGTCCCGCTTAAATATCCTAAGGGATATACCTGGCTTGACGATATTTATAAGGCGGAAAATCCGGGTGAAAGAGAATTCTGGTTCGACTTTAAAATTGAGGATTTCAGAGGATTTTCAAGAAACGGAGAGCAGGATTATCGTCTGCGTATGACCGCAATGAATGACTTTGACGCAGATGAGGTTACCCTTGCAAACGGTAAACCGCCAAGAACAACGAGCAATGCCGATGTGGATCATCTGGAATATACGCTCATTCGCCGCAAGGGCGATAACTTAAATTCGCTTTTTACAACCGTTATCGAGCCCTATAACGGCGACCGTTATATAAAGAACATTGAAAATGTTGAAATTACCGTAGATGCTTCATCTGAAGTACAGCCCGGTAAAAAGGAATCCGCAAAGGCATTAAAGGTAGAACTTATCAACGGAAGAGTCGACTATATCGTGTATGCCCAGAATAATCAGGTGACCTACGATGTGGGTGGTATATTTAAGTTTAAAGGCTTTGTGGGTGTATGGACGGTAAATGCCGACGGAGAAAATATTTACAGTTACGTAAATGATGGTGAAATAATCGGAAATGAAAGCAAGTCCGTAGAAAACCTCTATTCGGAAATTACGGGAACAATAGTTGATTTCCAGAAAGAACTTTCTTTCGATAATTGGGTGGAGATTGAACTAGACCAAGAATTT
>JAFYQP010000078.1 GCA_017559855.1 Clostridia bacterium | reverse complement strand
GCTTCACCAAAACGCTGATAGTGGACGATTTCACGCTCACGCAAGAACTTAATCGGATCTCTTACGTCGGGATCATCAATTAAGCGGAGCAGATTGTCGTAAGTTGTGCGAGCTTTCATTTCTGCTGCCAAGTCCTCGTTTAAATCGGTGATAGGATCGCCGGTGGACTGCAAGGTGCTGGTGGAAAACGGCTCACCACTAGCCGCAGACGGCCATACACCCGTGGTGTGGTCAACGTAGTATGCGTCAAAGCCGGATTTCTTAATTTGGTCAACCGTCAAGTTGCGAGTGAGTTGATGGATAATGGTACCCACAATCTCCATGTGTGCAAGTTCTTCCGTACCAACGTCGGTTAAGGTGCCCTGTACTGCACGGTAGGGCATACTGTATCTCTGGTTAAGATAGCGGGTGGAGGCACCGAGTTCGCCGTTAGGTCCACCCAATTGACTCATAATGAGTTTTGCAAGGTTGGCATCCGGACGCTTGATTTTTACCGGATACTCAAGTTTCTTCTCATAAATCCACATAAATTAGTCCTCCATTTCCCACGGCCACGGGGTTTTAACCCAATCCCAAGAGGATTTGGCATCACCGTCAAAAATGGTAAGCGGGCCGCAATTTTTGTGGTATACATCAAGGGAATCCTTTCGCTCTTTCGTAAGTTTATTGAAGTAAGCAAGAGCCTTTGCATCGTTGGGGTGAGTGTTTAAATACAAGCCGGTCTCGATAATGGCAAAGTCGAGAGCCTTAAGTGTAGGATTGCTGTTATTGTTCATTTACGCCACGGCTCCTCTCCGATAAATGGCTTATCCAAGCCGGGGAAAAGGGTGCCGCGGTGGAGTGCCATTTGCGGCTCATAGGTGTCTGCCCAGACCTGATTTAAAATATATGCCATAGCAAGAACCATGTGTGGGCAGCCGTCAGGCGTACCCTGATTTTGATTATTCATCATCATTCTCCTTTCTGAGCACTGCTCACTCTCATCATATGTAATAATCTTCCTTTGCGTGTCGCATAAAAAATAACGCCATAACCGGAAAAGTAATGGTTATGGCGTTACATATTATTTTACACATACCGATATGACGTAACCGTCACGGCTTTCCACGTGCATATTGGGCAGGGTGAACACGTTAAATGAAGAGAGGTTTTTCGTAATCCCCGTGCCGATGCACTTAAGATACGCTTCTTTCCCCGTCCATATTTTGAAAAATTCGAGATTTTTATCCTCACTTGCTTCAAGGCGGGAAATTTCCTCCGGATGAAAAAGTTTCGAAACCCGTGCGGGATAATCCCGCACTTTTTCCACATCCACGCCAACCTCCCTATCCGAAAAGGCACAGACTACAAGGTTATGCGAGTGTGAAATGTTAAAATGCAACCCGTTGATATACGGCTTGCCGTTTTCTCCAATGAGGATTTCGGGGATGTATCCCAACTTTTCCTCCGCGATTTTAAGCACAAGTTTCCGTCCTGCATCGTGTGCATCCCGCGGCGAGGAAATTTTTTCTATGTATAACTTAAACATATCGCACCTCAGTTTGAAATTGCATCAATCTCATGACTTTTTCCGACGGTTATCACGATTTTATTGGGCACACAAACAATAGACTGCCCCTCACGGGAAATTTCACCGGTTTTAACACAGACAAGGTCGGGGCAGCGGGCGTCTGTAATAGAAATTCTGCTGTCTTTTATTTTAACAGTTGCGTTTTCAAGTGCGATTTCCAAGTCTTTTTCAAGAGATACTGTTTGTGACACACCATCTTGTGTAATCGTGGCGGTGGCACCCGTTTCCGACAGGGCAGGGTAGAGCCAGATAAGAAGTGCGGAGAGGAAGACAACTCCGATAACAATAAAATCAGCGATACGCCACTTCATATGAATACTCCTTGTTGGTAAGTTTGAAATCCGGTACGCCTTCGGTGACCACTACCTTATCATCGAATACAAAAATCGCCTCGAAATCATTTGAGTTTTTCCAGAATTCAAGTGCCTTTTCATATCCCATTACAAAAAGTGCGGTGGAATACACGTCGGAAAGTGTCCCGTTGTCCGCAATAATCGTAACCCCTCGCAGGTCACTTTTGGCGGGGAATCCCGTGCTACCGTCTAAAATGTGGTGGTATCGCACGCCGTCTTTTTCAAAAAAACGCTCGTAATCTCCCGATGAAACCACGAATTTATCACTTACCCCAACCGTGCCGAGATATGCGTTTGAATCCCCTTTAGGATCACGAATTCCCACAATCCACGGTTTGCCGTCGGGTTTTGAACCGAATGCGACAATGTTGCCGCCCAGAGAAATTATGGCACTGCTTGAAGCACTGCGGTTAAGGTGTGCGACAAGAGCATCGGAAACCGCACCCTTTACTATAGCGCTTAAATTGACTTTATCACCGCCTTTTGCGGTCTCAATCGCATCATTGGCGGGAACTTCCCCCACGTTCCATAAATCTATAAGGTCGCCGAGGGTATGGTCGAAGGCCCCGTTTGTTTTCTTGCGGTAAAACTCCGCCTTTTCAAGGAGGTCTGTGAAAATTTCATTTTGACTAAAATTCCCCTCGTTGTATGTGGATAGTTCACTGTCCGACCTTGTGGGTGAGAATATTGCATCATATTCATTTACCAATTCCACAAGGGGTGAAATTTCAGCATTGTATACGGTGAAATCCATAACCGTATCCATTGCGAAACTTGTCTGCTTTTCAGGATGGGGCGAGCAGGCGCAAAGTATAATTAAAAGTGGCAGGAAAAGATATTTTTTCATTGAAATACAACACCTGTTTTTTCTTTTAATAGTATCATAGCGGAAGAAAAAACACAAGTTAACTTTTCTTCTTGCCGAAAAACTCCATAACTCCCACAACGAGGAGAAAAGCGCCGAAAATTTTTCTCGCAATAGCATCACTAAAGTTTGAAAGGGCGAGGGAGGCGAGTGCGGTTGCAATTGTGCCGGGAATGGTTGTCCATAAGAAGACCGTTTTATCTACAAGGCGGTTTTTGATGTGCCCAAGCAGGGAGGATGAGGCGGTGGGGATAAAATAGATAAGGTTAATACCTTGTGCCTTAAGTTGAGGGACACCTAAAAAACCGGTCATAATTATAATAAGCAAAGTTCCGCCGCCGATGCCGAAACCCGATAGAACACCGCAGAGTAATGATGCAATAAAACTCAAAAGAAAAGCCCCCTTATTCCGCCGTATATTATAAAAATTGCAAGTGCTTTACGCAAAAGGGAGGCGGGAACTTTTTTGAAAACCGCACCGCTTATTGCCCCGCCTATAAGTCCGCCTGCGAGGAAGGGGAGCGTGTCGGTAAAATTTAAATCATATCTTAAAAGATATATAGCGGCGGACACCACCGACATAGGCAGGATAACCGCAACTGAGGTTGCAAATGCCGACTTTTGCGGCATTTTAAGCCACTTACAGAAAAGAGGCACTAAAATCATACCGCCACCCGCACCTAAAAATCCGTTAGGTATCCCGCAGGATATTCCGCAGATAATACATTTAAACTCCTTTTTCATAACCCCTCCCGTAAATAATAACAATCAGAAGAAGAATAATCCCCGCCCAAGTGAGAACAACACCCCAATCAGCAAGGTCCACCTCGCGGTTTTTTGCGGGGAGAATTTCAAGACTTTTCGACACGGTGGTATCATTAAGGGTTGCAAAAACCGTAACTTTACCTGCACGGTCGGGGGTTATCTTGCAAAGATTGCCGCCAAAAGACACCTGTTCTGAGGGGATTCCGTCAACCTGCCAGGAAACCGTGCCCTCATCGGTACGTGCGTAAACCGTTGCAGACTCACCCTGCTTTATTTTGTCATCGGAAACGAGGGCGATTTTCGTGCTTTTGGGTACAACTTTAACGGAAACGGTAAAAGAAAGTCCGTCCTTTGCACGTGCGGTAAGTTTTGCATCCCCGACCTCCGTCGCCTTAATTATACATTTATACCCTTGCTGGGTAAGGGTGGCACAAGGATTGGAGATTTCCCAAAAAATATCTGTTGCAGCACCGTGGGGTAGTACCTCGGCAACCACTTGTCCGGTTTCCCCTTCGGTTAAAACAAGAGTTAATTTATCGGGTAAAATTTTCTCCGCTCTTATGTGCTTTTCAAGGTAAAAATCCCCCAAATACGCCTGCGTACTCAAGGATAAAAGAGATAAAACGGAGATTAAAATCAAAAATTTCCGAAGCATAAAAACACTCGCTTTCCATTTCATTCCAAGATTATTTTACCTACATTAAAGAAAAAATAATCAGGAAACGGAAAAAAATTAAAAATAAGTGTTGACAAAAAGGGAATTTTATATTAGAATAATTTTTGCCTTTTGGCGTTATGGCGGCATAGCTCAGCTGGCTAGAGCACTCGGTTCATACCCGAGCGGTCGTGGGTTCAAGTCCAACTGCCGCTACCATTTTAAAAGAGGGAGTGTTAATCGCTCCCGCAATTTTGGCCCGTTGGTCAAGCGGTTAAGACACCGCCCTTTCACGGCGGTAACAGGAGTTCGATTCTCCTACGGGTCACCAAGTTTTACCTGCAAGGAAAACTCCTTGCAGGTAATTTTTTTTGAGGTTTTGTGATATGGATTTGAATAACATTAAAACTATCAGGGAAATATTAGAAAGACATGGTTTCCATTTTTCAAAGGCATTGGGACAGAATTTTTTAACCGCTGCCTGGGTTCCTCGCGAAATCGTCGCCCGTTCGGAAATCGACGAAACCGTCGGCGTTCTGGAAATAGGGCCGGGTATGGGTTGCCTTACCCGTGAACTTTCCAAAGAGGCGTCAAAGGTTGTGGCGGTGGAGATTGACAAGGCACTTATGCCGGTGCTTGAAGAAACCGTGGGTGACGTTGAAAACATCGAGGTTATAAATGAGGATATATTAAAGGTTAACCTTGAAGAACTCATGGAAAAATTCTGTGGCCTTAAAAAATACGTGTGTGCAAATCTTCCTTATTATATAACCACACCGATTTTGTCACATCTGCTGGAGAGCCGACTTTTTGAGTCGATTACCGTAATGATGCAAAAAGAAGTGGCACATAGATTATGTGCTGCCCCCGCAACTTCGGATTACGGTGCGTTCACCGTTTTTGTGCAGTATTATTCAGAGCCGGAGATTCTGTTCGACGTACCTAAAGGCTGCTTTGTGCCGCAACCGAAAGTTGACAGTGCGGTTGTAAGACTTCACGTAAGGAAGGCACCACCCGTTGAGGTAAGTGATGAAAAACTCTTTTTCCGTGTGGTTCGTGCATCCTTTGCCCAAAGAAGAAAACAACTTACAAACGGCCTCACCTCCGCATTCGGCAGTGACTTTACCAAAGCGGAACTTGCGGAAATACTCACCGAAGTCGGGATCTCCCCCGGTGTTAGAGGTGAAACTTTATCCATTTCGCAGTTTGCGGATATAGCCAATATGCTCTATAAAAGGCTCTTGGACAAGAAAATATGATAAAGAATTAACAATTTTTAAATTTTCGGTATTTTTCTATTGCAAAGTTGCAATAAATTTAATATAATAGTATTTGTAGAAATGCTACGAAAGGAGCAATTAAAAATGAGTTTAACTAAGAACCAGGCGGTAAACAGTTGGGTTGATGAGATGATCCAGCTTACTACCCCGGACAATGTCGTATGGATTGACGGCTCTGACGCACAGCTTGACGCTCTCCGTGCAGAGGCTGTAGCCACCGGCGAAATGATTAAATTAAATGAGGAGAAGCTTCCGGGCTGCTACCTGCACAGAACTGCAGTAAATGACGTAGCTCGTGTTGAGGGCAGAACATTTATCTGTGCCCCCACCAAGGATGAAGCAGGTCCTACAAACAACTGGATGGATCCGAAGGAAGCATATGAGATGCTCGGCAAACTCTATGAGGGTTGCATGAAGGGCAGAACCATGTATGTTATCCCGTTCAGCATGGGTCCGGTTGGAAGCCCGTTCTCCAAAGTAGGTATCGAGCTTACCGATTCTATCTACGTTGTTCTTAACATGGCTATTATGACTCGTGTTGGTCAGAACGTTCTTGAGGCTCTCGGTGACAGCACCGACTTCGTACACGGTTTACATGCAAAGGCAGACCTTGACGAAGAGAAGCGTTACATTGTTCAGTTCCCGCAGGATAACACTATCTGGAGTATCAACTCCGGTTACGGCGGTAACGTTCTTCTCGGTAAGAAGTGCTTCGCACTCCGTATCGCATCTTACCAGGGTAAGAACGAAGGCTGGATGGCAGAGCATATGCTCATCCTCGGTCTTGAGAAGCCCAACGGCGAGACCAAGTATGTTGCTGCTGCATTCCCGTCCGCTTGTGGTAAGACCAACCTTGCAATGCTCATCCCGCCGGAAGGCTACAAGGCAAAGGGCTACAAGGTATGGTGTGTTGGTGATGACATCGCTTGGATGCGTGTTGGCGAAAACGGTGAACTCCGTGCAATCAACCCTGAGGCAGGCTTCTTCGGCGTTGCTCCGGGTACCAACATGAAGTCTAACCCCAACGCTCTCCTTACCTGCCAGAAGAACACCATCTTCACCAACGTTGTTCACAACTTAGATGACAACACCGTATGGTGGGAGAAGTTAGACAAGAACCCGCCCAAGAACGCTATGACTTGGACAGGTATTCCGTGGGACGGTACCGGCAACGGTGCACATCCCAACAGCCGTTTCACTGCTCCGGCATGTCAGTGCCCCTGCATCTCCGATCACTTTGAGGATCCCAACGGCGTAGAGATTTCCGCTATTATCTTCGGTGGCCGTCGTGCAAAGACTGCTCCGCTCGTATATCAGTCATTTGATTGGAACCACGGCGTATTCGTAGGTTCTGCTATGGCTAGTGAGACCACTGCTGCTGCAAGTGGTGCTGTAGGTGTTGTTCGTCGTGATCCGATGGCAATGCTTCCGTTCTGTGGTTACAACATGGCTGACTACTTCGGTCACTGGCTCGAAATGGGCAAGAAGATCAAGAAGCAGCCCAAGATTTTCCACACCAACTGGTTCCGTCTTGATGACGAGGGCAACTTCATGTGGCCGGGATATGGCGACAATATGCGTGTTCTTGAGTGGATCATCGCTCGTTGCGAGGATAAGCTCGACGCAGACGTTACCCCCATCGGTTACGTTCCGAAGCCTGAGGACATCAACCTTGAGGGTATCGAGGATGAGGTTAGCATCGACACATTAAAGGCGCTCCTCACCGTTGATCCTGCTCTCTGGGAAGAGGATGCAAAGGGCCTTGAAGAGTTCTATGCTAAGTTTGACAGAATGCCGGCAGAGATGACCGCTCAGCTTAACGCATTAAAGGACAGACTTGCAAAGGCTAAGTAATTAAAT
>JAFYQP010000077.1 GCA_017559855.1 Clostridia bacterium | reverse complement strand
CGTCAGTGCGGAATTTAAGTATATCACCCTTTTCCTCACTTGTCAACACCTTTTTTTAAAGTTTTTTATTCTTTTTTCAATGCCCGCCTCGCCCTCAAGCGACAGCCTAATTAGAATACCATACACATCTTGCATTGTCAACACTTTTTTTGACATTTTTTGAAAAATTTTTTCCTTCATATTATAATATATATAATATATACTTCTTATTGCTTTTTTATGGATTGTTTGATATACTGTGGATAATAATTTTAATAGGAGAAATGATGTTATGCCGATTAAAATTCCGAATCGTCTCCCCGCACGTAAGGTGCTTGAGGGTGAAAATATATTCGTTATGACTGAGTCCCGTGCTCTGCACCAAGACATCCGTCCTCTTAAGATTTTAATTTTAAATCTTATGCCCACCAAGATTACAACCGAAACGCAACTTATGCGTTGCCTTTCCAACACACCGCTTCAGATTGAGATTGACCTTCTCCAGACCTCTACCCACGTTTCCAAAAACACGTCTGCAGATCATCTCCGTTCATTCTATTGTAACTTCGACGACATAAAGCACGAGCGTTACGACGGCATGATTATTACAGGTGCCCCGGTTGAGAATATGGATTTTGAAGAGGTTGACTATTGGCCTGAACTTCGCGAGATTATGGAATGGACAAAAACCAACGTCCACTCCACATTACATATCTGTTGGGGTGCACAGGCGGCACTTTACTATTACTACGGTATTCCCAAGCATGCACTTGACAAAAAGATGTTTGGCATATTCAGGCATAAACTGTGTGATTCAACCGAGCCGCTTGTTCGTGGTTTTAACGACGTATTTTTTGCACCTCACTCACGCCACACCGCAAACCGTGTTGAGGATATTGAAAAGAACAAGCATCTAAAACTCCTTGCGGTTTCCGACGAGGCAGGGCCCTATCTCGCAATTTCCAAGGACGGCCGTCGAATCTTCCTCACCGGCCACCCGGAGTATGATGCGGACACCTTAGCAGGTGAGTATTTCCGTGACGTGAACAAGGGGCTTCCCATTGATGTTCCGAAAAATTACTTCAGGGACGACAATCCGGAGAACGATCCGGTTGTCACCTGGCGTGCACACGCAAACCTTCTCTATACCAATTGGTTAAACTACTACGTTTACCAGACCACACCTTACGATTTAACGAATGATATATAGTTAAAAGGCCGACGTGAAACCCGTCGGCCTTTTTCTTGCAATTAAAACATAGATGTGGTATATTTACGGCAACTGGGGAATCCCAAAAGGAGCGTAGGTTATGAAGATCAAAAAGTTTTCGGTTCCGCTTACCCGTGATCCGTTTGTGAATACACCACTCATCCATGCCGGATTTGACACTGATAGCGGTGAGGAGCGATTCTGGATATCCACCTGGAATGCAAACGTCGGGTGTCTCGGAGCATTGGTTACGCCTAATGGCAAGAGCAGAACATATACTTTGTGAATTACACTTGATAGACGGCGATAAAAAACTCGGTCTGTATAATTGGAAAAAGCAGAATCTCGAAATGCTCAACGGAAAAATTGATGTTTCTGCCGTATTGCATCACACCGGCAAGGACAACTTGTTTGTCCTGTTTGAAAATGGCAAAATAACCTTGGTGGAGTTGTGTTGCGGAATACTCAAAGAACGTGCGAAGATACTTGCAGACGATAAAATCTATCGCACTTTTGTATGCGGCGATGAAATATATGCGGTAACCCCCCGTGATGCCTACGTAATAACCGACGCTATAATATAGAACATAAGCAAAAAGCCGAGAACATTTTGTTCTCGGCTTTTTATCTTATGCTTTTCTAATAAATAAATTGAGTATCAATGCCACAACCGTTAAGGCGAGGAGCATCAGAAATGCATCGGTATAGCCGCCGGTCGCCTCCAGCACTTTATTTGCCGCAGTTGCAACAAATGAGCCTACCATAACCGTAAAGGTCATAAACGCCACGTTGTTTGAAAGGTGTTTCATACCGTAATAGGTGGAGGTGAATGCGGTCATAACCGTAGGACACGCACCGTATGACATTCCCGTAAGACACACACCTACAATGCAGAGCACCAATGAATTTGCGGATACCGCAATTAAGGTAACTCCTGCGGCTACAATGGTGAAAACGTTTGCAAGAATCATTGTCCTGCGACAACCTATAACGTCAAAAACCGCACCCGTCGCTATACGACCGAGCCCGTTACATACGGAAAGTATACCAACCAAAGATACCGCAAGTGCCTCAGGGGCATTTACCGAAAGTGCGAGGTCTTTTGCAAAACTGATTACCGAGTTGCCCACGGCGGCAAGGAAGGATATACACAAAAACGCCATCCAGAATGAGGGGCGGCAAAGCATCTGCTTTGAGGTGAAATCTTTCGCTTCCGCGTCTGCGGTCTTTGTGCTTTTCGCTTTGGGAAGAGAAATATCGGCACCGGGCACTTTAAGTATAATACCCGCAAGTACTAGCACCGCCAAAATGGCAACGCCGAGTATTACATAAGTCATACGCCAACCCAAAGTGCTTTTAAACATAGCGTCAGCCGCATTGCCAAGAACAAGAGCGGATGCACCGAATCCCATCATAAGACAACCGGATGAGAGACCTTTCTTATCGGGGAACCACGCACCGACCGTTGCTATAACAACGTTGTATGCTATGCCGATACCCGTTCCCGCAAGAACACCGTATGTGATGTACAGCAGCACAATTGATACGTTATTAAGTATCGCCGTAAGAATAAAACCTGCAGCAGACAACACGCCCGCTGCAATAAGTGCAACTCTGTGCCCCAAGCGTTTAAATATCTGTGCACCCAAGAGTCCGCCGATGCAGAAAAAAGTCATGGCCAACGTAAAATTCAATGCAAGTTCGGACACGCCCCAACCGAATTCAGTACTCAGCGGCGACTTAAGAATTGACCAGGCATACAAAACACCCGCAAAAAGCATGGCGATAACGCCAATAACCATATACGTCCAGCGGATAGACGATTTTTGATTAACTTTATCCATAATTAAACTCCCGATTATATAAAATTTACATATATTCTATTATATTTCGCCAAAAAAATCAAGCCACCCAAAAAGCAAAAGCCGAAAGCGAAGTGCTCTCGGCTTTTTGGCACCCCCTGCGAGAATCGAACTCACAACTAACCCTTAGGAGGGGTTTATTATATCCATTTAACTAAGGAGGCATATATTCTATTTTGAGATAAAATCAATGGGCGAGAAATACTAGGCAATAAACCCCTCCGTTATAAAAGGGTTTATTCTTATGAGCGAAGCGAATAACAAGGTTCGCTCAGCCGTCAAAATCTCTGATTTTGTATACGGCGTGCGGTTCTTATATTCATTTAACTAAGGAGGCGTATAACCGAGGGGACAGCCCCTCGGTTCAACTATTCTATTACATTTCAACCTTTCTGTCAATCCAGATCCTGCTGTTTCATCCAGATATCCATAATGATTTTATGGGGTAAAAGTTTTACCAAAAGCACCTGACATCGTGCAATGAAGCCGAATTTACTAACGTCTTTTCCCCGCTTTGCATCTCTGTATGCACGGCGTACAATCTGCTCCGGTTTATACATTGCAATATACTTTTTGACAACCTTTTTCTCCTCAACCGCACGGTCAAAAAACTCTGTCTTTGTCCAGAAGGGACAAACTGCGGTAACCGAAATTCCGCGGCTTTTAAGTTCACGGTTGAGTGCACGGCTAAAGGAGAGAACAAATGCCTTTGTCGCACCGTAAACGCCAATATAGGGAATTGGTTGAAAAGCCGCAACCGACGCAATATTTATGATTTTAGAACCTTTTGTCATATATGGGATTGTAATCTGGCAGAGTGCAAGAAGAGCCTTACAGTTTAAATCCACCATATTTGTATTTTCCTCAACTGAACTGTCGACCACGGCGGTAAATTTGCCAAAACCGCTGCAGTTTATAAGGAGTCCAACCTCTATATCCTCGTTTAAGAGGACACGGTACTCGTTTAAACTCTCCTCTTTTGACAAATCAAGTGCTATTGCACGGGCGGTATACGGAAGTTCTTCCGCAAGGCTTATAAGTCTCTCCTCGCGGCGGGCAATGAGCCACACCTCATCGTATACGCCGAATTCATTTAACGTTTTCGCAAAGCATTTGCCGATTCCGCTTGATGCACCTGTTATAATTGCGACTTTTTTCATTCATATCACCGTAATATATAATAACATATTTAAAAATTTTTAACAACTAGATATTTATTCTTTGATTTCTTTATGGTATACTTATTGTGAGATTATATTATTATATGAAAGAATCGAGGTTGTGGAATTATGAAAAAGACGATTACTGTCACAATTGGCGGAAATGATTATCGTTTGGTTTCCGCAGAAAACGAAGAATATACCATGAAGGTTGCAGAACACGTTGACGGAAAAATCCGTGAACTTTTATCCATGGGCAACGTTTCCGTCATCGATGCGGCAATCCTCACAAGCATTAACCTTGCTGATGAGTATTTTAAGGCTCTTGAGACTTCCGAGAGTCTCCGTTCTCAGGTAAAGGACTACCTTGAAGACTCCGGCAGAATGAAAATGGAAATTGCCGATCTTCGCCGTCAGCTTGAGCGTCTTAAAAAGTAATGGCTGACATTGAATTACTCGCCCCCGCCGGCAGTATGGAAGCGGCGGTCGCCGCTGTCCGTTCCGGTGCAAATGCAATATATATGGGGTTTGGCAACTTTAACGCACGTCGCAACGCAAAAAATTTCTCAAAAGAGGAAATGGCGGAAATCTGCACATATTGCCGTGCCCGAAACGTAAAGACCAATATTACGGTAAACACCTTGTTGCACGACCGCGAATTTTCCTCTCTGCAGGAAACGATTTCCGACCTTTGCGAAATTTCGCCCGATGCGATTATTGTGGCAGACCTTGGCGTTGCCCGTGCTTTCCGTGAGATGGCACCTCATCTGCCCCTGCACGCATCCACCCAACTTACCGTACATAACGCCGACGGTGCCCGTGCCGCAAAAAAACTTGGTTTCTCCCGCGTGGTACTGTCCCGTGAACTTGACGCCTGTGCAATCGAGGAAATAACCCGCAGTGTTGACATAGAAACCGAGGTTTTTGTCCACGGTGCACTTTGTATGTGCTATTCCGGTCAATGTTATATGAGCGGTTTTATCGGCAGAAGAAGCGGCAACCGCGGCCTTTGTGCTCAGCCCTGCCGTCTGCCGTACAAAGTAAACGGTGCAAAAAACGACACGTATCCTTTAAGTTTAAAGGACTTGTGCCTTACACACCACCTTGCAAAACTTCGTGAGATGGGCGTTTCTTCCCTTAAAATCGAGGGCAGAATGAAGCGTCCTGAATACGTTGCAACCGTCTGCAGCATATACTCAAGTCTCCTTCGTGAAAACCGCACACCTACAAAGAGTGAGGCGGAGACCTTGCGTAAAATTTTCTCCCGTGACGGCTTTACCGACGGGTACTTTTCTCGCAATCACGGCAAGAATATGTTCGGCACGAAAAGCGATGACCTCCCACCTAATGATCCAATATACAAAGAGGCACAGAAACTGTACGCTAAAGAAGTCCCTCTTGTCCCGATAGATCTTGCCTTTACCGCAAAGTTAGGCGAGGCATCTTCCTTAACCGCAACCGATAAAAACGGTCACTCGGTAACACTTTACGGTACGGTTGCAGAACCTGCGATAAACCGTCCGCTGGATCTGAGTACGGTTTTTACAAGTTTGTCAAAAACCGGCGGTACTCAGTTTTCCGTCGAATCTGCGGATATTTCAATAGATAACAACGTATCACTCCCCCTTTCTTCTATAAACTCACTCAGACGTGAGGTTATGGAGGAACTTGACCGTGTACTCGGCAAGGCAGAGACCGTTCCCGCCGGTGTGTTACGTTCTGTTGAGCACGGCAAAAACGAAAAGAAGTCTCTTGCAATAAGCGTATCGCTCTTTAAGTTAAATCAACTTACCGATGAACTTAAATCTCTTCCCATAGAAAGAATCTACATTCCCGTACATGAGTTAAGAAAGGGAAATCTCCCCCGCAACATTGGCATTTCCCTACCGCAAATCATATGGGATGACGAATGGGATAAAATAAAAGACAAACTCTCCCTTGCAAAGGAGATGGGGATTAAAAACGTTTTGTGCTCTAACATTTCACAGATTGCTCCCCTTATTGAAATGGGGTTTATCCCCGAAGGTGATATGGGACTTAACGTTTTAAACTCGTATTCTTTATCCGAATATGCAAAACTCGGTATAGAACACGCCACCTTATCCCCCGAACTTATGTTATCTCAGGTGCGAGATATAGAAAAATGCATCCCCTGCGAGATTATTGCCTATGGTCGTCTACCTCTTATGGTGACTGAAAACTGTGCGGTTGCAAGTTGTGGCAAATGTCCGGGAGACGGTGTGCACACCTTGTCTGACCGACGTGGTTTTGACCTGCCCGTTCTTTGTCTTCCAAATCATAGGAATATGATTTTAAATCCCGACGTGCTATATCTGGCAGACAAGTACAATGACCTTGAGGTAATCGGTATAAACCGCCTCCGCCTTTTCTTTACGCTAGAGAGCGAAGATGAGGTCGTGCGGATATGCAAAGAATATTTAAACCGTGACGGTATCCCGCCACAAAAATTTACACGGGGACTTTATTTCCGTGGTGTTGAGTAGGTGTTTTTATGAGTGTACTGAAAATCAAACTTTTATCTGATGATGTAATTCCACCGGAATATGCAACCGGCGGCTCTGCCGGCATGGATTTATGTGCACATCTTGATGAAATTACGGAAATTGCTCCGGGTGAGACTTTGCGTGTGCCCACAGGCATTGCAATTGCCCTGCCTGATGCAAATCACGTTGCTCTTGTTTGTGCAAGATCGGGCCTCTCCGTAAAGCACGGCATAAATCTTGCAAACTCCGTGGGTGTAATCGACAGTGATTACCGTGGCGAGATTATCGTCGCTCTGTTTAATCAGTCCGACCGTACCTATGCCATTGAGCCGGGTGAGCGTATTGCTCAACTTCTCATTATGCCGGTTACCCAGCCTGATATTGAAATTTGCGAATCTCTTGACGAAACTCAGCGTGGAAGCGGTGGTTTCGGCTCTACCGGAAGGATTTAGTTTATGGCACACGTTATTCTTGCGTCACAATCACCACGACGCAAACAACTTCTTAAAAACTTAATAGAAACTTTTGATATTATACCCTCCGATGCAGACGAAGCAATGCCTGATGGCATCTCTCCCGCAGACTGTGCCGCAGAGATTGCTCGGCGTAAGGTGTTTGACATAAAGGCTCGTTTCCCGGAGTCCGTCATCATCGGCGCGGATACCATCGTTGTTCTGGATAATAAAATTTTAGGAAAACCCCGTGATACGGAAGATGCTTTTAATATGCTCTCCGCCCTTTCAGGAAATACCCACACGGTCTACACCGGACTTACCGTTTCTTTTGGCGATACAACCATTGTCGCTGCCGAGGCAACGAAAGTTACTTTTCGCACCCTCACCCCCGATATGATACGTCGCTATATTGCAACCGGTGAGCCTATGGATAAAGCCGGTGCTTACGGCATACAGGACAAAGGTGCACTTCTCGTTGAGAAAATCGACGGCGATTACTTTAACGTTGTGGGGCTTCCCGTGTGTCGCCTTTCAAAAATTTTAAGTGATATTGGAATTTCCGTTTTATAGGTGATTTTATGAAAGAATTTTTTAGCCGCTCGTGGCTTGCAATAGTGCTTATTGCCGTGCTTGTCGCCCTTATTATGGGCATCTGCTCGGCGGTTACCGGCGGACGCGTGTCTCCGATTTCCGACCTTTTCAATATTCTTGCAAGTCCCATTCAAAGCCTTACCACATCAATAACCGATGGCACCTCAGGCTTTTTTGAAAAATTGAATGATTATGAAAAATTGGAGGCGGAAAACGAGGAACTCCGCAAGAGCCTTGCGGACACCCAAAAGAAACTTCGTGACGCGGAGAAGGCTTCTCTTGAAAACGACCAACTCCGTACCGCCCTTGATATGAAAACAAAGGACGAAAGCCTTGTTTTCGAATCTGCGGAAATCGTTTCCCGTGGCGACTCCAATTTAGGCTATACATTTACCTTGGACAAAGGCTCCATAAACGGTATTGCGGTAAATAACTGTGTGGTTACCACCGAAGGTATGGTAGGCTACATCAGCGAGGTCGGCGTTAATTGGTCGGTTGTCACAACTGTTATTGATACCGGCATGGAAGCCTCCGCCATCGTTTCCCGAACCCGTGAGGTTGCAAGTGCGGAGGGTGATTACGAACTTATGCACGAGGGAAAGTTCAAACTTTCCTATATAACCAAAGAATCGCAGATTGTTCGCGGTGATACGGTTGAAACATCGGGTTTCGGCGGCCTTTTCCCCAAAGGAATCATTATCGGACGTGTGGAAGAGGTAAAAAGCGAGGCACACGGTATCACGAAATATGCAATTTTATCCCCCACGGTTGATTTTCAAAATATCGACCACGTACTTGTTATAAAGGAGTTTAAGGTGACGGAGTAGTATGGAAAAAAAGACTGTACGCTACAAGTGGATGTTATATGCGTTGCTTATGTTTATTTCGCTCATTCTTGAAACAACGCTGCTTTCACATATAAAGATTTTTGGTGCAACACCTACCCATCTTCTGCCCTACGCGGTTGCGGTTATCGCAATGCTTGAGGGTACTACAAGCGGTGCCCTTGCAGGTCTTTTTGCAGGGGTTATGAGTGATGCCCTTCTTCCTGCAGCGGACGGTTTTTATACTATTACTTTTGTCTTTTGCGGGATTCTTATATCTTTTCTTTGTAATTTTGTTTTTTGGAAAAGTTTTTGGACGACACTTCTCTATTTAGCGGCGGCAATGCTTGTCACCCGTATACTTTATTATATTTTCTTCTTTGTTATCTTCGGTAAGGGAGAGGTTCTTTCCTTGTTTTTCACACTTCCTGCCGAATTTCTCGCAACCGCAATTTTTGCACCCGTAATTTATTTTCTCGTTATAAAAATCGCAAAATGGGCAGGACTCGGAGAGGAGGCATAAAATATGGATCAGAATATGTTTCACCGTCGCTCTGTCTTTATTGTAATTGCAACGATTTTATGCGTTCTCGTCTTTGCAGGTCGTCTTTTCTTCCTACAGGTGGTAAAAGGTGACGAGTACCTGCTTCAAAGCGAAAAAAAACTATCCCGTTCCATAACGGTAAAGGCTCCCCGCGGAGAAATCCTTGACCGTTACGGCAGACCGCTTGTTACAAACCGCACAAGTTTTTCTCTTAAAATTGATTCGGTTCCCTTTCGTGATACGGATAAAAATGCGGTGCTTCTATCCCTTGCTTCAATCTGTAACGAGCACGGAAATGAGTATTTAGACTCTCTTCCCGTAACAAAAACTCCCCCTTTCAGTTACACTTATCACATAGAGGAAAACGCATCAGCGGAAAAAACCGTTGTAAATTTCCTGCGGAAATTCGACTGGTCGGAGAGTACCACGGCTGAGGAACTTATAAACTTAATATGTGAAGAAAACGAAGTGCCCGACGATTTAAGTGCACAGGACAAACGCACCCTTGCAGGTATTTATTATGAAATGGAGCAACGACCGTTTAACTCCACCACACCTTTCCTTTTTGCGGAAGACGTGGGTGTTCCCCTTGTAACCGAGGTAAAGGAGCGTTCCCGTGAACTTGTCGGCGTTATGGTAGACGTTGACTCTGTTCGTGAATATCAAACGCCCTATGCGGCACACGTTTTGGGCCGTGTCGGTATTATTTATAAGGAAGAGTATCCGGAATATAGAAAAAAAGGCTATAAAATGAGCGACAGCGTGGGTAAAGACGGCATGGAGCGTATTTTGGAAAGTTATCTCCGTGGCACCGACGGCACACGTGAGATTGAGACCACCGCCACCGGTAAGGTAACCGGCATTTTAAGTGCAGACAATCCCCAACCCGGCAACAACTGCGTGCTCACACTTGACATTAAAATTCAGGAAGCGGCGGAAAAGTCACTTGCCAGAATCGTTCCCAAACTTCGTGCAGAGGGCAGTACCAATTCCCGTTGGGGCGGTGAAAATGCAAAAGGTGCGGCAATGGTGGTTCTTGATGTAAGAAACGGAGATACCCTCGCCCTGGCATCTTACCCCACATTCTCCCTTGCCGATTACAATAAAAACTACAACAATATGCTAAACGATCCTCTGCGTCCTATGTTTAACCGTGCAATCGGCGGCACCTATCCCCCCGGCTCTACTTTTAAAATGGTAACAAGTATTGCCGGTCTTGAAAGCGGCGTTATAAATAAGAATTCCATTATTGACACAAAGGGTATTTACACCTACTATGCACCAAGTTATACCCCGCAATGTGACGTTTATAAAAGTTACGGCCGCATCCACGGCCCAATAAACGTTGAACAGGCACTACAGGTATCCTGTAACTATTTCTATTATGATATAGGAAGAATTATGGGTATTGATACCCTCGCATCCTTTGCCGAGCGTATGGGCTTTGGTGCAAAAACCGGAATTGAACTTCCCGGTGAACGTGCAGGTCAGGTAGCATCCCGTGAACGCACGGAAAAAAGAGGAGATATATGGTATCCCGGTCAAACTCTTGCAGCCGCTATAGGTCAGTCAGAAACCCTTGTGTCCCCCATACAACTTGCGCAGTACACCGCAACCATCGCAAATGGCGGAACACAGTATAAGCCTCATCTTTTGAAAAGTGTTAAAAATCCGCTGGATAACACAACCGTATATGAACAAATGGCGGAAGTCACTGCAACAATGGGCTTTAATGAAAACAATTTAAAGACAATCCAATCCGGTATGCAGATGGTAGCAATGGTCGAAGGCGGTAGCGGCTATGCGGTATTTAAAGACTATCCGGTAAAAGTTGCGGCAAAAACCGGCTCTGCTCAGGCACCGGGCGGCTCTCACGCACTTTTTGTGGCATATGCTCCTGCAGATGATCCGGAAATTGCGGTTGCGATAGTTGTTGAAAACGGCGGTCAGGGTAGCCGAGTTGCATCTTGTGCCAAGGATATTTTTGACGCATATTTTGCAAGTGATTTCGATTTGGAAAATCGTGTAGGCGAAAACACCATTTTAAAGTAAAAAATCTGTGCAAACCCCTTGAATTTAGGGGAATATCATTGTAAAATAACAGTAGTTGATTTAAAAGGAGGGCGGTTAAATGGCGGTTAAAATATGCGTGGCATCCGGCAAGGGCGGTACGGGTAAAACCTCAATCTCTTCCGGCATCGCATGCTGTCTCGCCGGCCTCGGTTACAGAGTTGTGGTTTTAGACGGTGACATCGGTCTTCGAAATCTCGATTTAGCCCTCGGTCTTAACGAACGTGCTATTTTCGACTTTTACGACGTTATTTTAGGCCGTGCCACCTTAAAACAGGCTCTCGTACCCCATGACAATATCGAGAATTTACATCTTCTGGCAGCACCTTTCGGCACGGAGTTACCCGACGTTACAAAGGAACAGATGTCAGACCTTATAGCATCAATAGATGAAATTTGCGACTATTGCATTATCGACTGCCCTGCAGGTATCGGTTCTTGGATTGACACCATTGCATCGGTTTCCGACCGTGCACTTATGGTTGCAACGCCTGACAACACAAGCCTCAGGGATGCGGGTGTTACACGAAAGTTTTTAAAAGCACGTGGCGTTTCGGATATCCGCCTTATTTTAAATCGTGTGCGACCGAAACTTATAAATAAAATGAATGCGGTAAATATCGACGACGCAATTGACTTTACCGGAATTCAACTTATCGGCATTGTTCCTGAGGATCAGACGGTTATCGCCTGTGCAAACAAGGGCGATCCGGTGGTGTTCCATATGAATTCATACGCGGCACGGGCATACAGAAATATCGCCCGTCGTGTTGTTGGTATGCGGGTTCCCCTTATGAAAATACCCCGCAAGACAGTTTAGATAAAAGACACTTTAAATGGAGGGAAGAAAGAGAATGAATATTGCTATTATCGCTCATGACAAAAAGAAAGAACTTATGGTTCAGTTCTGCATTGCTTATTGCGGAATTCTTTCTAAGCACAGCATTTGCGGCACCGGCACCACAAGTAAATTGGTCAGTGAAGCAACCGGTCTTGAGATAAAACGATTTTTATCCGGCCCACAGGGTGGCGACCAGCAGATAGGTGCCCGAATCGCATATAACGAAATCGACCTCGTTCTTTTCTTCCGTGATCCGCTTACCGCAATGCCTCACGAGCCGGACGTTCAGGCGCTCCTTCGCCTCTGCGACGTACATAACGTTCCGGTGGCAACAAATGCGGCAACCGCCGAAGTTCTCGTCCGTGGTTTAGAGCGTGGCGACTTCGCATGGCGTGATATTGTAAACCCGAAAGATTAAAAATAAAACCCTGAGGGAAATCCCTCAGGGTTTTATTTTTATTCAACTTCTTGGTCAATTTGTTCTTTTCGCTCTCTACCGTCTTTTAAGAGATTAAACAGCCGCTCTTCATCTCCGGCCGCAATTGCTTCTCTGTACTCGGTAAGGTGATTTATTATTGTGTCGATTTCACGCACAAGAGGTGCTCTGTTTTCCAGAAAAAGTTCCGTCCACATAAACTCATTAAGCCGTGCAACACGTGTTAAATCCTTATAACTGCCCGCACTGTAACCCTCGTGGCGTGATGCCTCAGGGCTTTTTATATATGCAGATGAAACCACGTGGGCAAGTTGTGAGGTAAAGGCTATCATATCGTCGTGATTTTCAGGGGTGGTAAACACAACCTTGCCAAAACCAAGATTTTTAAAAAACTCCGCAAGTTTTTCCCCACACTCCTTTTCACTCTCGTCGGGAGTTAAAATCATACTAGCCCCGTCAAAAAGATCACCTTTTGACGCAAAATAGCCGGAGAGTTCACGTCCTGCCATAGGGTGTCCGCCCACAAAATGGAAACCCTTTTCCTTTGCTATTTTTGAAATTTCATCACACACGATCTTTTTAACGCCGCCGAAATCGCAAAGGATACATTCCTTTGCAATTTTATCCTTATTACGCTTTACAAATTCGATACTATCCTTCGGATAAAGTGCAAGGAAAAGCATGTCAAGGCTCTGTAAATCTTCATCTTTTCCCGCCCTGTCAATGGTCTTGTCCGAAATTGCGGCGGCTATTACATCAAGATTTAAATCATAACCGAAAACCAAGTTTCCGCCCATTTTTTCTATCGCCTTTGCCATAGATGCTCCGATAAGGCCAAGGCCGACTATTCCTATATTCATACTTCTTACCTCAATTCAACGTATGGCAAAATTTCCGTTAATTTTGCAAGGGCAATTCCGTAATTTGTTATGGGAACACCCTGCCTTTTGGCCTGCTCTATGCGGGAGAGCACATATTTTCTGTTAAACATACAAGCACCGCAATGGATAATAAGTTTATATTTCCCCAGATCATCTCCGAAAGAGGTTCCGGTAGCAAAATCAATTATAAGTTCTCCCCCCACTTTTTTGCGAAGCAGATTGGGAATTTTTACCCGTGCAATGTCACCGTCCTGTGCATTGTGCGTACACGCTTCGGCAATTAGCACACGATCCCCCGGCTTTAGGGCGTCAATGGCAGAGGCTCCCGCCTCAAAGGCATCAATATCACCTTTATATCTTGCAAAAAGCACGGAAAAAGACGTAAGAAGGCTACTTTCCGGTTTCTTTTCGTATACCGGTTTAAAACATTGCGAGTCGCAGATGATAAGTTTCGGCGGTGCTTTCAAAGAGGAAAGTGCCTTTTCCATACCCTCTGCGGTTGCACATACCACGGTGCATTTTTCATCCAATAAGTTGCGTATGGTCTGCACCTGCGGAAGAATAAGACGACCTTTGGGTGCTTGGATATCCTGCGGCATAACCAGAAGTACGGTGTCCCCCTCTTTTATAAGATGTGCGGTTAGAGAAATTGCACTAAAATCCGGTGGAAGTGCCTTGATTATCGCATTTCGCAAATCCTCAATACCTCTGCTTTCAAGTGCGCTTACCAAAATCGGGCATTCTAACCTATCCGATATGTGCTCTCCTATGTCAATTTTATTTACAACGGATATTACGGGAACTTTTTGTGCTTTAATTTCTTCAATAAACGCAAGTTCTGCATCAATATCCCCATCTGTGAAAACCATAATCGCAAGGTCGCATTTTTTAATAACCTCACGGGTTTTCTCCACACGGAGTCTGCCCAACTCTCCCTCATCGTCAAACCCTGCCGTGTCAATAATTACGCAGGGGCCGATAGGGTAAATTTCACACGCCTTTTGTACCGGATCTGCAGTTGTACCCGCATAGGGTGATGTGATTGCAACCTCCTGACCGGTAAGTGCGTTTATAAGCGTAGATTTTCCCGCATTTCTTTTGCCGAAAATTCCTATATGTAGCCGCTCGGCATTCGGCGTTGAGTTAAGGGACATAGCCAAACCCCCTTTTAGAATCTGAAATCCCGCTTGCCGTCGCCTAAATCCTTAAGGTGCTCAATTACCAATGCCTTTACTTTTTCATTAGGGATGTCTGCGGTTTCCTTTTCAATGAGTGCTTCCGCAAGTTTCTTTGTCTTGTCACTTGCGTAATCCTCTAAATATTCCTTAAGTGTCATAATTGCATTTGCCTGACACACGTTTCCGATTTGACCTGTTTTTGCAAGTTGCATAAAGCGGTCACCCGTTCTGCCCTCACGGTAACACGCGGTGCAGAATGAGGGCATATAGCCTAGTTTTGCAAGCCAACCTACAATCTCGTCTAAACTTCGGGTATCGTTTACCTCAAATTGGGAGGAGTTCTCCTTCTCCTTTTCAACATAGCCGCCAACACTTGTGGAAGAGCCACCGCTTATCTGTGACACACCTACTTTAAGCACGTCTGCACGGGATTCCTCCGACTCACGGGTGGAAATTATAAGGCCTGTATACGGCACCGCAATTCGCAGTATCGCAACGATTTTTCTGAAAAGTTTATCATCTATCGCATTGGGATACTCGTTTAAATCAACGTCTGCCGCGGGACGGATTCTCGGTACACTTATGGTGTGCGGTCCTACACCGAAGGTGTCTTCAAGATGCTTTGCGTGCATAAGCAGTCCGATGAAATCGTAGCGGTAATCGGACAAGCCGAAAAGTACACCGATACCAACGTCGTCAATACCGCCTTCCATTGCACGGTCCATAGCCTCGGTATGATATGCGTAGTTATGCTTAGGTCCGGTTGGATGGAGATATTCGTATCTCTCCTTGTCATAGGTTTCCTGGAAGAGGATATAGGTTCCAATGCCCGCTTCCTTTAATTTTCTGTAATTTTCAACGGTGGTTGCCGCAATATTTACGTTTACACGGCGGATTGCACCGTTTTTGTGATGGATACCGTAAATTGTCTTGATACTCTCTAAAACGTATTCAATCGGTGAATTTTTCGGATCCTCACCGGTCTCTAAAGCAAGACGCTTATGCCCCATATCCTGAAGGGCAATTACCTCACGGCGGATTTCCTCCTGCGTGAGTTTTTTTCTTGCAATGTGACAGTTGCCGTAATGATACGGGCAGTAACGGCAACCGTTTACGCAGTAGTTAGACAAATATAGCGGTGCGAACATAACAATACGGTTACCGTATATTTTTCGCTTTATATCCATTGCTATATCGTACATCTCAGAGAGTAAGTCCTCATCCTCACACATCAAAAGCGTTGCCGCCGCCTCATAGTCAAGACCTTTGCATTCTTTGGCTTTTTCCAGGATTTCCTTAATCCTGTCGGCGTTTTTTGACGCTTTGCTCACTCTTTCAATAGTATTTAAAATTTCCTCGTGGCAGATAAACTCCACCGCATTTTTCGATTTGCTGTTATACATTTATACTTCCTCCTATTCGGGAATTCTTCCAAGTGATTTTATAAATTCACAAAGACTTGCCCTCTCGTCTCTTATATCCGCAATTTTAATTTCTGTTGGGTAAATTTCGTAAAGGCTGCGGTATTTTGCAGGTGTTACTTTCTTCATAAGAACGTTTGCACCCCGTGAAAACGCCTCTGTGTATGCTTCCTTGTTACGTACGCCAAGTGCGGTTGTTGCAGGCAGGTTCATATGCGGTCTTAATATTCTGATAAGGGAAACCGCCTTCTGAGTGATTGTAACCGAGCCCGCCTTGTGATTTCTCATCTCGGTCTCCGGATGAGGAATAAATGGGCCTATCCCCGCCATATCACAATCCAGTTTATCAAGAAGAATGATGTTATCGGCAATGCTTTCCGCACACTCGCCGGGAAGACCTATCATAAATCCGCTTCCCGTTTCATACCCTAACTTTTTAATTGCTTCAAGGCAGGAAAGTCGTTCTGAAAGCGTGTATCCCGGATGCAAATCGGCATAAAGATTGGAATCTGCGGTCTCGTGCTTTAAAAGGTATCTCTTCGCACCGCAATCTCTCCAATATGCGTATTCATCATCCGTCCTCTCACCGCAACTAAGCGTTACGGTCACGCCACAAGATGTAAGTTCCTGCACTATTTGCCCGATAATTTCCTTTGTATAGAACTTGTCCTCGCCGGATTGTAGCACCAGAGTCTTATATCCCGCCGAACACGCCTCTTTTCCGCAAGAAATTATCTCTTCAGGCTCCATTCTGTATCGCTTCAAACTTTTATTTTTGCAATTTAAGCCGCAGTACGCACAGTTTCTGAAACAATGGTTTGAAAACTCAATAATTGCCCTTAAGTGGACGATATCGCCAACGGCTTCTCTTCGCATCGCATCCGCTTTTTTGAAATATTCGGTAAAGTCAGGGGCGTTAAGGGCTGAAATAATTTCTTCTCTACACACTCGCATCACCCGCTTTTGCGTACATTGTTTTAATCTGCACACCGTCAAGTTGTCCCAATTTACCCGAAAGGGCACTTATTACATTGTTTTCTGCGTCGATTATAATACTAATTATTGCGACGCCTCTTTCACGGTAAGGTACGCCCATACGTCCCACAACGTACTTTGAATACTCGTGGAGTATTGCGTTTAACCGCTCGGTTGCTTCGGGATTTTCAACGATTATTCCTATAAGTGCAATTCTTGTAGCCATTTTAACCTCCAAAATAAAAACGCCCTGTATAAATACAGGGCGAAAATACGCATAGTTATCCTACGGTAAGTTTCCGCCCCTTTCTCGCAGAAGTAAAAAACATCTTAAAAATCGGGGAGATTTTCTTTAGTATAGCATATTATTTTTAAATATGCTATACTAAAATAAAAAAATATCAGGCGGTGTGTTATGAATATTCAAATATACGGTATGCCTAAAAGTTTTGACACGAAGAAGGCGGAGCGTTATTTTAAAGAACGCCGAATTAAATACCAATACATAGACCTTGCCCGTTTTGGTCTTTCCCCACGTGAATTTGAAACGGTAAGAGCGGCGGTAGGCCTTGACGCAATGATTAACAAAAACTCAAAAGAATATGAAAAGTCTTTCATTGCGTATCTTGCCGATGAAGCGGCGGTTATTGACAAACTCTTTGAAAACCCCGCACTTTACAATGCACCTTTCGTGCGAAACGGGCGACAGGTAACCGTTGGTTACTGTCCGGAAGTTTGGGCGTCCTGGGAATAAACAAGGTCGGTAAGCGGTGCAATTTCGTATCCCGCTTTTTCCCATTTTGAGAGAAGTTCATCTAAAATCTCCGCATTTGTGCCTGACGTGCTGTGTAAGAGCACAATGGCACCCGGATGAATTCTTGGCACAAGTTTTTCCATTGCTTCATTCCGTGACGGTTGGTTATCCGTATACCAATCAACATAGGCAAGGCTCCAGAACACGGTTTTATAACCTAAATCCTTTGCCATTTTAAGGTTTTCCTCGTTGAATTTACCCTGCGGCGGACGGTAGATTTTCGGCATATCTTTGCCGGTTAGATCCTTAAATTTTTTCTCTAAAGTTAAAAGTTCATTTTTAAAAGACTCCATGTCTCGAATTTTTGACATATCCGGATGACTTGTTGTGTGGTTTGCGACGACGTGACCTTCATTCACCATACGGCGAATTAAATCCGGAGATGTGTCAATATAATTTCCCACAACGAAAAACGTTGCGGGAGCATTGTGTTTTTTTAACACGTCCAGAATTTTTGGGGTATACCCGTTTTCAAAACCCGCATCAAAGGTCAGGTAAATCTTATTACCTCCCGCTTCGTTTAAATAATACGCGTTAAATTTTTTTAAATACTCACAGTCCGCGTTGCCTCTCGGCGGCTCACCTTGTTTTGAAAAACTAAGGCCCCAATCTTTGATTTCACCGTTTACGGCAACCTCATCGGCAGGAAGGAAAAACCGTGCGGTAAAAAGAAGTGCCATACACAAAATCCCGCAAATTAGTCCCCGTTTGTTTAAATGTATAATCATTTTCTCACCCCAAGAAATTATATTTAAGCATACCACATCGTATGTGCTTACCTTGTCCTTGATTATTTTAAAATATAGTGTTATGATTAATGTGTAAGGAGTGATTATTATGTATGAAGCAATTGCAAATCAGGCAAAGTGTGCCGTTTGTGAACTTATAGAAGTTGCAGGACTTAAAAAAGGTGACGTTCTTGTCATCGGTTGCAGTTCAAGTGAGGTTGGCGGTAAGAAAATCGGCTCCGACTCAAGCCTCCCCACCGCCGAGGCAATATTTAACGCAATTTACCCCGAACTCAAAAATCGTGGTATTTTCTTGGCTGCTCAGTGTTGTGAGCATTTAAACCGTGCAATCATTGTTGAGGCAGAGGTTGCAAAAGCACAAAACAGAGAGATTGTAAACGTTGTGCCCCAACCCAAAGCGGGCGGAAGTTTTGCCACTACCGCTTACAAGACCTTTGAAAATCCGGTTGCGGTTGAAGAAATCCGTGCTCAAGCGGGAATTGACATTGGCGGCACTCTTATCGGTATGCACCTGCAAAAGGTTGCAGTTCCCGTACGACTCAGCATTAAAAACATAGGAGAGGCACCCATTATCTGTGCCCGTACCCGTCCTAAATTCATCGGCGGTGATCGTGCACACTATAACGACTCGTTAAAGTAACACAAAACACCCCTCCCTACTACTATGGTAGTAAGGAGGGGCTTTTTTATGGAAATCTACGTGGTAGAGTCGGGAGATACGGTTTTCTCCATCAGTGAGAAATTCGGTGTTACTCCCGACAGTATAATATATAACAATATGCTTCCGTCAAATCAACCGTTGGTGGTAGGTCAGGCACTTGTAATCCTTTTTCCCGACGTTATACATACTGTAAGGTCGGGAGAAACGCTTATCGGCATCGCAAATCTTTACAACGTTTCCCTTACCACACTTTATCAAAACAACATTCGCCTTTCCGGTCGGCAGATTATATATCCGGGAGATACGGTTATAATTTCCTATCGAGGTGAAAAAATTCGCTCTATTGAGGTAAATGCCTATGCCTATCCCGGCATAAACCGCACACTTTTACGCCGCACACTTCCCTATTTAACTTATCTTACCCCATTTACCTATGGATTTAATGAAGATGGCAGTCTGGTTGATTTAAGCGACGGCTCCCTTATCTCGATTTCAAAAGAGTACGAAACACAACCGCTTATGCATCTGTCCACCCTTACCAATGAGGGAAATTTCAGCAACGAACTTGCAAGTGAGGTGCTAAATAGTCCCACACTTCAGGCAACACTTATAGATAATGTTCTCCGTACAATGAGAGAAAAAGGTTATTACGGTCTGGATATAGATTTCGAGTTCGTATTCCCTGAGGAAGCACCTCTTTATGCCTCCTTTGTGGAAAATGCCGCACGGCGTCTTAATCCATACGGATATGAGGTGATTGTCGCCCTTGCACCTAAAACCTCCGCTACCCAGCGTGGCCTTTTGTACGAGGGACACGACTATTCCGCCATCGGCCGTGGCGTAAACGGGGTTTTGCTTATGACCTACGAATGGGGCTATACTTACGGGCCACCCCTGGCGGTAGCACCACTTCCCAACGTTCGCTCTGTGGTGGAATATGCTCTTACGGAAATACCGGCGGAAAAACTTTTCCTCGGAATGCCAAATTACGGCTACGATTGGACTCTCCCCTTTGTTCAAGGCACTTCCCGTGCGATTTCAATTTCAAGTCAGCAGGCAATTGCCACCGCCGCACGGTATGGAGCAGAGATTATGTATGACGAGTATTCGCAGACACCCTTTTTCGACTATATTGATGAAAACGGGCGGCAACATCAGGTATGGTTCGAGGACGCACGTTCAATCCGTGAGAAACTCGCCCTGGTTTCCGAATACAACCTGCGAGGTGTAGGCTATTGGAATGCAATGCGGGATTTTCCCCAAAATTGGCTTGTTCTAAACGCACTTTATGAAATAGAAAAGAGGGGTTAACCCCCTCTTTTCTATTTCATATCTAAAACAACTTTTTCAAAATCTGCCTGCTCGGTTGCGGTTTGAGGATCTGCATTTGTTGCGTGAAGTGTAATCTTCGCAAATGCGTCTTTAAAGTATGGATACTCTTTTAAAAATTCATCTTTTACTTTCTTCGCATCCGCCTGCAGATCGCCACTCTTTATATCAACCTCGGTTTGATAGAAGAGCATGGGCACAACGCCTACGTCCTCAAGAGACAGTCCCACAAGATGAATTTTATGCTTGTCATCCACAACTTCGATGGGATATTTTTCCTGCCCCCATGCACTCATTTCATTTACAAAGTCGGTGATTTCGGTTGTTTCCTTATAGAAGTAAACGTTTCCCGGTTGGCAGATATTAAGCATCATCTGTGCATAAACGTAGGCAAGATAATCTTTTCCGTCATCCTTTGCCTGCTTTGCAATTGTGTAAATCTCCGGTGCGGTCATTCCGTAGTATGCACTATCGGATGTGTCAATCCACACGATTTTCATCTTACCGTCAATTCTTGCGGTAAGAAGAGTTATCATCTGTGATACGGTTTCATTTTCCGATTGGAACATCGTTGCACAAATTTCGCTGCTGCCCGGTGTGAGCATTGCATAATTTCCATCCTCTGCGGTCTTTTTGATGCGGATGGAAATGTCGCTGTCCTTAATTCCGTTTACATAGTACGTGTCAAAAATCTTATACTCGGCCTTGCCATTGGTTGCATCTGTAAAAAATGCGGTAAGTTCCTCCGGCTTTACTTCAAAATTTGCGTCTAAATATTCGGTTATTTTCCCGCCGTCCTTTTCTTTAAGGGCGGTGAGGAATGCATTTACAATAACGTCAACCTCGCCTTTTACCTGCTCACTCATCACAGATGCAAGTACGTAATCGCCCTCGTCATCCGCCTTAACCTCGGTGGGAGCACAAGCGGCAAACATAGTCAGAGCCAAAATAAGGGATATAATCTTTACTGTCAGTTTCATTTTCTGTTTCTCCTCTGTAATCTTCTCGCACGACGGCGACGGTATAAATAAATTTCCTTTCTTACATAAAGGACAATTATGATAAGAAGGAAAAGACCTGCAATGCTTCCAAGTACAATAAACAGTACACCGAAGAATCCTATTCCTCCGCCCTCTTCCTCAACTTCCTCCGTCTTTGCCGTGGCTTTTGCTGTTATGGTAAGAGGGAAAGTGCCAATCTCCTCACCATCTAATTTTGCGATGAGTTTCGCCTCGTTTCCTCGTACAGAAACCTCTGTCTCAACCTTTTGGACATCCTTTAGAACCAAAACCGATACCGGTTCTTCAAGTTTAACCCCCGTACCGTCGGGAGATTTTTGCGGAATGTCCTCATTTGAAATCTTAAGTGCTTTGTAATTTTCAAAACCAAAATCCAAAAGTTTCTTGGTGTCAGAATATGTGTCTGCACCCTGCTGACATTTCATAACAACCACGATAAGTTCAACCCCATCACGCTCTGCAACGGTGACAAGAGTATTTTTTGCAACGGTTGTGTATCCTGTTTTGCCTCCTACGATTCCCTCGTAGTAATCGCTTTTTTCAAATATCATTTTATGTTGGTTGTTGAGATATCGGATTTCGTCTTGCTTGTTAGTGGGTGGCATCTCATATCTTCTGCAACCAAACATCTCACGCCAGGTAGCGTTTTTAAGACCGTGCTGTGTGATTTTAGCCATATCGTATGCTGTGGTGTAATGATTCTCGTCCTTTAATCCGTTGGAATTTGTAAAATTAGTGCCCTCACAACCAAATTCTTTTGCCTTATCGGTCATTAATTTTGCAAAATCACCCATGCTTCCGGAAACCGCCTCGGCAATACCGTTACACGCATCATTTGCAGAGGCAAGGAGTGCTGAATACACCGCCTCACGCACGGTAATTACCTCGCCCTCGGTAAGTGCGATATGTGACGCATTACGTGACACCGCATCCACCGCCTCTGCCGACATTGTAATTTTGTCGTCAAGGCCTAAATTTTCAATCGCCAATATGGTGGTCATAATTTTGGTAATACTTGCAGGGTACATCTGCTTGTGCATTTCCTTGTCGTATAATACCTGACCTGTTTTGGCATCCATCATAACCGCCGTTTCTGCACTTACGTCAATATTTGTACTCGGCGTTGCAACCGCGAATGTGGATATTAGTAAAACAAATACTGTAAGCAGTGCAAAAATTCTGATTTTTCCCATAATTCTTACTCCTGATTGTTTTTTATATTATTTCCCTAACTTCTTACGAATATCCTCGCCAAATATGGATATAGGCACAAAACCCTCAAGACGTGATTTAATCTGGGGGGTATATTTTGTGGCAATTTCCGCAAGGGAAAGCGGCGAGATTATGATAGTTCCTTTGCCTGCAACCTCACGGGTTGTTATCAGATTATACAGTGCCGCGGTTGTAAATTGGGTTATCATTTCCGTACCTAAATCATCTATTATGAGAAGGTCCGCCTTTTTGTAATCCTCGATTATATCGTCATTTGCATCACGGTTGAATTTTTTCTCCTCGAAATCGCCTAAAATATCAAATGCCGTGCCGTACTTAACCGAAAATCCCCTTTTCGCAACTTCAAATGCAATGCAGGACGCAAGAAGTGTCTTGCCTATACCCGCACCGCCGGTTATGAAAAGATTTTTTGTGTCTTCTCCGTATTTTTCCGCATACTGTCTGCATAGTCTTAAGTTAATCCTCATGCTCTCGCATGGAGAGATGGGGTTCTCATTGCGGTCATCGGACTGATACTCCGGCTTTACCGCATCAAAGCCGCGAAGTTCAAAGCCGAAATCGGTTTTCAATTTTTTAACCTGTTCCTTCTTATACTCCTCAAGCAAACACTCGCAAGGACGGGTGCCGTCAATATATCCCGTGTCCTCACATTTTGTGCAGGTGTAGTGCACGTCAAGATAATCGGGGGAGAAGCCGTTTGCGGTGAGAAGATTCTCCCTCTCCTTCTGGAGGGTAAGATTTTTTACCTTAGCTTTTTCAAGTTCTTTACCCGCATCCTCCCGTCTTGCAAATGCGGCACGGACAATTTCAACCGGAGTGAGCCTGAGTTCACGGTCTATTTCCGCAATGCGGGGAATTTTATCATGAATTTCAAGTAATCTTAACTTTGCATCCTCTTCAGCCGCAATTCTGCGTCTGTCGATTCGGACACGGATTTCGCGTAATATTTCCTTGTCAAACGCCATTTATTCTTCACTTCCCCATTTTTTACTTAATTCTTCCGCACGTCTGAGTGCTTCCAACTGTTCTTGACTCATCTTTCCGCCGGTGGTTTCTTTTCCTTGTGCCATATCCGCCTTGTTTTTAATACCGTCGGTTTCCCAATTTTTAAGAACCTTATCCATATAACGCCAATTTAGTTTTCCCGTCTGTAAAACGGTTACGTCGTATGCTTCCATAATAATCTCGTCGGAATATCCCGCATCCGCCCATGCGGTGAGATATTTATTTTCAGTTGCGGAAAGTGCTCTGCCGCTTAAATGGAGGTTCCTTGCAATAGTGGCAATTCTTGTGCCTCTTACCTCCTGAGTGTGCAGGTAATCTTCTGCCTGCTCATAGGTCAGAATCCCCATATTAAGCCATAAGCGAGCCTCGTTTTCAATATTTTTCATTGTGGGACGACGACCTTCGCCGTATTTTTTTGCAATCTGCTCGGTACAATAAGTTACTATAAGGCAGATAACCTCAACGGGCAGTCCCATCCAACCGTATATTCCGAGAAGTGTCTGTGTATCCACGGTAGAGAGCATCTTGCCCAACTTATTCTGTGTGAAATCAAGAAGTGCACCAAAATTCGTATCCGTCTCCAAAGTGTTCGACACGTCATTTGCGGTATATTCGGGTATGGTATCGGCTCTCTCCAATACCTTGCCGTCACTTTTCTTCGCAAGGCCTTTAATGCAAAGCAAATCAAGAGCGGCAAAAATTTCATCCGCGGTCGCGGAAAGTGCATTTGCGGCAACCTTTGCGTCAAAATCACCGCCGTTTTTTGCGATGTAAATATAAAGGCGAAGTGCCACCTGGTCTTTTATTTCAAGCAGTTTATCCACTGCTCTATTGGGTATTAGAATGTCTTTTGATTCTGCAAGTGAAACCTTCACGACGCGGTCACCTACCTTTCCAATTTTATATTATACATTCTTTTATTGGTAATTGCAAATCTTTATAATAATTGTTATAATAAATTTTACAAAAGGAGGAAATTACAATGAAAACATATAAGACAATTTCCGCACTTAAAGAAAGAGAAGATGAGCGTATAGCAATGATTGAGCGTCACCTTGCAAATGGCGTTATCTTTGCTGATATGAGTGCACATATAGATCCCGACGTTGAAATCGGTGAAGGAACCTCCATTCTCCCCGGTGTAATCCTTTTGAAAGGCACAAAAATCGGGGCGGGTTGTACCATTGGTCCCAACACTCTTATCTGCAACGGAGTTGTGGGCAATGAAGTTACGGTAAATTCCGCACAGATTTATGACAGTTCTGTGGGCAACTCCACAACCGTTGGTCCCTTTGCACATATAAGAGACCATTGTGTAATCGGTGAGCGTTGCCGTATCGGAAATTTTGTTGAACTTAAAAATTCAACCGTTAAAAATGACTGTAAAATGGCGCATCTTACCTATGTAGGCGATGCCGAAATGGGCGAGAATGTAAATATGGGTTGCGGCACAATTACCGTAAACTACGACGGCGTTGTAAAGCACAAGACAATCATCGGCGACAACGCATTTGTCGGTTGCAATTCAAATCTTATCGCTCCGGTTACCGTAGGTTGTGACACCCTCATTGCTGCGGGTACCACCGTGCACGAGGACGTGCCCGACGGTGCACTTGCAATCTCCCGCCCCCGCCAGACAACAATCGCTGATGCGGCAGGTCGTATCTTTAAGAAGAAAAAAGAACAGAAAAAATAAAAGAGGACGAGAATATGTCAATTATGGATATTTTCCGCCGTCTTGATGCGGAAAAAGCAGCCAAAACTCCTGCGGGTAAACCCGAATGGCTTATTGTAGGTTTGGGTAACCCCGGCAAAAAGTATGAACTCACCCGTCATAACGTGGGCTTTATCGCCCTTGAAACGCTGGCGGGCGTACATAATATCCCCGTAAAAAGTTTGAAATTCAGATCCATTTGCGGTCAGGGCGTAATCGGAGGGAAATCCGTCCTTCTTATGATGCCTCAGACCTTTATGAACTTGTCGGGGGAGGCGGTTTTAGCCGCTGCACAGTTTTACAAAATCCCCAATGAAAAAATCATCGTGCTCTACGACGATATTTCCCTTCCCGTGGGCAAACTTCGTGCCCGTGCGAAAGGCAGTGCAGGCGGCCATAACGGCATAAAAAACATCATTCAACTTACCGGAAGCGACGTTTTCCCCCGCATAAAAATCGGCGTCGGTGCTCCGCCCCATCCCGATTATGACGTTGCGGATTGGGTTCTCGGCACATTCGGAGAAGATGACAAAAAGGTTCTCACTACAGCCATTGACAAAGCGGTTTCTGCGGTTCCAATACTTTTAAATGAAGGTGTGGAAAAAACCGCAAGTTCTATAAATTGAGGTAGAATATGCTATCCTTATCCGACCTCCTGCACAGTGCGGGAGAGACAAGTAAAATATTCAAAGCACTTAAAGCCGGAGAATGCCCAATCGTGGTCTCCGGCCTTTCCCGCATACATAAGGCACAACTGATCGCCGCTATTCGCCGCCTTACAAATCGTCCTATAGTCTGCATTTTTGCCGACGATTTTGCCGCACTTAATATGATAAATGATATTGAAACTCTTTCCGGTGAGCAGGTTTCGGTTTTGTCAAACCGTGAATTTACCTTCTACAACGTTGAACGTGCGTCCCACGAGTATGAGCATAACCGTCTCTCCGCCCTTTACGCAATGGCGACAGGGACATCCCCCGTTGTACTCACCTCACTCACCGCACTTGCACAATGCACACTCCCGCCGTCTCTCCTGAAGGATAGCGGAATCTTCTTAAAAAGTGGGAAAGAGTACGATTTGTCAGACCTTACCCTTAAATTTACAAACTTCGGCTATACACGGGTTGAGATGGTTGAAGCACCGGGACAATTCGCTATCCGTGGCGGAATCCTGGATTTTTTCTCGCCGGGTGCTAAAAATCCGGTTCGTGTTGAGTTTTGGGGTGATGAAATTGACGCAATGGGCGAGTTTGATACCGACTCGCAGCGAAGGATTGTAAATCTTCAGTCCACCCTTATTCTCCCCTCCCGTGAAACGTTCTTAACTCCCGATTTAACCGCCGCGCTTTGCGAAAAACTCATCAAAGTTAAGGCAGAGGGCGACCTTAAGAACACAATCACGGAGGATTTAACACGTCTTAATGAAGGGCTTTCCTTCCCCGCAATTGACCGCTATCTGCCTCTGTCTTATGATGAGTTTGCAACGGGTGCAGACTATATTCCGGAAAACGCAATTATTCTCGTGGACGATTTTTACAAGGTTCGTGAGGTAAGCGACCGTTATATCGACCAGCACCATGAGGATATAAAAACTCTGCTTGAGGCGGAAACTCTACTCCCCTCATGCACAAAGTTTGTTGCGGACTTTTCCGCCCTTTATGCAAATCTTTTCAAATGCGACACACTGTTTTTAGACTCTTTCCTGCGTTCCACATATCCTAAATCCCCACGCTCGGTATTCAATATCACCGCAAAACAACTTCCCAGCTACAACGGTAATGTTGAGGTTGTGTGTCAGGATATCGAGTCCTATATAAATGACGGATACCGTGTTGTGCTTCTTTGCACAAAGCGTGAAAATTCCAAATTGTTAAAAGACGCACTTGACCGCTACAACATTTCTGCAGGTATTGACTTTGGTTTATCCTCGCTTCCGGAATCGGGGCACGTTATAATTGCCGACGGAAATTTATCCGCAGGTTTTGAATATCCCGACCTTAATTTAGCACTTTTTACCGAGGGCTCGATTATCCGAAAGAAAAGTCCCCGTCATAAGAAAAGTGACAGCAGTAAGCAAAAAATCACAAGTTATCAGGACTTGTCCGTGGGTTGCCTTGTCGTACACGAAACACACGGTATCGGCCGCTTTGCGGGCATTGAAAAAATCCGTGTAGACAATGTGGAAAAGGATTACATTAAAGTTATCTATGCGGGTACAGATACTCTGTTTGTTCCCGTTACCGGTCTTGATCTTTTGTCAAAATACATCGGTGCAGGTGACAATCCCAATATTAAACTCAGTCGTCTCGGCGGCGGCGATTGGGAACGTGCAAAGGCAAGAGCCAAAGGGGCAGCACGGGATCTTGCGGAGCAACTTATAAAACTATATGCCGAACGCGAAAACACTCCCGGCTACGCATTCCCTGAGGATTGCACCTGGCAAAGAGAGTTTGAGGACGGATTTGAATTCCGCGAAACCGACGACCAATTAAGATGCGTATCGGAAATCAAAACCGATATGGAAAAGTCACGCCCGATGGATCGTCTGCTTTGCGGCGACGTTGGTTTTGGCAAAACAGAGGTTGCTCTTCGTGCGATTATGAAATGTATTTTAGGCGGGAAACAAGCAGCAATTCTGGTGCCGACTACCGTCCTCGCACAGCAGCATTTTGTCACCGCACGGCGTCGTTTTGCAAATTATCCGGTTAAAATCGCACAACTGTCACGGTTTATGAGTGCCGCAAAGAACAGGGAAACTCTGCGTTTGATCAAATCCGGCGGTGTGGACCTTGTCATTGGCACACACAAACTTTTGCAAAAGAACGTTGAATTTAAAAATCTCGGCCTTTTAATAGTAGACGAGGAGCAACGTTTTGGCGTTGCACATAAGGAGCGTCTTAAGGAACTTTCCAAAAACATAGACGTTCTCACCCTTACCGCAACGCCCATACCACGCACTCTTAATATGGCACTTTCCGGCATTCGTGATATGTCCATTCTTGAAGAGGCGCCAAATAACCGTCATCCCGTACAGACCTACGTCTTTGAACATGATTGGAACGTTGTTGCCGACGCCATCCGCCGTGAGGTGTCCCGCGGAGGGCAAGTCTACTACCTGCACAATCGAGTTGAGACAATCGAGGTAACCGCGGCGAAAATCGCACGGCTCCTGCCCGATGTGTCAATTGACGTCGCACACGGCAAAATGAACGAGGACGAACTCTCCGACGTAATGTCCCGCATGGCGGAGGGCGAAGTTCAGGTTCTTGTTTGCACCACCATCATAGAGACCGGCATTGACATTTCAAACGTGAATACTCTTATAATTGAAGACGCGGACAAACTTGGCCTCTCCCAACTTCATCAGATAAGAGGACGTGTGGGCCGCTCACCACGCCACGCATATGCCTATCTCACCTATCGCCGTGGCAAGGTGCTCACCGACGTTGCGGAAAAACGCCTTACCGCAATCCGTGAATATGCGGAATTCGGTGCAGGTTTTAAAATCGCAATGCGTGACCTTGAAATCCGCGGTGCGGGTAACATTTTAGGTGCAGAGCAAAGCGGACATATGATCTCTGTCGGTTATGATATGTACTTAAAACTCCTTGAAGAGGCGGTAAATGAGGCACAGGATAAGCCAACCGTAGTAAAAACCGAGTGCTCGGTAGACCTTACCGTCTCCGCAAATATTCCGGAAAAGTATATTCCATCACCCGAACAGAGAATTGACCTTTATCGCAGAATTGCGGCTCTTTCCGATGATGAGGAGAGAGATGACTTGATTGATGAGTTGTGTGACCGTTTCGGCGAACCGCCAAAGCAAATATTGACGCTTATGGAAATCGCTCTGCTTCGTCGAGAGGCAGCGGAAGCGGGATTTGCCGACGTTTCGCAGAAAGACAAGGTTCTTAAATTTACCCCGGCAGAGTTTGACCTTGAGGCACTCTCCAAAGTGTCCGCACTTGACGAATATGCAGGTAAAGTTATGCTTAACGCGGGAAAAGTTCCTTTCATCACACTTAAACTTGTCGCAAAGGACACTCCAAACATTGCAAGGGAATTTATAAGAAAATACCGTGCGGCAAAAAAGAGTGAATAAAATTTACATAAATTTTACATTTTGTTTGCTTTTTTCGTCTCGGTTGTGTTATAATTATTAAAGTGTTATGCTAACCACGGCTTAGACACAATCCATTTTTCAAAGGGGAATTTTAATTATGAAGAATTCTAAAGTTTTGGCACTCATCCTCTCCTGTGCTCTTCTTATCACAGTCGCAGGTTGCGGTGGTGCAAGTTACGGTACAATCAACGATATGTCAATTGATGCTGATATCTACAATGCCGCTGCATCAAATGCAGTTATGGGATATATGTCCAACGGTTATGACGAGCAGTCTTTCCGTGATATGCTCACTCAGGAAGATGAAAACGGCGTTACCGGTGCTCAGGCTATCAAGGACTACTGCCTTGATTCCGTAAAGCAGATTTACGCTGTTGACGTTATGGCAAAGGAGCACAACATCACCTTAACCGATGCCGATGAAAAAACTCTTGAAGAAAACAAGGCTTCTTACTTCGAATCTTCAGGCAGCCGTGCCGACTTTGTAAAGTCCTTAAAGGATAGCGGTTTTACCGAAGAAGCATTTGACAAACTCCAGAGAACCTCCCTTCTTCAGCAGAAGGTTACTACCGCTATTTTCGGCAAGGGCGGTGCACATGAGGTATCTGAGGCCGAAATCATTTCCGATATGACCGGAAACTTTGTTCGTGTCGTTCACATCCTCGTTCAGGCACAGGCAAATTCCGCAGATTTTGCAGAGAAGAAAGCAAAGGCTGAGGGTGCTCTTGCTCGTGTAAACGCAGGTGAGGATTTCAACGCTCTTATCGCTGAGTTAAATGAAGATCCGGGTATGACAAGTCAGCCCGACGGTTACCTCTTTGACAATCAGGGTTACACTTTAGACGGTAGCCAGATGGTTTCTGAGTTTACCGATGCTGCTTGGAAACTTGCGGTAGGTCAGAACAGCGGTCTTGTTCAGACCGATTACGGTTTCCACATCATCAAGCGTCTCCCCTTAGATGAGGCTTATATCAAGGCAAATATGGATTCCTACTACTCCTACTATGCAGGTATGGCATTCAGCATGGAACTCTCTCAGGTAATTGCAGAACTTGACGTAAAAACAAATGCTAAATACGATAAAGTCGACATCGCATCCTTTATTCCCAAGGCATAAAATAAAAAACTTAAACCCCGTTGTGGCGAAAGCCACAACGGGGGATTTTTATTTCTTTTTAGGGTATGGAATTCTTTCATCTGTCATTCCAAGCAAATAATCCGTGCTTGTATCGTAAAAGTGTGCAAGTTTTATAAGAACCTCGGTGGGAATATCTCTCTTTCCGATTTCGTAGTTGGAATAGCAGACTTGTGTGCATTTTAAATATTCCGCCAAATCCTTCTGTTTTAAATCTCTGTCCTCTCGCATATCCCTTATTCTCTTATACACGGCAAATGCCTCCACATCAAATATAAAGAGATTATACAAAAAAGAAAATGTTTTATTGACATTATAAAACATTTTCTTTTATAATGTATGTGAAAATAAACCATTTGGGAGGTTTTTATGAAAAAGACATTTATTAAAATTGTATCTGCATTTATGGCAATGCTGCTGTTTTTCTCACTATGCGGATGCAAGTCATCGGATTATAAAGATGCGGTGGCGGCGTATGAGAGCGGAGATTACGCAACCGCAGTAAGCATTTTATCCCGGTTTAAGGATTACGATACTTACAAAGATGCTCAGCTGATTGTACATAAAATAATGGCTTCGTACATGGACAAGTATGGATCTAAGGGGGCAGAAGCAATTGGTACTTTCACTCCTATCCTTACAAGCATTGTACGCTCAACAATTTCCAATTTAACGCTAGTCGGCTCAGCATCAGCCAAAGTGGATACAAGTGACAGTCGATGGATTCTTCTCCAAAGTCAGCGAGAGGAAATAATAAAAATCAAAGAGGAATATGACGCCGTTTTTACCCGTGACGTTATTAAACTCTTAAGTCACGACACCGCACTCTTTGATACCCACAGTGCTTTTTCTCTGGCACATTCCTCGATTCTTACATTAACTTCAGAAAGCGGTTGCCAGTCTGCCGTGTATACAACAATTGCAAACTCAGCTGCAAACAGCGATATCTACGGCAACCTTAAATCTCCCCTTGATACCTGCGAGGACAGGGTTCAAGAACTTTTAAACGCTGCAAAAAAATTAAAGAAATAAAGGGGATTTTGAATTATGAAAAAATATCTGTCTATACTTTTACTTTTTACTCTTCTTTTCTGTCTTACCGGTTGTTTTAAAAGTGAGGAAGCAAAAAATGCAGATGCTCTGATTGATGCAATCGGCGAGGTCACACTTGATAGTGAAGATGCAATAGATAAAGCCGAAAAGGAAGTTAAGAAGCTAACTCCTGAGCAAAAAGAAGAATTGGACAATGAGGAGGATCTCATCGCCGCAAGGGAAACCTTTACCGACCTTACGTTTAAAGACACCGCTGCTAAACTTGTCGATCGAATCTCGAAAATCGGTAACGTGACGTTGGATAGCGAAAAGGTAATCACCGACATTAAAAAAGACTATGAGAAACTATCATTAGAATACAAAAAATACGTAACCAACTACGATTCGGTCTTTCTCCCTGCGTACAACAAATTCTCCGACCTTAAAAAAGAGGCCGACCGCCTTGCGAAAATTGAGCGGGAGAACACTATTAAAAACGGTCTTGCGAAAATGCGTTCGAAAACCGACGAGGTGCAAAACATAACGTGGTATCTCACGAAAGCACAGCCCGTTTACATTAACTCTCGGTCATATATTCTGCCCTATATAGGCAAAAAAGGAAACTCCTATGACTTCCGCGTAAAATTTGTCTATACCGGAGATAATTGGGTTTTCTTTGAAAACTTAATTTTCAATATAGACGGCGTTCAAAAGACCAAAAGTTTCAATTATTTCTCCCTTACTCGTGACAATGCCCACGGTGACGTGTGGGAGTATGCCGACGAATTGTTTGATTCCGAAAACGTTTCCCTCCTCACCTCAATCGCAAATTCCAAGAAGACCATCGTTAGATTCCGCGGCGATTCAAAGCAATATGATCTGACAATATCTGAAGCAGATAAACAAGCCATTCGCGAAGTGCTTAACATTTATAACGCTTACAATAAATAAAGAAATCCCGTTGTGGCGAAAGCCACAACGGGGTTTTTTTATTTCTTTGATACGAAGAAAAGTCCGTAGGCGTTAGGGCCCCAATGACTTGCAATTGTGGGGCTTAAATTATCATATGCGGTAACAAGTCTTTTATACTCATCACTTAGTATTGAAACCAAACCCTCTGCATTGTCCTTTGTGTAAGAATACTCTGCGATTATGGAATGGTCGGTGTCCACACCAAGTTCCTCCATTTTGTCCAAAATAAAGGATACTGCGTTTTTTGCCCCTCGTTTTTTACCTGCGGCAACGGCTTTTCCATCCTCAATTGCAATAATCGGTACAATTCCAAGCATTCCACCGAGTAAATATCCGGTCTTTGAAAGGCGGCCGCCACGGTATAAATATTCCAGAGTATCGGGGATTGCACAAAGTCGCACTCTGGGGATAATCTCCAAAATCCGCTTTTCAATATCTTTAAGGGTACGGCTTCTGTCCTTGTTTATTTCTTCAACAAGAATTCGTATTCCGCCCGCCGCACTTTTTGTATCTATTACGCACACCTTGTCGTTATCTTCAAAAAGCATACGGATAGTGTTATATGTACCGGAAAGGCCGGAGGAAAGTGCAAGGTAAACCACCTCATCACCCTTATCTACATAACCGTTAATCAAATCCTCAACGAACGCTATCGACGGGAGCGAGGTCTTGGGGAAAATTTTATCCACAGTAAGTGCTTTGTAAAAGTCCTCGTCAGAAAGATTTATACCGTCTAAGTATTCTTTACCGTCTAAATTTATATGAAGCGGGATGATCTCAACGCCGTATTTTTCCTTTTCCCATTGTTTGATACTGCTACCGGAATCAACAATTACTCTTAACATAAAATACCCTCTTTTGAAAATTTTTCTTGAAAGTTATTTTAACAGGTGTTATAATATCTTTATAATAGCAGATTGTTTTTTGTCGGTACAATGACACTTTTGAAATAGAATATTGATATTTATACACTTTAAAAAAATTGTAAGGAGGGACATATTTTGGAAGATAAACGCATCACTAAAACCAAGCGTAATTTAAAAGAAACCATGGTCGCTCTCCTCCACCGCATACCCTTTGAAAAAATCAACGTCACAAGTTTGTGTAAGCAGGCGGAAACAAGCAGAATCACGTTCTACACATATTATGACGACAAGTACTCACTTATTTCCGAGATTATGGAGGACTATCATCGTGAGGCGGTAGAGGATTACCGCAGAATGCAAAAGGAAAACAACCCGAAAAACAACGTACTCACCGGCTATTTCAATATGCTGGATTGCATCCTGCACCTATATACAAACCATCCCAACTTTTTTGAAATGGTCTCCTCTGACCGTAACCCGTATTTATTCTCCGCTTTTTATCAGTATGTATTTCATAATGTGGAAAATTACATTAAGGAGCATAGTTCAAAAATCCGTGCAAAATATCCGGCGGCAATGACCGCAACCCTTCTTTGCAACGGTCTTTTGGGCGTAATAAACGAGTGTTATAAAACAAAAAAGACAATTGAAAAGATGATCCCCGCAATTCGCAATATGTATAAAGATCTCCTTATGTCAAACCTTTTCATAACAGCATAAAAAACCACCTTTCGGCAAAGGCGGTTAGTCATAGGGAGAAGACGGTTTTGAACTAATCTTTTCCGCCAATAGTGCATCAAAAAATCAGGTAATACGTCAGTATTACCTGATTTTTATTCTTTCTCTTGACGAAAAATCTCAATTTAAAAACTGCAAGGCACTTTGAAGAGTGAATTTTTTGCTTCAGAACAAGCAATAAAATCGCAGATTATCCCGGCGGATATCAAGATTTTTTGTGCAGTTATGGACTAAAAATGCCTCTTTTAAGCGTTTTATCCCTATGACCAACCGCCTAATGCCGAAAGGTGTTTTTT
>JAFYQP010000076.1 GCA_017559855.1 Clostridia bacterium | reverse complement strand
GGTGCCTGTCAAGGTCCGGTTGCAATGATTTTAGCCGGCTTTGTAATCGGCGGCTATAACTTAAAGGAACTTTTACTTGACGGGAAAGTGTACCTTGCAACCCTTTTCAGATTAATCCTAATCCCGGCGGTAATGCTCCTTGTGCTAAAAGCACTTGGTGCAGGGGAGGAACTTATGGTCCTAACCCTTATCGCATTCGGAACCCCTCTCGGTCTTAATACAATCGTGTTCCCCGCAGCCTATGGCGGCGAGACCAAGACGGGTGCATCAATGGCGATGATATCCCACACGTTGTCGGTAATTACAATACCCCTTATGTATTTAGTATTTATAGTTTTATAGAGGTAAAAATTTATGCGTAAAACGAAAATTATCTGCACAATAGGCCCTGCCTCCGCAAACGAGGAGACCTTAATCAAAATGTGCAAAGCGGGAATGAACGTTGCCCGTTTAAACTTCTCCCACGGCACACATTCAGACCATCTGGAGAAAATTAACCTTATCAAAAAGGTTCGTGAGGACTTAAATCTCCCCATCGCAATAATGCTCGACACAAAAGGACCTGAGTATCGTATAGGTACCTTTAAAGAGGGCAAGGTTGAGGTGAAGGAGGGCGAGGAGTTCACCTTCACAACAGAGCAGGTTGAGGGGGATAGCACCCGTGTTTCGGTAAATTACGAAAATCTTGACGAGGACCTTTCGGTTGGCGACTATATCCTTGTAAATAACGGCTTGGTTCGTTTCGAGGTAGTGGCGATAAAAAACGGCGAGGTTCTGTGTAAGGTAATCTCAGGCGGTGTGCTTTCAAACCGCAAGAGTATGAACTTCCCCAATAAAGTGCTAAAGGGCGAATTTTTAAGTGAGCAGGACAAAGCCGACCTTCTCTTCGGTATCGAGCAGGACGTTGACTTTGTTGCCGCATCCTTCGTATCAAGCAAGTCGGACATTAAGGAAATCCGTGATTTCCTTGACGCAAACGGCGGTCGTGCCATTGAAATTACCGCAAAGATTGAAAACCGTGCAGGCGTTGAAAACGTAGATGAAATCTGCGAAATCGCCGACGGAATTATGGTAGCGCGTGGCGATTTGGGCGTTGAGATTCCCTTTATCGAAGTGCCGTCGGTTCAGAAATTCTTAATTGAGCGTTGCCGCCTCCTCGGTAAGCGAGTAATCACCGCAACCGAAATGCTTGAGAGTATGATATACAACCCCCGTCCCACAAGGGCGGAGATTTCCGACGTTGCCAATGCGGTATACGACGGCAGTTCCTGCGTAATGCTCTCAGGAGAGACCGCGGCGGGTAAATATCCGTATGAAGCGGTGCGAAATATGGCGGAAATTGCGGAATTTACCGAAAGCCATATCGACTATGCAAAATGGTTTAAGGAAAAAGAATATAAGATAAAAAATAATTTAGATGCAATCTGCCACTCGGCGGTTGCCATGGCGATTGACGTGGGTGCGAAGGCACTTGTGGTAAACTCAATGTCAGGCCGTACCGTGCGTAAGGTAAGCCGATTCAGAGGCCCTGCAGACATCGTGGGCACAACCACGGATAAAAAAGTGTGGCGTCAACTTAATATGAGTTGGGGCGTTACCCCCGCAATGACCGAGAAGTATTCATCCCTTGACATCGTGTTCTACGAGGCACTAAATATCGCACGGGAGAAACTCTCACTTAAGAGTGGCGACCAGGTGGTAATGACCGGCGGTCTCATAAATGGAGAGCAGGGCAATACAAGCACAATCAAACTTGAAGTAGTAAAATAATAAAAAAGGAGATAAAAATTATGAAAAAAGCAGTATTACTTATTTTAGCGGCAATTATGATGGTAACTCTCGTTGCGTGCGGAGAGGGCAGCGGCACAATCACAACCACGGTAGCAGAGGTAAGTGAGACGGGTAACTTAATCCTTAAAGCGGACATCTCTGACCTTGAGGATGAGGGTATCGTTCCGGGCAACGAGGTACTTGTTGAAATCGGAGATTATAAGGCGGTAGTGCTTTATAACAAGAACGTCCTTGAAGGTCAGGGCATTGAGCAGATGTACGCAAACGCAGGTGAAAAGAGGGTTGAAATCTTCACCTATGAAGGAAACTTCGCAGAAACCTACGCAATCAAAGCAGAAGACGCGGTAACACTCACCAAAATTAAACAACCCGAAGCATAATAATACCCCCCCCCAAGTGTTAACCACTTGGGGGTTTTTATCGCCTGAAGAATGAGGGGAGCGATGGGAGTGCCGCCGGTGGCGGATGAAACGACCTGAGCGAGTGGCAGCGGTCGAAAAAAATCGAGGATTAGCAAAATCCCGATGATTTTTTCGGGCACCGCAACAGAAGTACCTATATTTCCGCAGAGGCGGAGGGGATAAAAAAGGACATCTCATTAGGCGGTTGGTCATAGGGATAAAACGCTTAAAAGAGGCATTTTTAGTCCATAACTGCACAAAAAATCTTGATATCCGCCAGGATAATCTGCGATTTTATTGCTTGTTCTGAAACAAAAAATGCACTCTTTAAAGTGCCTTGCAGTTTTGAAATTGAGATTTTTCGTCAAGAGAAAGAAT
>JAFYQP010000075.1 GCA_017559855.1 Clostridia bacterium | reverse complement strand
GCTTCATATGATGGTATGGACGATGCTCAGATCGAGATGGCAAAGGGTATGTTGGAGACCCTGGCTCCCACTATGCTCGAAGAAATCCAGAAGGAAGTTCCCGAGTGTAAGTCCTTTAAGATTATCGTTTGCAACTCTGACGGTGACGAGTTATTCACTTTAAGCGCTGCTGACTAATACATAAGAACAAAAGGCACTGTAAAAACAGTGCCTTTTTTATTTGCGGAGATAAAGATACACGAATGATAAAAAGATGGATTTTGGATAAAGTCCGAGGCAAAAAAAGGAGTAAGTCTTTCGGCGTCTTCACTTAGGGATAAATCGCTTTAAAAAGGCATTTTCAGTCCATAACTGCACAAAAAATCTTGATATCCGCCAGGATAATCTGCGATTTTATTGTTTGTTCTGAAACAAAAATGCACTTTTTAAAGTGCCTTGCAGTTTTGAAATAGAAATTTTTCGTAAATAAAAAAAATAAAAATCAGGTAATACGTCAGTATTACCTGATTTTTTGATGCATTATTTGCGGAAAAGGTCATGTCAAAACCGACTTCTCCCTAAGAGAAGACGCCGTTTTAGGCTTTTTTATTTAATTATATTCAAAATACTCTCCACCGCATGGTCAATCACGTGATTTACCACACGATGTTTAAAAAGAGGTGCCTTTTTCATCTCTTCCCTTGCAATTTCAAGGCGTCGCTCGATCTCTTCAGGTGTGTTCTCCCCACGATTTAGCATCCGCACCCTCAAATCCTCAAAGGACTCAGGCTCAATGAAAATCGACACCGCTTCGGGAAACTCCGTCATTACCGCCTGTGCACCGTTTACGTCAATAATTGCAAAAACCGCATCAGGAGAGGCTACCGCCTCTCGTATCTGCTCCCACCTTGTGCCGTAAAGGTTTCCCGCATATTCGTTAATCTCCAAAAACTCCCCCGCCTCATGTAATCTTTCAAACTCATCACGGGTAATGAAGAAGTAGTCCACCCCGTGCACTTCATTTGTCCGTGGTGCACGGGTGGTAGTGGTGATTACACGGCGAAGGGGGTATGTTTTCTCAAGTTGCTCGTAAACGGTGGTTTTTCCTGCACAGGAGGCACCGGATAAAATGTACAGCATCAATAACACCTCACAATTGCGGCATTGGTATACTCCTCAACACGAGCCGCCGCATATTCTCTCGCATCACGCTCAATGGGTTGTGCCTTGTAGTTTTCCGTGGAATAAAGGGCGGGAATGTACCCCACCTCAATATTTTTCTTCCATTCACGTGCCTTACGGTAGTAGTGACTTGTCTTAACGTCCTCATTTTCGAAATCAAGACGCTCCATGGTCTCAAACTGATGTGCGTGATACACCTCGTGAGCCACGGTTTCAATACATTCCTTAACGTTACGGTCAAGATGAGCCACGTTTATAATAATGGTCTTCTCCTCATCATAATACATTCCCAGAGTGTGTTCGTCAAGAGGTGCGACTTTCACGGGTATCTTCCCTTTTATTCCAAGTTCCTGCTTTTCAATTTCACACATGGCAATCAGCGTCTGAATACGAGTCTCATTATCAAGTGCCGGCCAGAATGAAAGAGCCTTTAAAAGTTCGGAATCCATTGAAAGGTCGTAGCCTTGCTCCATGTGTTGTTCGAGCATTTTACGGCTTAACGGCTCTAAATCCTCGATGTCAACTGCACCCTGACGGTCCTGCACAAGTCCCATAAAAGCGGGGATTATAAGTATCACCATACCAAGGTTAAACGCCGCCTTACCTGCAATTTTAAGACAGCGAAGTACGCCTAATTCATCCTGCTCCCACCTGCGGTGGATAAGGTATGCGGCGAGGGCGATAAAGAGGATAAGGGTAAGGCCTACAAGAATTGCGGCGATTGTAAAATATCGTTCCGCAAAGCGAAGAAGAGCGATGAAGAATACGAAAATCACAGACCTTATACCACGCTTAATCAAAGGCCTCTCATCGCCGAAGAAAAGGTATGTAAAAAGGTAAGAGACAAGCATAACGCCAACTATGGTAAACGCCATATTCACCGTGCTTATGCCAAAGTCTATGTCATCGAAGTACGTCCCCGCAACACCCACACCTAAAAGAACGGTGAGTATAACCCATTTACAGCAAATGAATAACCAGGAAAGAATTTCCATCATTCTTCATCATCCTCCTCGTCATATAAATCTAGTTTAAATTCAGGGGAAAACCATGTAATTGAAAAGATGGAGTTTGCGAGAAATGCGTATGCAAACATTTCGCAAACGTCTTTAATTTCAACGCTTGTGTACTTAAGGCTTATAACCAAAGCCAGATTAAAAATCGCTATAAGGGACGTGTAAAAAACCGCGGGGACGGCGGCAAATTTCGCACACCAAGGAACAAAAGGCACAACCGCCAAAAGAATAATACCAGAAGTGGCAGCGGAATTTATCAAAAGTGCGTAAGACTCGGTGGTATCGTATGCCCAAGTCAAACCCTCGAAGTAAGAAAAGCCAAGGGAATCAACAATAACACCCGTTACCAAAAGTGATGCAATGGTGGTCACCACCACCGCCATATTGCTTATGTTCTTACCGCATTTTTGTAAGAGTACAAGGATAAAAAACGCCACAAAGGGCAGAAATTTAAAACCTGCAGCAATCGCCAAAGGAACACGATACTCCTCAAAATGGAATCGTGAGAAAAACACGGTGCAAATGCCGTAGGCAATCATAAGAACGAGCATAATACTCGCCGCAACAACTCTCTTACCTTCTCTTGTCATAATAATACCTCCTGTAATTTTTATATTTAACCTCCCCCAAGCCTTCTCCCGTCCCCCATAGCCTTCCCCTTGAGGGGAAGGTGTCATCGTAGATGACGGATGAGGTGTCCACCTCGCAACTATTAACAAACCGCAAGTTTTTGCAGTGTCTCCGACGGCATACTTTTGATTGCAAAAGTATGCAAAACGCGGGGGTGTTTCGATTCCCCCCCACACCCCCGCAGCGACACAAAGGTTACAAACACCCTTGGAACCCCTTATGTCCTACTACTTGCATTACGAAGTACTTATGGTGAGTAGCATCGTGATAATACGCCATTTATT
>JAFYQP010000074.1 GCA_017559855.1 Clostridia bacterium | reverse complement strand
CGATTCGGTGTTTTTCTATATCGTGACAAATTAGCAAAGATATTCTATAATAGAGTTAAACAAATAAGAATTTGACGGAGTGTATAATGAGCAAAAAATTAACCGAAATGAGTTTAGAAGAACTGTGGCAATTGTTTCCTATCATTTTAACAGAACATCAAGAGTGTTGGAAAGAATGGTATTTGGAAGAAGAAACCCTGTTAAAGAAAGTTCTTCCAAAAGTCCAAAGGATAAGTAATATAGGAAGTACTGCGATTTCTTCCATTTGGGCAAAGCCTGTTGTTGATATTCTCGTGGAAGTTTTCAAAGAAAGCAACTTGTTTGATTATAAAGATTTGATTACAAACAACGGCTATATTTGTATGTCGCAAAGCGAAGATAGAATTTCTTTTAATAAAGGATATACCGAAAATGGATTTTCCGAGAAAGTATTTCATTTGCATTTAAGATATGCAGGGGATAACGATGAATTGTATTTTAGGGATTATCTTATCGAGTTTCCCGATATAGCAAAAGAGTATGAAAAATTAAAGATTTCTTTATGGAAAGAATACGAGCATAATCGAGATGCTTATACAAACGCAAAGACCGAGTTCGTAAAGAAATATACTGAAAAAGCGAAATCAATTTATGGTAATAGATACTAACAAATTCCAATTTGTCGAACAAACGGTATTATAAAAGGAGCAAGGTTTTACACCTTGCTCCTTCTTAATTTTTTTTGATTTAGCCCTCGTAGTTGTAGCCCATTTCAACAGCCTTGATGTTCTTCTCTAACATCTCAGCCTTACGTGCGGGAACAACCTTCTTAATAGCAGCGATGATGGAATCAAGCTCAAAGCCGGGAACCTCACGGATAACCTTGCCAAGCATAATCATATTAGCAAGACCGGTCATACCGTTATCGTTTGCCATCTGGGTTGAAGGGATGTAGAATGACTTAACGTCCTCGCGTGCTACCTTACGGGTGATAAGAGTGCTGTCGATAAATGCAACACCGTTCGGAACGATAGCATCCTCGAACTTATCAAGGGAAGGTAGGTTCATTGCGATTAAGATTTCCGGATCGTTAACAATAGGAGAACCGATAGGGGAATCACTAATGATAACGCTGCAGTTAGCGGTACCGCCACGCATTTCCGGACCGTAGGAGGGAAGCCAACTTACCTGATGACCGTCCATCATACCTGCGTAAACCATAACCTTACCGGAGAAAAGGATACCCTGACCGCCGAAACCGGCAATAACAATTTCATTCTTCATTACTTGTTCTCCTCCTCACCGATATCTTTATAAACGCCAAGGGGATAGTAGGGGAGCATATTGTCCTCTAACCACTCAAGCGCCTTAACCGGAGAGAGTCCCCAGTTTGTAGGACAACTTGAAACAACCTCAACAATGCTAAAGCCCTTGCCCTGTGTCTGATATGTAAATGCCTTCTTAATAGCCTTCTTTGCAGCGTTTACGTTCTTAACGTTGTTAACTGCAACACGCTCTGCATAAGCGGTACCGGTAAGGGTAGAGAGCATTTCACAAACGCGAACGGGATAACCGTCAAGTTTTACGTCACGACCGAAGGGTGTGGTCTGAGTAATCTGATTGGGAAGTGTGGTAGGAGCCATCTGACCGCCGGTCATACCGTAAATTGCGTTGTTAACGAAGATAACGGTAATGTTCTCACCACGAGTTGCAGCGTGAACGGTTTCAGCAGTACCGATAGCAGCAAGGTCACCGTCACCCTGATAGGTGAATACGATGCCTTCGGGGAGTGCACGGCGGAGACCGGTAGCAACCGCAGGTGCACGGCCGTGAGGAGCCTCTACCATATCACATTCAAAATAGTTGTAAGCCATAACGCTGCAACCAACGGGAGCAACGCCGACAGTACGATCGGTTAAGTTAAGTTCATCCAACACCTCGGCAACCAAACGGTGGATGATACCGTGGGTACAGCCCGGACAATAGTGGGTTGAGACCTTGGATAATGCCTTGGGTCTATCAAATACAACAGCCATTATTTAAGACCTCCTGAAATTTCTTTGATTTTTGCAAGAACCTCATCCGGCTTCATAACCATACCGCCGGTACGGTTGCAAAGGTAAACGGGTTTTGCACAGTCGATGGAGAGTTTGATATCCTCAACCATCTGACCCATGGAAAGTTCAACGCTTAAGAACGCCTTTGCGGTCTTTGCAACTTCCTTTAAGGTATCGGAAGGATACGGCCAAAGAGTGATGGGACGAACGATACCAACCTTAATTCCGGCATCACGGGCAGCAAGAACTGCGTTCTTTGCAACACGAGCAGCTGCACCGTATGCAACAACAACGATGTCTGCGTCCTCGGTCATAAAGCACTCTGCCTTCTGCTCGGTTGCTTTAATCTTCTCGTAACGCTCATAACGCTCGAAGTTTGTACGCTCAAGTTCTGCAGGATCGAGGTAGAGGGAGTTTACGATGTTCTTCTTACGCTCACCCTTGGTACCGGTGGTAGCCCAATCCTTTGCGGGGAGTTTGCGTGAACTCTCGGTGGGGAACTCTGCCGGCTCCATCATCTGACCTAAGATACCGTCGCCTAAAATCATAACCGGCATACGGTAAAGATCTGCCATATCGAATGCGTCGTATGTAAGGTTAACCATTTCCTGAACGGTGCTGGGTGCAACAACGATAACGTGGAAGTCACCGTGACCGAGACCACGGGTAGCCTGGAAATAGTCAGACTGTGAGGGCTGAATACCGCCAAGACCGGGGCCACCACGCTGAATATTGATGATTACAGCGGGAAGGTCACTACCTGCGAGGTAGGAGATACCTTCGCTCTTAAGGGAAATTCCCGGGCTTGAGCTGGAGGTAAGTACACGCTGACCTGCTGAAGCGGCACCGAGAACCATATTGATAGCGGCGATTTCGCTTTCTGCCTGTAAGTAAGTACCGCCGTTTTTACGCATATGCTTTGCCATATAAGCGGCAACCTCTGTCTGAGGGGTGATGGGGTAACCGAAGAAGAAACGACAGCCGGCACGCATAGCCGCTTCAGCAAGTGCTTCGTTACCTTTCATTAAAACTTTCTCTGCCATGAAGTAAAAACCTACCTTTCTACTGTGATTACAACGTCGGGACACATGGTAGCACACATAGTGCAACCGATACAAGCGTCCTGATTTGTGATTTGTGCGGGATTATAGCCCTTTTTGTTAATTCTGTCCTGAGCCATCTCAAGGATTTTCTTGGGACAAGCGTGAACGCAAAGGCCACAACCCTTACATTCGTCTTCACGGAATGTAACTTTTGCCATAAAAAAGACCTCCTTATATGTATGTATGTTTATTTATTGAATTAAACCTGCCAAATATCCTTTGCCATAATATTTATTGCAAAGGGATTTGGCATATTCGGTTTTTCAAGTTTATCGCTATACGTTGTCATAACCAAGGGGAGGTTTAACAGTTTTGCACACTCATCGGCGAACTCCCGTGTCCGCTCAATAAGTTCAACCGTTGTCTCACGCCCTAAGTTACTGTTATTTACAATGCCGGTAAATTTAACGTGACATGCATCTTCGATTTCCTTTTTAATCTCAAGCACCTGCTCCGGAGTTCTCGTATCGGGACGATATTGGTTTATAACCATAAGCATATCGTAGGTGCTCTCGTCGGTTAAAAACTCGGAAAATCTGCCGAGTGCATATGAACCTCGATCATCACCGCCAAGGTCGATTACCGAATAGGTATCGCTTTTTGCAAAAACAGAGTACGCCTCTGCCGGAATTGAGGGCAGATCAACGTTTGAATTTGCGAAAGGAGAGGAAATAAAACGAATTCCCGCCGCCTTGAAATCCTCCTCACTATCCTTTGAACGGAAGTAAGGGTTTACAATGTCAAGGTCGCAAATGGTGCAGTCCCTGCCTTGTGCCTTATGATGGAAGGCGAGGTTTACCGCAAGGTTTGTTTTACCGCTGCCGTAATGACCTGCAAAAATCGTTATTTTCTTAAAGTCCATAAACGGCACCTCCTACCTTACGGATTACTCTTTATTTTATCACTTATTTCGACAGTTGACAATAGAAAAACTACCGCAATTAAAAGAAAAATACTGAAAAATTTGTTATATATGTAAAAAATGCCCTTGCCAAAAGGCAAGGGCATTGATTTTTATTACTTCTGGAAATTTCCAAGAAATGCACGTGTTCTCTCGTTCTTGGGATTAACAAGCACCTCTTCTGGACTTCCATCTTCTAAAACAAGGCCTTCATCCATAAAAATAACACGGTCGGAAACCTCTTTTGCAAAGTTCATTTCGTGTGTAACGATGACCATTGTCATATTGGTTTCTGCAAGTTCACGGATTACCTTTAAAACCTCAAAGGTAAGTTCCGGATCAAGTGCGGACGTAGGCTCGTCAAAGAAAAGCACCTTCGGGGACAGAGCAAGAGCACGTGCAATTGCAACACGCTGCTGCTGACCACCGGAAAGTTCACAAGGATAGTTGTTCATCTTTTCGGAAAGCCCTACACGGTTAAGCAGTGCCTGTGCCTGCTCTAAAAGTTCTTCGTGAATTTGCTTCTTGTTAGCCTTGTAATCCGGACGCTCTTTAGCAAGTAAAGAGGGGGCTAACATTACGTTGTCAAGTGCAGAATATTGGGGGAACAGATTAAAGGATTGGAAAACAAGACCGCAGGAAAGCTGCCATCTTCTCTGGTCTTCCTTTGGCGGCTTTTTCTGCACGACCGAGTCATACACAACGTCGCCGCCAACGATAATCTGACCGCTTGTGGGAACTTCGAGAGCATTAAGACAACGTAATAGCGTGGTTTTACCGCTGCCGGAAGAGCCGATAATGGAAAGAACCTCGCCCTGCTCCATAGAGAAGTTTACGCCCTTTAAAACCTCGGTCTTGCCGAAACTTTTATACAGATTATTAACTTCTAAAATAGCCATAGTTTAAATCAACCTTTATAATAATCCAATTTCTTCTCAAGCCAACCGAAGAAGAGAGTGAGCACACCGTTAAATACAAGGAAGTAAATACCGGTGGAGAAAAGCGGGGTAATGAGACCCTGCTTTGTAAAACGCTCTGCACACATAATGATTTCGGTAACCGCAACAACACGTGCAAGGGAGGTATCCTTAACAAGCGTGATGATTTCGTTACCCATTGGCGGAATTATACGTTTTACTACCTGCGGTAAAACAACACGGAAGAACGCCTGTGCTTTTGTCATACCAAGCACCTGACAAGCCTCGTGCTGACCACGGGGTATACCCTCGATACCGCCACGGAAAATCTCGGAAAAATATGCGGCGTAGTTTACCGCGAACGCGATTAAAACCGCGGTTTCACGGGAACGCAGGGGCATTTCAAAAAGAAGGCCCGGTGCATATAACACCACAAAAATCTGGAGCATCAGGGGAGTACCCCTGATGACCCAAACGAAAGTGCGTGTAATCCAACGGATTGGGGCGAATTTAGAAATTGCCCTGAGTATTTTAGATGTACTTATCCGCTCTAAAAACTTAAACGGTCGAAACTTCGACATTGAGCCGAAGGAGACGAGAAGTCCAAGAGGGATAGCGGTAATCAGCGTAACTGCAAAAATTAAGCAGTTTAAGCCAAATCCTTCAGTCAGCGACTGAAAAACCGTCTGAAATGACATAAGAAATCCGCCTTTTAATTACTTGATGAGAAGGTTTTCAAGCTTGTAAGCCTTTGCAATCTCTTCTAACTTGCCGTCTGCGATGAGTGCAGCAATTGCCTCGTTAACAGCAGTTGCGGTGTCGCCGCCCTTACGGAATGCAATACCGTATTCTTCAGGAGAGAACTCAAGAGCCTCAACAGCAACTAAATCAGCAAAATCGGTACCCTCACCGATAGAACCGATAGAGGTAACGTAGTCAACGATTGCAACGTCGGAAGTACCTGCCTTAACGTCCATAAGAGCCTTAGCCATGGAGTCAACGGGAGTGAATTTTGCTTCCTTGAAGAACTCATCTGCACCTGCGAGTTCCTCGCCTGCAGAACCTGCCTCAGCAACTACGGTTGCACCTGCAACAGAAGCGGAGTACTTTTCAAGATTCTCTGCCTTAACAACCATAACCTGACGGTTCTTCATGTAAGGAGTGGAGATATCCATGTTTGCTTTTCTCTCCTCGGTAATTGTCATACCGTTCCAGATACAGTCAATGTTCTTTGCATTGAGTTCGATTTCCTTGGAGTTCCAATCGATCTCAACGAACTTTGCCTCAACGCCGAGTTTTTCGCAAACTGCTTTTGCAAACTCGGTCTCAAAACCAACGAATTCGTTTGCATCGTTGTAGTAGTTCATCGGAGCGAAAAGAGTCATACCGATAACCATCTCGCCTTTGTCCTTGATGTAAGCGAGGTCAGAACTTGCGGTGTCGGTACCGCAGCCTGCGAATAAGGTTGCACACATTGCAACTGCAAGGATGAGTGATAAGATTTTTTTCATTTTTTATTCCTCCTAAAAATTTGGTGTACACACAGTATAACACGACTTTTTCCATTTTGAAACCCCTTTTTCGAAATTTTGCTTTATTTTTTTAGCAAATTAAAGTGTTATTGCGTTAAGTGGATAAAAAAACACAATCACAAAAACCTTGTAACCGTTGGGGTGCAATGCTTTTTGAGATTTTTTAATCTTGCGGGACACAAAAGCGATAACAGCAAAAAATAAAATGCGAGGGTGTAAAAAATACTTGTGTTATACATTTATATATGTTATACTAACTGTATATAAAGTTTAGAAGACGTTATACGTTGAAATAAGGTTGAAAGGAAGTACTTTTTATGAAGAAAATTATTGCTCTTACTTTGGTTTTGGTATCACTTTTAGCAATGGCATCCGCAATTGTTCCGGTTAAGGTTATCATCGGTAACAAGACTATCGTTACGCCTACCGGCGATGTTCCGGCACAGATTATAAACAGCAGAACTCTCGTTCCCATGCGTGCTTGTTTTGAAAGTCTTGACTGTACGGTTGAATACGTCCCGACTTCCAAGACCGTTGTTGCTACAAAGGGACCGCAGGTTATCGTTATGAAAATCGGCTCAAACAGCATGACTATTTCCAATATGGATACCGGTGAGAACAAGACGGTTAAACTTGACGTTGCGGCGTGTATGATTCCCGCTGCAGACAAAAAGTACGGTGCACGCACAATGGTTCCCCTTCGTGCAATTTCCGAAAGTCTTGACATGAAGGTTGATTGGGACGGCAAAGCATACGTTGCAAAAGTAACCAGCAAGAAGTAATTAGGAGTGTTATTATATGCCCAGACTCTTTGAGAGAAACGAACTGTCAAGACGTTGGGACAGTCTTCCCGTATCCCCCCTTGGCAAAAAAATGATAGAGATATACTCGGTAAGTTTTGCATCTTCTGCACTTTTTACCTCTCTCTTTATCGTAGGCGTAGTGCCTCAGTCGTATATAGGTTGCGTGTTCTGTTCCGCATCTTGTATATTCTTAAACTTTATCTGGCTTGCATACAGAACGAAACGTTCCATCGACAGCGGTATGGAGGTTGGCGATTGCCGAGGTCTTTACCTGCGTGTTTTCGCGGTGCACGCCGTACTAAATATGATTCTCGCTCTTTTCGAGGCGGAGCCGATTTATACATGGTTCTTCCTGCCGTATAAACTTTTCGGTTTTGGTAGACTTGACCGTTGGGCATCTGCGATGATAATCAACTTCGTTATGCTCGCCGCCAACTACTATTTCCCTGCGGTGCCGTTCTGGCTTGAACGTTTGCAGAAGAAGCCTTTGAAAAAGGGAACGATCAAGGTTCGCAAGTTTAAAAAACCTGCGGTTAAGAAAAGAAGTTCTACGCCGAAGATTAAAAGGCGTACCGTTAAATTCAGCAGAAAGGGTGGCAAAAAACGATGAGACCGATGCTTAGAATGTCTCTTGAAGCGGTTTTGATTTTTGTAATTCAGATGATACTCTCTGCGGTAAGTACATATTTATTCACAAGCGGTATCCTGCCGCAGACATACACCGTATGCGTACTTTTAGCACTTGTTTGTCTTGTGTTTACCGTGGTGTTCCTTGTTGTCGGCATAGTTGCAAAATCAAACAGAGGTTTCCCTCCCCGCGACGTTATGGTTTCATATCTTTGTGTTGTTGCATGCTTTGCGGTAATCACCCTGTTTATGGCAGGCACCGGACTTGAGCCGTTTTTAACCTTAATGTTCTTAGGCTATAAGGTGTTTGCGTTTGGCACTCTTCCGAGGTTTTTGTCCGCAATCATCGTAAACTTGGTGATTTTCGGTCTGTGTACGCTTACCGCTGTTCTTTGCAATAAGCAGGCTGAAGCGGAGAGAATAAGGAGTTACCTGAAGGATGATAACAGTATCGATAGCTGATCTTACCATTAAAATTGAAAATAAATACGATTATATTGTAAAGAAAGCCCGTGATTACCTTGTTGACACGCAGGATGCGGATTTTACCGTCTGCGTAAGTGATGAGGAAATTTTAGCAGAAGGTGATGCGGGGCAGTTTTCCGCAGGGTATCTTGAATACCTTGCTATCTACCGCAAAATCGCTGAGGAGATTTTAAAGTACGACGGGCTTCTTTTACACGGTGTTCTGCTTGAATGTGAGGGAAAAGGCGTTCTTTTCGGTGCCAAAAGCGGAGTGGGTAAATCCACACACGCAGCCCTCTGGAAAAAACTTCTGGGTGATAAATGCACGATTGTAAACGGGGACAAACCCCTCGTTCGCATTATCGACGGTCGTGTTTTCGCCTACGGCACACCTTGGAACGGAAAAGAGGGCTTGCATGAAAACAAAAAGTGCGAGCTCTTTTCGCTATGTTTCTTAGAGCGTGGCGAGGAGAACAAAATTTGGCAGATAGGAAACGAGGCACTCCGCCTTGTACTTACGCAGACATATATGCCGAAGAACGACAGCGTGAAGATGGTTATGACACTCGACATGCTGGATAAAATTCTATCTCTGGTAAAATGCTTTCGCCTTGCCTGCAATATGGATATCTCTGCGGCAAAAGTTGCTTATGAGGAGTTAATAAAATGAAGGTAATAGAAGAGGAATTGAGAAAACACGGGAAATACATCTGCAAGACCGAAGGTAACAGTATGTATCCCATGCTCCGTCAGGGCCTTGACCGTGTTATTGTAATACCCCCTGTATTTCCTTTGAAAAAGTATGACGTTCCCGTATATAAAAGCGGCGATCACTACACCATGCACCGTATCATCAAAATCAAAAGGGACGGAAGTTACGTTATCTGCGGCGACAACCGTGTGGATTTTGAGTATGACGTAACCGAGGATGCGATTGTGGGTGTTCTTGCAGGATTTATGCGTGGAGACGAATATATCGACTTAAATGACGAGAAATACTTAAAATATGTAAGAAGATTGGGTAGACGTTATCCCGTAAGGTATATAAAGTATTTTTTACACCGTGTTATGAGAAAACTTGGAATATGAGGTGTTTTGAAACATGAAAATCAAAGACGGATTTATAGTGCGTGAGGTTGCCGGCTCATATATCGCAATGCCGGTGGGTGAACGTGCGGATGAAATAAAAGGTGTTATTGAACTTACACAGGGTGGGGCAATTCTCTGGAAGAAATTGAGCGAGGAAACCACCGTGGACGCACTTGTGGCGGAACTTTTAAACGCTTTTGAGGTTAACGAGGAAACCGCAAGACGTGACACAGAGGCATTTGTTGAAAATTTAAGAAAAAACGGGTTACTTGAGGAGTAATTTGTTATGTGGCAAAAAATTAAGGAGTTGTTCGGGGACAGAAAAAACCAGTGGCGTTATTTCCGCTGGCTCATATCCTTGTCAAAGCCCTTTGCGTGGCAGATAATCTTCATTATCTTCCTCCGTTGTGCCATTGCAGGTGTGGGAATTGTTTCTGCGGCAATAAATAAGAATATTGTGGATTGGGCACAAGACGCATTCCGCTTCAAAATGTTCATCGCAATCTCTGTAGGGTGTACGGTGATATCCCTTGCGGCGAGTGTGTTTTTCAGTATTCTATCCACTTATGTAAGCGAGAAATATTCGTGTTACGTGCGTACCCGACTTTACAATCATATAATGAAAACCCTGTGGGTTGAGCGTGGCAGACACCATAGCGAGGATTTTATGACTCGCCTTACAAACGACATTTCCGTTGTTGCAAACGGCATTATGGATATCGTTGCCACCGCAATTGCAACGATTTTGCAATTTATTATGGCGTTCGGACTCCTTTGGCATTATGATTCATCCCTTGCGGTGGTCGGTCTTGCAACCGCACCGGTTATCGCAATCGTAGCGGTAGTTCTTGCGGGAAAACTCGGCACCCTGCATAAGCAGATTCAGGAAGCGGAGGCAAAATACCGCATCTTCATACAGGAGCAGTTTAACCTGACCGATACGGTGAAGGTGTTCGAACAGGAGCAGTTTGGTGCAGATGAATTTGTACGCCTTCAGGAAGTGCGTATGAACCTTATCCGCAAAAGAAATTACACAAAGGTAATTGCAAGTGCTATTATAAGTGCGGTGTTCTCCGGCACCTATCTTTTCGCTTTTTGCACAGGTGCAATGAAGATAAATGCAGGTATCATTACCTTTGGTACCATGACCGCGTTTTTATCCCTTATACATCAGGTGCAGACGCCGATGTACCGTCTGGCAAACCTTCTGCCACAAGGCGTTGCGATTCTTGCATCCGCCGGCAGACTTATGAAGATTACCGGTATGAAAACCGAGAAAAAGGAAAAAATTACCGATGGTCTGGTTGGGAACGTGGGACTCCGTGCAGAAAAACTTTGTCTTTCTTACGGTGATGCATTCATCGTAGATAGCCTTGATATGGAGATAAAACCCGGCGAACTTGTTATGGTAAAGGGTTCATCCGGTGTAGGTAAAACCACGCTTATACGCAGTATTTTAGGGTTCATTTCACCCAATGATGGTAAACTTGTTTTCTTTGATGGCTCCGGCCGTGAAATCCCATGCTCACCCTCAACTCGTGAATATATAAGTTACGTGCCGCAGGGCAATACACTATTTAGCGGCACCATTGCAGAGAACTTAAGAATGGGAAAGAGGGACGCAACGATAGAGGAAATGCAACACGCTCTGGAAATCGCATCTGCCTGGGAGTTTGTGTCATCGCTGCCACAAGGACTTGACACGGTAATCGGTGAGCGAGGTCTTGGATTTTCCGAAGGTCAGGCACAACGTATTGCAATCGCAAGGGCGTTTCTAAAGCCTGCGGGAATTATCATTATGGACGAGGCAACAAGTGCACTTGACATAGAGACCGAGGAAAAGATACTCGCCGTGCTTAAAGATGAACTTTGCGGTAAGAGTTGCCTTTTCGTAAGTCACAGAGAATCGGTATCCAAAGTTTCAGATAAAGTGATAACCGTAAAAAACAAAGTTGAAGATTAAAAAAACACCGAGGTTTTAAACCTCGGTGTTTTCTTTGTTTCATTTTTAGTAGGGCATACACATATCAACCGCACAAACCGCATCATTGCAGGGGGTTGCGGGCGGTGCGTCCTCACCGTCGGTGTCGACGGGTGCATCTTCCGTAAATGCCTCGGTCACGTCGATTGCCTCAACCGTGCCGTCCTCATTAAACTTGCTCTTGAACGTTGCAAGAGGTTTTTTGCCCTCCTTGTTTAGATACGCATAAACCGCATAAGCCACTGCCGCGGCGGTAAGAATAACGCCAACTGCTGCGAGGATAAATTTCCATGTTTTGCTCATAATTTAAAACCTCCCTTATTAATATCCAAACTGACCTGTAAGCGAATCGTCATCACGAATCCAATCGCTTACTAAAATAATTTTATATGTATCCTTTGTCTCACGTATTACCACGCGTTCAATACCCGCATTTATAATGTGGCGTTTGCACATTGAACAGGAATTGACACCACCCACCAACTCGTTGGTCTGGCCGTCACGGCAAGCGAGGTAAAGGGTAGCACCCAACATCTCCTCGCGGGATGCGGCAATGATTGCATTCATCTCTGCGTGAACACTTCTACAAAGTTCATAACGCTCACCACGGGGAATTCCCAACTTTTCTCTTAAACAAAAGCCTAAGTCGGAGCAATTCTGGCGACCGCGAGGGGCACCATTGTAACCTGTTGAAATGATAGAGTCATTGCGGACGATTATAGCACCGAATTTACGACGCAGACAGGTGCTGCGTTCCAATACGGTCTCCGCAATGTCCAGATAATAATTGAATTTGTCACGGCGATCCATATCTTTAATCTCCTTACTGATTTATATCTGAAATAATTCTCCCGTCGGAAATACATATCTTTCGGTCTGTACGGCGGGCGATTTTTTCATCGTGTGTAATTAAAATAACCGTATGTCCTGCTTTGTTCGCTTCAATAAGCAGACGCAAAACCTCATCTCCTGAGGAAGAGTCCAAATTACCCGTAGGCTCATCTGCTAAAATAAGGTGCGGGTTTGAAATGAGTGCACGGGCAATGGCGACACGTTGTTGCTGTCCGCCCGACATTTCATGGGGTTTGTGATTGAGTCTCCTCTCAAGACCAACTCTGCAAAGGGCATCTTTTGCACGGCGTACCCGCTCATCATAGGACACTTTCGCACACATAAGAGGCAGAGCCACGTTCTCAATGGCGGACATCTTCGGCAGGAGGTTAAAGCCCTGAAAAATAAAGCCGATTTTGTCACGTCGCAGGAGTGAGCGTTCATCAAAGGACAAGTTGTGCACGTCCTGACCGGAGAGGGTGTACCTTCCGGCGGTGGGAGTGCTCAGACAGCCTAAAATGTTCATAAGCGTAGACTTGCCTGAACCGGACTGCCCGACGATTGCCACAAGTTCACCCTTGCCTATATTGAGGGAAACGTTATCAAGTGCGGTAACCGAGCCACCCTTGGTGGAGTATATTTTTGACATATGGGAAATTTTTATCATAGCGGCAACCCTTCCTTAAATAATTTCAAAGAAGAGTTACCACTTTGAAATTATTATAACTTTTCTGCGGTCGTTTTGCAAGTATTATTAGTAAGAAATCTTTTAAAATGTATTTTTGTTATGGTAATTAAATCCAAGTCCAAGAACTTCGTTGGCATCACACATAATTACAAAAGCCTCTTTGTCCGCACTATACACCAACTCTTTAAGCGTTATAAGCTGACTTTTTCTTATGGCACACAGGATGATTCTACGCTCTTTTTTACCATATCCGCCAATGCAGGGGATAAGTGTGGTTCCTCGTTCAAGGGTGGTGAGTAGTTTTTCATTTACTACATCCCAATTATTGGTAATTATAAGGGCACATTTGGCAAAATTTAAACCGTAGAGTATTCCGTCAAGGGATACGGACGCCGCATACATTGTAACCATTGCGTAAAGGGAGTTGTTTATATTTTTATAAACAATACCCGATGCGATAACTACAATTGCATCGAGAAAGAGCAGAAGTTGCCCGATGGAGAGTTGAGGGTGATAGTTCCGTAAAACACGAATGAGAATATCTACGCCACCCGTGCTTCCGCCGGAAAGAAAGGCAAGTCCCATACCCGCACCCATAATCACGCCACCAAAAATCGCCGCGACCAAAGGTTCGGCATCAATGACGGGGAAAAACGGATAAAGGTCAAGGAAAATTGCGATAAAAACCGAGGCAATTGCAGATTTCAATACAAATTCCTTACCGATTTTTTTAAAGCCGAGAAAGAAAAGCGGCAGGTTGAAAATAAGGGTGAGAATACCCACGGGAAGTGCTGGAAAAAGGTAGTTTATAAGTAGGGAAATTCCGCTTATTCCGCCTGGTGCAATGCCTGCCGGACGCAAAAAAACGTTAAAACCGAAGGAAAAAATTAAAGTTGCGAAAAGTAAGTAAAAATGTTTAAAAACCGATTTCATACGACCACACCACCTTGTGTCTAGTATGGCCGAAAATCACAAAAAAATACATTATTTTGTGATTTGTCCAAATGAGTAAAATTGCCGAAAAGTTACAAGAAATAGCACAAAATATCTGTTAATTTAAGGAAATTGATGCTATAAATTGTCAAAAATGCTTGACAAAAAGGTTACAATATGTTACAATTTATCGGCAAGGTTGAGAAAGACCAAAACTCAATCGCCAACTATGCGTGGTAAAAGGAGTCAAATTCAAGTAATATTCCGACGTCTTTGGCATAAGTTGGTAAATGGTCGGGCATAATATTAAAAAGCCCGGTCAAGGAGGTAAAATATGATTACAAATATTATGCAAGCACTTGCAAAAGCGGGTAAAGTTATCTCCCGCCGTGCGGTGATTGCACCTGTGATTATTTTAATCACAGCATTGTGCGTATCGGTTTTCGCCTTCTCCATGGAAACCTACGTTATCCGTGAGGGGAACGAGACCATTATGCACCAAACTTATTTAAAGGATGCCCGTGGGATATTGGGCAGCGTGGGCAAAACCCTTGGAGAATTGGACGACGCTAAAATTACCGAGACCGAAAACGGTGAAATTGAAATTACCGTTATGCGTGCAGGTACGGTAAACGTAACCGCAGACGGTGTTATGAAAACCGTTGACGTTCGCTACGATGATACGGTTGCAAAGGCACTTGACCGTGCGGAGATTACCGTGGGCGAAATCGACGAGGTTTCCATGCCGAAGGACTCCGTGGTGCAGTATGGAAGCAATATTACGGTTGCCCGTGTAACAATTTCCGAAAAGACGCAGACGGTAGAAATTCCCTATGAAACCAGAATTCAGAAGAACAAGGACAAATATGTGGGACATACCAAACTGCTCCAGAAGGGCGTTAACGGCTCTAAGGTGCAGATAGTTGAGGTAAAAACCCGTGACGGCGTTGTTGTGTCTGAGACGGTTATGAAAGAAACCGTGCTCACTCAGCCGATCGCCAATATCACCGAACACGGCACGAAAGTATCTGCAAACGTTATCGGTGCAAGTGGTACGATCACAAGTCGTGACGGTGCACTCAGATACAGTAAGGTTATAGAGGTTACCGCAACCGCATACTCCGCTGAGGAGCATTATACCAATCAGTGGACTGCAAGTGGTGCCCGTGCCCGTGTGGGACTTATTGCGGTTGATCCCAGAGTTATCCCCCTTGGTACAAGAATGTATATCACCTCCGCAGACGGCAAGAGTTGGGTTTACGGCTATGCGGTTGCAGCGGATACAGGTGGTGCAATCAAGGGTAACAAAATCGACCTTTATTTCAATACGGTAAAAGAGTGTAATCGTTTTGGCCGCAGAAAAGCAAAAGTTTATATTTTAGAATAATAAAAAGGTGTCTTTGCAGAAGCAAAGACACCTTTTCTATTGCTTTTAAAAAATGATTGTGATAAAATCTGCAATATGAGGAGTGGATCGGGTTATCAATGTGGAATATAACTTATGACAAGCTCCAATCATTAAAAACGGGACATTAGCGCAAGTCAATTTTTACCATTGGCACCGACGGCGAGTCGCTTTCGGGATGCAGTATTCAATGAGATTCAGTACCTTCAGCCGAAGCGTGCTACATTGTATAAAAAAGCCCACGCCAGGTGGGCTATGATACAACTCCGCAGCTTCGTGATGTACATTGTTCTGTTCCGTAGGAAAGGGAGGAAAATTTAAAATATGATAACATACAAGGAACTTTCCTCCCTTACCAATGATTTGGGATTTTCTGCCCGTGCACTTTATTCCATAACACACAATATACACAAGCACTATAAACCTGTCAGTATTCCGAAGGGTAACGGAGAGATGCGTAAACTCTGTGTGCCCGATAAGTTTTTAAAGGCAGTACAGCGTAGTATTGCAAGAAATCTTCTCTCTTATGAAGAAATCTCCCCTTATGCTACCGCTTACCGCTTATGTGGCAGTACGGTTGTAAATGCCAGACCGCACCTTGGGGCGGAAGTTATTTTAAAACTTGATATATGCCACTTTTTTGACCATATTATTTATCCTGTGGTAAAAGACAAGGTATTTCCCGGTGAGAAATATTCAGAGGCAAACCGTGTGCTTTTAACTCTCCTTTGTACGTATAGGGAGAGTATTCCGCAGGGTGCCCCCACGTCACCCGCAATATCGAATATAGTTATGCGTGACTTTGACGATACGGTAGGCGTATGGTGTGAAGATCGTGGTATCTGCTATACACGTTACTGCGATGATATGACCTTTTCGGGAGATTTCTCGCCGAAGGAGGTAATCTCTTTTGTCAGAACAGAACTTGGGAAAAAGGGATACTTTTTAAATAATAGGAAAAAAGTTATTGCGAAACGTGGACAGAAAATGCAGGTAACCGGCATTATGGTAAATGAAAAACTGAACGTTCCAAATACTTATAGGCGAAAACTCCGTCAGGAATTATATTATTGCCGCAAATTTGGTATAAAGAGCCATATGGAAAAAATCGGTGTTGAAATAACGGAACAAGAGTATATTATGAAACTCTTAGGTCGTGTGAATTATCTTTTGCAGGTAACACCCGATGATAAATCCGCCAAAGAGGCAAAGTTGTGGTTAATTAAAGAGTTAAAAAAGGCATCTCTGTAATCTCTACAGAGATGCCTTTTCTTTATTTATCTTTTGTAATTTTAATACCGAAAACAACCGCTACAATCGTGTAGGGAATAAAAAGAAGCAGGACAATTACACTTGCAACGGGCGGGAAAAACAGAGTCGCAAGGAAAAGTAGTCCGTAAATAAAGGTTATATAACCGGAAATACGCAAGAATTTTCGTGCACGGTCTCCGCTTACTTCACGCATCTTTCCCATAACTTGAATGTGTTTTGCCTTGGGCATATAGTTTCCCATTACAATAAAAAGAATACCCACGATTAAAACCGCAATTCTCCGTATATCAAGGTCATTTCCGAGGGAGAAGAAGATTGTGGCAGGGTAGATAACGAGGGAGATTGCGGGAATAACCCATTTCCCAATACGGGCGAATTTATCTTCCTTATCGTTTTTCGCCCCGGCAATATCCACCACAACGCAGGTGAAAATTTGGAATCCGAGCAAAATAAGCGGCAAACCAAATACCGCAAAAGCCTTCGGTGCAAAATTGTCAGGGTTATTGTTAATGTCAAAATGAATCGCCATCATATCGGGCAGTTTGTCATACATCGCAACGCCTAAAAGAATAGGTGCAAGAAGGACAAAACAGGTTATGATAAGGGTTTTTAAGTTAATTTTCTTCATCATTTTTTCCTCCTAAATCATAAATCCAGGTAAGAACTTCCTCAAATACCGAGGTGTTTAACCTATAGTATATGAAATTTTTGCTCTTTTCCTCGCAAATAAGATCTGCCGCTTTGAGTTTCGACAGATGATAGGAAACCGTAGCCGCGGTAAGAGAGAATTTGTCACTTATCTCACCTGCAGACTTCTTCCCACCCTTCAAAAGAGAAAGAATATCACGCCGTACAGGATCGGATATAGCCTTTAGTGTCTCATTTATTCCCATCTTAGCCCCTCCAAACTATTTAGATGACTTTCTAAATAGACTATAACATACGGCAAGCGAGGTGTCAAGAACTATTTAGATGAGTTTCTAAATAGTTGAAAACCACTAAATATGGTGGTATAATAAAAAAATAAAAACTCTGTGAGGAGTGTAAGATATGGCAGTTTTTAAATGTAAAATGTGCGGCGGAAACCTTGAGGTTTTTGATGCAAAGGTAGTAGAGTGTGAATATTGCGGCTCGACACAAACCGTAGCGGGTGCAGATGACGAGAAAAAGGCAAATCTGTTTAACCGTGCAAACCGTCTCCGTCGTGACAATGAATTCGATAGTGCTGCGGCAATTTATGAAAATATAGTTGCCGAATATCCGGAAGAGGCAGAGGGCTATTGGGGTTTGGTTCTCTGTGCATATGGTATTGAGTATGTAGATGACGCGGCAACCGGAAAGAAAATCCCCACCTGCCACAGAACGCTTACCTCATCCGTAATGGATAATGACAATTACCGCCAAGCATATGAAAACGCAGATACTCTGGCAAGAACGGTGTATCGTGAAGAGGCAAAGGCGATTGACAAATTACAGAAGAAAATTATCGAGATTGTAGAGGGTGAAGAGCCGTACGACGTATTCATCTGTTACAAGGAAACCGATGATTTAACCAAAAACAGAACGGAAGACAGCCTGATTGCCCAGGAGATTTATACCGAACTTATAAAAGAAGGCTATAAGGTATTCTTCTCCCGTATTACCCTCAGGAACAAAGCGGGTACGGAGTATGAACCGTACATATATGCAGCGCTCAAGTCTGCCAAGGTAATGCTTGCAATCGGCACGAAGTTTGAGTACTATGATGCACCCTGGGTAAAGAACGAGTGGGGAAGATACCTTGTAATGATGCAGGAAGATTCATCCAAGCACCTTATCCCGTGCTTTAAGAATCTTGACGCATATGATATTCCAAAAGAATTTAAAAATCTTCAGGCACTTGATATGGGCGAACTTACTTT
>JAFYQP010000073.1 GCA_017559855.1 Clostridia bacterium | reverse complement strand
TGAGAAAATAGCAAACCTGCTTCGACTTAAATAAAAAAATCCCTTACTCGTGAGAGTAAGGGATTTTTTTATTTATATTAGAGGGTTGAACCAAAGTCGGTAACGATGGTCTGACCTGTGATTGCACGGGATTCGTCACTTGCGAAGAAGAGGAGCATATTTGCAACGTCATCGGGCATACAAGGCTGAACCTTTAAGTCGTTGTGCTTCATCATCTGGCCGAAGATGTTCATATCCATATTCTCCGGTGCCATACCTGCAACCATGGGGGTAACGATTGTTCCCGGACAGATTGCGTTACAACGGATGTTAGTGCCTGCGAAACGAAGTGCTGTATGGCGGGTAACGCCGATTACAGCCGCCTTAGATGCAACGTATGCCGCACCGCCGCAGCCCATAACACCTGCAACCGATGCAACGTTTACGATAGAACCGTAACCGGTCTTTGCCATTTCTGAACTTACCTCGCGGATCATGCACATTGTACCCTTGGTGTTAATGTTTAAAACCTTTTCAACGTCAGCATCGTCAAAGTTATCAATTGCCTTAAGACCGGTATCAAGAACACCTGCGTTGTTGATAAGAACGTCAATTTTACCGAATGCTTCAATGGTTTTTTCTGCAATCATCTTTGCATCCTCTGCCTTTGAAATATCACTTACAATGGGGAGAACTTCGCCGCCGATAGCACGGATTTTCTCCGCAACTTCAGACAGCGGAGCCTCACGACGAGCGGTGATAACCACCTTTGCACCCTCGGATGCGAACTTGATTGCGGTTGCGGCACCTACGCCGGAGTTACCGCCGGTAACGATTGCTACTTTTCCTTCTAAACGAGCCATTTTAAAATTCCTCCTTTATTTTTTTGCGGTTTCGTTTATAAATTCCGACCGGAATTTTGAATACATAATTTTTTGCTTACTGTAAAGACTTGTATAGCCGGAGAGCATATAACTCACCGAACAGATAATAAGTAGGAACGGTGCAAGGTCCATACCGAAGAGTTCAACGCCTATTAAAAATGAGGTGATGGGACAATTTGTAACACCGCAGAACACCGCTACCATTGAAAGTGCCGCACAGAATGAGGCGTCAAGTCCGATAATCGGACCTGCAACCGCACCGAAAGTTGCACCGATAAAGAATGACGGTACGATCTCGCCGCCTTTGAATGCCGCCGCCAAGGTGATTGACGTGAACACAATTTTAAATACGAAGGCAAGGGGGTGTGCGTCACCGTTTAGTGCTCTTTGAATTACATCGGTACCTGCACCAAGATAATCACGAGTACCGATAAGTAACGTAATGACGATTATAATACACGCACCGCACACGGTTCTTAAGTAATCATTTTTAATGAACTTTTCACCAAGTTGGTTGGTCTTACCCAGCGTTTTGCAGAAAATATAACTTACAACCGCACAGGCACCGCCCACGATTGCAACCTGTACCATAGGCACGGGTGAGAGGGCGGGGATACTTGCTACACCATTCCATATATGCTCAATGCCGAGCCAATGGGAAATGACGGTAGCGGTAAGTGCGGAAACCGCACAAGGCACAAGTGCCGCATAGTACATAACGCCGACACTTACAACCTCAAGGGAGAAAATCGCCGCCGCTATGGGTGTGCCGAAAACCGCTGCAAAGCAGGCACTCATACCGCACATTGTGATTATGTTCATATCCTTGGTGTCAAGTTTGAACAATTTTCCAAACGCTTGACCGATACTGCCGCCCATTTGGAGTGCTGCACCTTCACGCCCTGCCGAGCCGCCGAAAAGATGCGTTATAATGGTTGATATAAAGATAAGCGGAGTCATACGGAAGGGAACGCTTTCCTCGGATCTAACGGCCAAAAGAACTAAATTCGTGTCTTGCCGTGTTCCCTTGGCAAGTTTGCGGTACAAAAACACAATCACAATACCTGCAAGGGGCAATAAGTAAATAATCCAGGTTTTCCAAAGGCGTATAACCTCCACTATGACGAGCGAACAATAAAACGCACAGCCAACAATGCCGACCACGGCACCAAGCAATATGGCTATACCCACCCACTTTAGAAAAATTATCCCGTTTTGGTATATTCCTTTCAGCCTTTCCATGATTCGGCTACTCTCCTACGAATTTATTAAAAGTAAATCTCAAGGTCTTTCTTCATTGCAAGGGCAGCATTTCTTGATGCTTCCTTAAAGTCGGCGTCGGTCTTTTTCCAAGCGTAAATAATTCCGCGGGATGAGTTGATAATAGCACCGAGACCGTTTTTATCAAACGCACCTTTAAGATCCTCCGCGGTAGCACCTTGTGCACCGTAACCGGGTACTAAGAAGAAACTATTCGGACATGCGGCACGAAGTTCGGTGAGTTCACGGGGATGTGTTGCACCAACAACAAAGCCTACAGATGAATAGCCATACTCGCCAACTACATCCTCACCAAGTTTGGAAACCGCTTCTGCCATTGTGCGGTAGATTGTCTTATCGCCTACGATAAGGTCCTGAAGTTCGCTTGATGAAGGGTTGGAGGTCTTGACTAAAACGAACATACTCTTGTTATATTCTTTGCAAAGATTGATAAACGGATTAAGTCCGTCAGAGCCGAGGTATCCGTTTACGGTAACACAATCCGCACCAAAGGGTGAAACCTTTTCACCTGCAATTTCAACCTCGCCAAGATATGCCTTTGCATATGCGGTTGCGGTTGAGCCGATGTCGTTTCTCTTAACGTCGGCAATTACGTAAAGGTCTTTTTCCCTTGCATACTGCATAGTACGCTTTAATACCTCAACGCCTTCAGGGCCATACATTTCATAGTATGCAGACTGAGGCTTAACCGCAGGAATAATATCGCAAACAGAGTCGATAATCCCTGTGTTAAACTCATAAATTGCCTCTGCCGCCGCCTTTAAAGTCTTGCCGTATTTCTCAATGTTTTTTGCAAGAAGTTCGGGGGGCATCTGCTCTAAATTCGGGTCTAAACCCACAACGGTAGGGTTCTTTTTCTGGGTAATTTTTTTGATAAGTAAATCCATTGACATATTATACTCTCCCTTTTCTATTTAATCTTTCCGTTTTCCAAAACGACTTTTCCTGAAACGATTGTATATTCGGCAGCACCATAGAGGGTTGTGCCGATGTAAGGCGTATTTTTCGCCTTGGATACGATTTCATCTTCTTTTACGGTAAATGCTTTGTTTGTGTCAAAAATTACAATGTCGGCAGGGCCGCCCACCGCAAGGTATCCTGCATCAATTCCGATAATCTCCGCCGGACGATAGGTCATACAAGCAAGAATACTTGGTAGTGACATTTTGCCCTTGCGATAAAGTTCGGTTATCGCCACGGGAAGTGAGGTTTCAAAGCCTAAAATTCCGTTGGGTGCTTTCTCAAAATCCTTTGCCTTTTCATCCGCATGATGCGGTGCATGGTCGGTAACGATTGCATCAATCGTTCCGTCTGAAAGTCCCTCGATAATCGCCTGAAGGTCGTCCTCGGTACGAAGTGGCGGGTTCATTTTCGCCATTGTGCCGAGTCGCTCACACGCCTCTTCGGTAAGTGAGAAGTAATGCGGACAGGTCTCACAAGTTACTTTGATTCCGCGTTTTTTTGCATCTCGCACCAAAGCGACCGAGCCTCTTGTGCTCACGTGGGCGATGTGGATATGTGCATCCACGGTA
>JAFYQP010000007.1 GCA_017559855.1 Clostridia bacterium | reverse complement strand
GTTATACGACTTCATTTGGGACAATCTTTGCGACTGGTATATTGAACTTGTAAAGCCCCGCCTTTTCGATACCGAGAATGTAGAGGCACACAAGATTTGCGAAAACGTTATTGCATACGTTCTCTCCAATACACTTAAACTTTTACATCCCTTTATGCCGTTCATTACCGAAGAAATCTGGCAGACCTTGCCTCACGAGGGCGAGTCTATTATGGTTGCAACCTGGCCCAAGCAGGACGCTTCCCTCTCCTTTCCTGAGGACGCGGCTTCTATGGAGCAGATTATGGATGCCATCCGTGCTATCCGTAACCGCAGAGCGGAGATGAACGTTCCCCCGTCAAAGAAGGCTCAACTCTTCGTAGTTGCAGAAAGCGATGCAACTCATGCTACCTTTGAGTCCGGCAAGGTATTCCTCACCAAACTTGCATACGCAAGTGAGGTTGAAGTTTTAGCGGCTGCTCCGGCAGATGCGGCATCTATGGTGAGTGCGGTTACCAATGCGGTTTCCCTCTATATCCCCATGAACGAACTTGTAGACCGTGAAAAAGAACTTGAGCGACTCAATAAAGAACGTGAAAAGGCGATGAAGGAGTACACTATGTTTACCAACAAGTTAAACAACCCGTCCTTCGTTGACCGTGCTCCCGCAAACGTTGTAGCGGCGGAGCGTGAGAAACTAGCACGTGTTGAGTCACTTCTTGCAAAAATTGACGAGAGCATTGCTCGCCTGTAATAGGTGTTAATATGAATTTTGCGGAAAGTTATGATTATATTATGAATATTCCGCGTTTTGCCAAAACAAACACGTTAAAGCGGATAAGTTTAATCTTATCCGCTTTAAACAATCCTGAGGCGAAACTTAAGTTTATTCACATTGCGGGTACAAACGGCAAAGGCTCAACTACAACGATGCTCTCCTCTGTTTTACGAGCGGAAGGGTACAAGGTTGGCACTTTCATCTCACCCTACGTCTATAACTTTTTAGAGCGTATACAGATAAATACCACGCCTGTTGAGGAATCCGTTTTCGCTGAGGCTCTCACTAAAGTCCGGAAAATCGTGGAAGAGAGGCGAATCGAGGCAAACTTTTTTGAAATCCTCACCGCCTGTGCGCTTCTTATTTTCGCAGACAATAACTGCGATATAGTTGTTCTTGAAGTTGGCCTTGGCGGTCGTTGGGATGCCACAAATGTTATACCCGCACCTATTATTTCGGTAATCACTACCCTTGACCTTGACCATACGGGAATTTTAGGCGGTACCATCGAGGAAATCGCTTATGAAAAATGCGGAATAATCAAGGAAAAAAGCCTTGTAATTTCAGGCTATCAAACGCCTTCCGCCCTCAAAGTAATCGAGGATACGTGCCGTGAAAAGAGTGTCCCCCTGATTCGGGCAGAGCGTGATTTTACCGTTGTATCAAAATCTGTTGACGGCACACTTTTAAATTATGACAACGCTCCCCTTTTCCTCTCCCTTGCCGGTGAGCATCAACTGCTGAATTTATCTCTTGTCCTTACTTGTGCAAAAGAACTCGGCATTTCACGCAAGGCAATAAACGAGGGGCTTTTAGGCGTTAAATTCCCCGCTCGGTTCGAAGTGCGGCAGAAAAAACCTTTGGTTATAATCGACGGTGCTCACAACGTAAACGGAATGACAGCACTTAAAAATACCGTTACCGACCTTTTAAATGGCAAAAAAATCATTACGGTATTCGGTGCTCTCGCCGATAAAGCGACAGACGATATGGTAAAAATAGCAGAGGCATTTTCCGATACGCTGATTCTCACACCGGTTGCAAACTCAAGGACAGAGATTCCCGAAAACCTAGATGCAAACGGAATCCCCGCAAAGGATTTGCAGGATGCAATATCCCGTGCAAAGGAATTTCTTGATGAAAATTCCGCACTTATAATCTGCGGCTCCCTTTACCTTGCAAGTGAAACAAAAGATATCACTATATAAATAAAAATCCCCTTGATTTTAAAAATCAAGGGGATTTTTTTATCTTCCTTTAAGAAACATTTCTTTATAGTTATCAAGTGCTTTTTGAATTGCCTTTATCGCCTCGTCACGACCTTTTATCTCATCAACTGCGGTATTCTTCATTCCCTCAAGTTCCTTGTAAACCGTGAAAAAATGACGCATTTCCTCAAAAATGTGAGCAGGTAATTCAGAAATATCCTTATACTGATTATACGTCGGATCATTAAACGGAATCGCAATTATTTTCTCGTCTAATCTGTCATTGTCAGTCATTGTAATCATGCCGATAGGATAAACTCTGACAAGAGTAAAAGTTTCAATCGCCTCACTACACAGAACGAGAACGTCAAGAGGGTCCAAATCGTCCGCAAAAGTGCGAGGAATGAAGCCGTAATTTGCGGGATAATGTGTTGACGTATGTAAAATGCGGTCTAAAATGATAAGTCCCGTTTCCTTGTCAAGTTCGTATTTCTTTTTAGAACCTTTTTCAATTTCGATAACCGCAATAAAATCCTCAGGCTTAATTCTTGACGGCTCAATATTATGCCAAATGTTTCCCATGTAAAACATCTCCTTTTCTCTATTTAAAAATTATACACCTATTTGCTCTATATTTCAATTATTTTTTATCCTTTCCCTTTATTTGACAGAAATTTACCACTTCCACTTGCTAAAATACATTTAAAGGAGGCAAAATTATGAGAATTATCAGTACTAAAGATGCAAATGTCCTATCCATATCCCTTGAGGGCGAACTTGACCATCACTCGGCCAAGGGAGCAATAAGTCAGATTGCAAATATCATCGAGATTGAATTACCATTAAACGTCACGCTTAACTTAAAAGGACTTAGTTTTATGGACAGTTCGGGTATTGCCCTTGTACTCCATACTTGGCGGCGGCTAAATGATTTCTCCGCAAAATTGAAAATAGAAAACGTTCCCACGCAAGGTTATAAAGTTTTGAATGCGGCGGGTATCCCCCGCCTTATCCCCACAACACGACTACACTGAAAGGAAGTACAAAAATGTGCACAAATGAAATGACCATGACTTTTTTAAGCAAGTCGGCAAACGAGGGTTTTGCAAGGTATACCGTTGCCTCCTTCGCATCCCAACTTGATCCCACACTTGATGAACTCAATGACATAAAAACCATAGTGAGCGAGGCGGTAACCAACTGCATCGTCCACGCCTACCCCGATTCGGTAGGCAAAATTTACATAAAGGCAAAACTTTTCCAAAACAACACAATCGAGATTTCCGTCCGTGATAAAGGATGCGGTATCCCCGATATCGACCGTGCCCGTGAGCCTATGTTTACCACAGGCGATTCAGAACGAAGCGGAATGGGCTTTACCATTATGGAAAGTTTCTCCGACAAAATGCGTGTAAAATCAAACTCCAAAGGCACAACCGTAACGGTAATTAAGCGAATTTCCATGCGGGTTGGGGGTAGGAGTCTTGTCTGATACTGCCACTCTGCTTCTTGCCAAAGAGGGAAGCGATGCAGCTATGGAACAGGTAATCCTTGATAATCAGGGGCTTGTTTGGAGCATCGCACGCCGATTTTTAGGCAGAGGTGTAGACGCAGAAGATTTATATCAACTAGGTTGCATGGGACTCCTAAAAGCTGCACGTGGCTTTGACGCAAGTCTTGGCAACAAATTCTCCACCTACGCCGTACCAAAAATAGCCGGTGAAATACGCCGTTTCCTTCGTGACGACGGAACGGTGAAAGTAAGCCGTGCCTTAAAAGAGCGAAACAGAAAAATAAAACTTGCAGAAAGTGAACTCTCTCTAAAACTCGGCCGTGATCCTACGGTAAGCGAAATCGCAGAAAGGTTAGACCTTACCGTTGAAGAAATCGCACAGGCGGAATTTGCAAACGGTTCGGCGGAATCCTTAAGTCGTGAAAACGAGGAAGGAAGTCCTTTAGAGTCTCTGCTTGGCAACGACGGAATTGAAGATCGGGTGCTTGAGCGAGTGTCTCTGCGAGATGCCATGTCAAAACTTCCTGAGCGTGAGTGTGCCATACTCTCCCTGCGTTTTTTCCACGGACTAACCCAGGACAAATGTGCAAAGATTCTAAGTCTCTCTCAAGTACAAGTATCCCGTCTTGAGCGTGCCGCCTTAAAAAAACTTCGTGAAAATATATAGCGGGTGGACCTTCGTCCACCCGCTAATTCGTTATTTTTATATGTTCAAAAGTTTTATGTCAAATCTACCGTTCTGCTTAAAATATCCTAAATTGAATATCTCGTTTCCGTGTTTTTTAGCCCACATCTCTGCAACAGTTTTTAATTCTTCTGCAGTTATCAGTAAAATCTGTGTATCATTATTAAGAGCAAAATCAACACATTCTTGAACACTTTGAGCAGTAAAAGAAGGTGCAATAACCATAAACACCGCTACATCTTTATCGGAAGATTTTATATATCTCTCAAACTGCAAAATGTGATCTTTTAAATTTACTGGTGTTTCTTTAGACTTATTGTCCCACATAATGTATTTATCTTTAAAAGATAACTTGCCGTCTGGATGTTCAGTACCCGTTAGATTTAAAGGCTTATTTAGCAACATTTTTTCAAACAAATAGTTTGTAGCATCTTCAAACAAGTGCTCACATTCTAAATCTTTGCTAATGACACCATTTGCTCTCAATGCTTTTAAGTCTCTGCTGGCGAGTTCAACGTAAAATGTCATTAATTTTTCACGGTCATCCTCAGTAGATAGTTCAATCCGTCTTAATGAATCGTAATATCCAAGTATTCTTTCTATTAATACATTCTTTGTACCTGACATAAGCAACCCTAAATCTGCACACCAATTTGACAATGTTGAAACATCCATTCCATCTCTAATCGAGAATCCACCTACTAAATTGGAGGGTGATACAGACTTTAAGATGACTTCCTTAAGTTCGCTCAACGTAGGGCTATTTGATATTTCAATCTTTGCCTTGTTAGAAGATTGGCTTGCTCTATTAACAATGTCAATTAGATACTGCTTTTTTGTCTTTTTAATTACATAGTCAATTAACTTCTCATAACCATAAGATCTAATCTCAATGCCATAGTATTCTCGTATGCATACGGCAATATCTTCAGGGATCATATCACACATAACGCCGTCGGCGTTTCTTATTGTTACAAGCAATCCCTTTGACTGCAAAACCTTCCTCGCATCTTCAATATCAGCATATGAATGTAATACATTTCCGAACATAGGAAATCTTCCGGATTTTGCTTCCAATATATGAAATTCTTTATTAGATATAGAAAGATACTTTCTTAAAGTTTCCAATAAATTCTTCTCGTCTACAGAAATATCGTCATTATGAGCCCATGCAGCATCAAGCATATGCTTAAACAACGCAAAATCCTTTGATATTTTTGAAGAGTCGAAATTGTTTGATTCATCAACTATGGATTTTTCGTAACTTAATACAGCAGCTTCGGTATCTTTTGCTACTGATATAAAGTCATCCTGATCCAATAAATAGTCTCTCAATAGGATCGGTGCTATTATTCGTACCGCTCTGTTGGAATCTAATTTTATCTCATCTAATCGATTGCTTATGTTTTCAAAAGAAGTATACTGTTTCTCTGTTTTTATTAAAAATTCCTTGATTTCATCGATGTCAAGACGTCTGTAATCTGCAACATAGGCAGATGCAACACGTTTTGCAATAGTAATATTTGGTATTTGTTCAACATATTTTACAAATTTCATTAATATCACCTCAAGGTAATTATATTATACTTTCATGTAATTGTCAAAATTTTGAATTTTACGCCACGTTTGAACATTATAATGCAGTAACTAATCCACTTTGTAATAATTTTTTATCATTAAACATATCCCCCTGACAAAAATACTTATGCCAGAGGGATATTAGTTTATTATTATACGCTTAAGATCTTTTTTGCTTTGGTGTATGCAAGTTTAAGGCCGTCTTCTTTTTCAAGCATTGCGGAGAATTCCATAATCTGCTTGAAATCTGCCCCCTCTTTGTCAAGACCTGCAATCTGAGTTAAAATCTCCTCTGCCGGTTTTTTGGAAACCTCATCGTGGGAGAACTTCATTGCGGCGGCAATTGCAAGTTGGAGGTAAACGGGTGAAACGCCCGCCTCGTTGCAACTCTTCATTGCACCTACCAGACGATCCTCCGGTGAGAGTTTACGGTTTAAGTCACGACCTACACGGAAAACGGTATCACCCAATTTCTTGTTGGTGAAACGGTAGAGAAGGTCTTCTACGTGTTCGTAAAGTGCCTTAAAGGGTACGTTGTAACGAATGGAGAGTGCAAGTGCGGAAGAAACCATACCGCGAACAACGATTCTCTCGATTTCCGGATCTTCGATTGCTTCCCAAATGTACTCATAACCCTTAAGCTGACCTAAATATGCGGTCATGGAGTGGCCCATATTGTGGATGTAGAGTTTACGCTCGATATATAATTGGAAAGGTGCGTGTGCTTCCATATTCTTAATAGGCGGAATTTCGCCGCGGAATGCATCACGGTCAACGATAAGAGTGCAGAAAGGCTCAACACAAACACGAAGGATATCGCCTTTAGTCATTTCAGGTGTCTGAATGGGCACCATTCTGCCGATGGACGCTTCAACAAGGCCGACGGTCTCATTGAAAATCTTCTTTTCATCGTCATTTAAAAGTTCACCGATTGCATTGCGAAGATATGTATCTGCACCGATTAAGTTTTCGCAAATGATGATGTTAAAGGGTGTGAAGTTGCCGTTTTTCCAGCGGAGTTGTAAACCCTTTGCAAGATTTGCGGTAATGCGGGGTAAGATGTTAACGCCAACTGCGGTTGCCATAACGTCTGCATCTGCAATAGCCTCTGCCACCGCATCAACGTCCATACCGTTTACACCGCAAACGTTTGCTACGTTAATCTCGCTTCCGCCTTCATTTTCTAAAATTTCAACGGTATACTGACCACGCTCATTGAGTGCGTCAATCACCTGCATATTTACGTCAACGAAGGAAACCTGATAGCCTGACAGGCTCATAAGCTGACCGATAAAGCCGCGGCCGATATTGCCTGCACCATACATAACTGCTTTCATATTTTTCGCTCCTTTTCAAGGTTTAATGAGGGACAGTATTTCATCTCTGCCAATACCCATAAAATAGTTTTCAAAATTAAAATCACAAAGTGCGGAGAAGATATCATCCTCATTATGGTTTACACCACAAATCGCCTTTTCGATATCAAGTACGTCGGAAACTCCAAAAAAGTCACCTTCAAACTTCGCACTTTGTATAACGCCTCGCAGAACGTCAAGTTTAACCTCAACGATACCCGATGCAAATCTTTTTTTATTGTGGAACGTATATTTGGGCGAACTTCCGAAATTCCAATCCCAGGACCTGTATTTCTCCGCAAGTGCCTTTATCTCGGCATCCTCATCCTCGCTTATGTCACGCACAACCGTGTCGGGGAAAAGCGAGACAACCGCATCTTTTATAGCGGAAACAACCTGTGAAACGGTAAGTTTTTCACAAAGCGTGTCGTTTATGTTGATAACACGGGAGGACACGGATTTAATTCCCTTTGCCGCAATTTTTTCTTTATCGGGAGTAAGGGCTTGTCCCAACACCGATAAATCGCAATCTATAAGAAGTGTGCCGTGATGTAAAATCCTCTCGCCACGCACCGCCTGAGCATTGCCGGAGACCTTGAAATCACCCAGCATAATGTCATTTCTGCCGGACAGAGTGAGTGTTACGCCAAGGCTCTTCATCGCTTCAATTACAGGGGTTGTAAAGTAGGAATAGTCGGAAAACCACTTTTTTTCGTCGCAAATAAAGGTAAAATTAAGATTACCCAAATCCTGATACATAGCACCGCCGCCGCTTAAACGACGGACAAGGTCAATCCCCTTTTCCTTAACAAAATCCGAGTCAATCTCCGCCAAAGTGTTCTGGTTTTTACCTACGACAATGGCATTTTTATTCTGCCAAAGGATAAAGAAATTGCCATTATGGCGGTCGAGGAAGTATTCCTCAACCGCCATATTGTAATATGCATCAAGAGACTTATTTACCAGAAAAACCATTATACACCGTACTTGGAGCGGCGGAGTTCTTCGTTCTCGGTAAAGTTACCCTTTGCTTCATAGCCCGGAATCGGCATTACCTTCTGATGGATAGTGTCGATAATCCAATCAGCCTGCGGGAAGAAGTCTGCATCTAACTCGTAGCACGGAGTGATCCAATTGCGAGCACCTACAACTGCAGGCGGTGCATCAAGATCGTCAAAGCAAACTTCAGAAATGGTGCAAGCCATATCCTTAAGGAAGGAGCCGCGAGCACAAGCATCACTTGCAAGTACGATCTTACCGGTCTTCTTAACAGACTCAACAACCTTGTCGTAGTTGAACGGAACGATGCTGCGAGCGTCGATAACTTCAGCAGAGATGCCGTACTTCTCCTCTAAGATCTTTGCAGCATCAAGGGCACGATAAAGAGTTGCACCGATAGTAAGAATGGTAACGTCGGTACCAACCTTCTTAACGTCCGGCTCACCAAGGGGAACTTCATAGTAACCTTCCGGAACGCCGCCTTCGTGGAACTGTTCACCCACATCGTAGATACGCTGACTCTCGAAGAAGATAACCGGATCGGTACCTGCGAGTGCCGCATTCATAAGGCCCTTTGCATCGTAAGGTGTGGTCGGGAATACGCACTTTAAGCCCGGAATGTGTGCGATCATAGAGGACCAATCCTGTGAGTGCTGTGCACCATACTTGGAACCTACGGAGATACGAACGACAACCGGCATCTTGATAATGCCTGCAGACATTGACTGCCACTTAGCAAGCTGGTTGAATACTTCGTCACCTGCACGACCTAAGAAGTCACAGTACATAAGTTCAACGATAGCACGGCCGCCGGTCATTGCATAACCTACTGCAGAACCGATGATAGCAGCCTCGGAAATCGGTGAGTTGAAGAAACGGTGATAGGGAATTGCCTCGGTAAGACCACGGTATACTGCGAATGCACCGCCCCAATCACGGTTGTCTTCACCGTATGCAACAAGGGTGGGATCCTCATAGAACTTATCAATAATAGCCTCAAAGAGACCATCACGAAGCTGGTAAACTTTGTTCTTGGAAACCGGCTTGCCGTTTGCATCAAATGCAAAACGCTCTTTCTTCGCGATCTGCTTAACTCTCGGACACTCTTCCTTGGGCATAAGAACGTCGGGTTCACGGTCTTCCATCTTTGCAACCTTGCCGTTGGAGAACATAATCTTCTCAATAGCAGCAGGATCAGCTGCTAAACTCATACGGGGAGATACGCTCTCGTCTACTGCCTTGCGACAAGCATCGGTAATAAGGTTCTTAACATCCTCTAAGATTGCGTCAAACTCTTCCTTAGTTGCAACCTTTGCCTTGATCATCTTGTTAGCATATGCCTTGAGAACATCCTGCTCGATCCAAGCATCGATCTCCTCCTGAGTACGATAGCTGGAAGCATCGGACGGAGAGTGACCGGTTACACGGTATGTAAGAACGTCGAGGAGTACCGGACCTTCCTTCTTCTCAATGAGTTCTTTCTTACGACGCATAGCATCGATAACTGCAAGGGGATCATAACCGTCAACACGCTCTGCATGCATCTGGTTCGGGGTGAGACCTGCACCGATACGAGCGGGCATATTGTAACCCATGGTCTCGCCGATGGTCTGACCACCCATGCCGTACATGTTGTCGAAAATATTGAAGATAAGCGGGAGGCCGCCGTTGTGATTCTCATCCCATAATTCACGGAACTGATCCATAACAGCCATGTTCATTGCTTCCCAAACAGGACCGCAACCGAGAGATGCGTCACCGATGTTACAGATGACCATACCCTTCTTCTCGTTTACCTTCTTATAGAGAGCAGCACCGAGAGAAATAGTACCGGAGCCGCCAACGATAGCGTTGTTGGGGTAAATACCAAAGGGAGTGAAGAATGCGTGCATGGAGCCGCCGAGACCACGGTTAAAGCCGGTGGTACGAGCGAAGATTTCAGCAAGAGCACCGTATACAAGGAACTCAACCGCCATCTGCTTTACGTTGTCACGCTTCTTGCCGTCAGACTCAAGAGCACGGAGGATTTCACCGTCGAAGAAGCCTTCCATAACCTCTAAAAGTTCCTTATCGTCAAGTTTCTCGATACAGGAAAGACCTTTTGCAAGGATTTCGCCGTGGCTTCTGTGTGAGCCGAAGATGTAGTCGTCACGGGTTAAGATGTAAGCCTGACCAACAGCGGATGCTTCCTGACCGGTGGAAAGGTGAGCAGGGCCCGGATTGTTGTAGTCAACACCGTTGTAGTGGTTGGTGGTCTTGATGGAGTAGAGCATTGTCTCAAACTCACGAATGATTGCCATATCACGGTAGATACGCATGAAGTCTTCCTTGGTGTAGATCTTCTTTTCTTCCGCAATGGTTTTCTTGTACTGATTTACCGGAATGTCCTCAAAGTGAATAAAACCGCTTTTTCTACATTCCTTCGGATCTAAATATTGTGACTTAGGCATTTTAAATTCCCTCCTATTTTAATTTAAAGATTGCTTCACGGACAATTTCACATACGGTGGGATGCGGGAATACCATTTCCTTAACGTCGGATACACGCATTTCGCACTCAACCATCATAGCAGCGGAGAAAATAATCTCTGATGCATATGAGCCAATCATATGAACGCCGATAATCTTATCTGTCTTCTCTTCAACAAGCACCTTGCAGATACCGTCGTATTCTGTATTCTCTGCCATATAACGGCCGGAGTACATCATGCTAACGGTGCTCTTCTTATACTTGATACCCGCTTTGGTTGCACTTTCTTCGGTGTAGCCCACACCTGCAACTTCGGGGTTGGTGTAGATTACTGCAGGGATTGCGTTGTAGCGAACACGGTCTTTCTTACCGACGATGTTGTTAACTGCAACCTCCGCCTCACGGTATGCGGTATGAGCAAGCATGCTCTTACCGTTAACGTCACCTGCGGCATAAACGCCGGGGATGTTGGTACGCATCTTATCGTCGGTCTTAACCGCACCACGCTCAACCTCAACGCCGATTTTCTCAATTCCCTTGGGAGCGGTAGCACGACGGCCGATGGATGCAAGAACTACGTCTGCCTTAACCTCAACGGTCTCACCAGCCAGTTCGTAACTTACGGAATCCTTACCTACGGAAACAACCTTTGCACCGAGTTTAAATTCGATACCCTTCTTCTCATAGGATTTCTTAAGAATTTCGGAAATTTCCTTATCATTTGCACCTGCAATGTTGGGAAGCATTTCGATAACGGTAACGCTTGAACCTGCGGAGTTAAAGTAAGATGCCATTTCAAGACCGATAACGCCGCCGCCGATAACAACGAGTTTTTCGGGCACGGTGGTCATATCGAGAATCTCACGGTTGGTCATTACAAAACCTGCCTCAAAGCCTTCCTTGAGACCGGGGATCGGCGGGATAACAGGCTCGGAACCGGTTGCGATGATGAGGTTTTTACCTTCGATCTGTTCGCCATTTGCAGAAACGATGAAACCATCGCCACGACCTACGATTTCGCCCTCTGCCTCAAAGATCTTAACCTTACCTGCACGAAGTGCACCCTTGATACCGGCAACAAGTTTGTCTCTTACCTGATTCTTTCTTGCAACAACCGCTGCGTGGTCAAGGCTTGAGGAAGAAACGGTTACACCGTATGCATCGCCGTGTTTTGTGTAATCAAAAATCTTAGCGGAGTTTAAAAGAGTCTTTGTAGGGATACAACCCTCATTTAAACAAACGCCGCCGAGGAAACGTTTTTCAACAAGAGCAACAGAGAGTCCCTCTTCTGCCGCACGTTCTGCAGCCAGGTAGCCGCCGGGGCCACCGCCTAAAACTATAAGATCAAACATTGTAAATCCTCCTTACTTGCCAAGCAACATTGTGAAGTTCTCAAGTGCTGTGCAAAGTTCCTTTAAGAAACGAGCAGCAGGTGCACCGTCAACCGCACGGTGGTCAAATGTAAGGGAGAGTCCCATTGCCGGATATGTGGTAATGTTGCCGTTTACCTCACGAACCTTGGTGGTAACAGTGTCAACACCTAAGATTGCGGTCTGCGGCGGATTGATAACCGGAGTAAAGGACTCGATACCAAGGCTACCGAGGTTGGTAACGGTGAAGGTACCGTCCTTAAGTAAATCCGGTGAGCAAGAACCGGTACGGCACATGCCGCAAACGTTCTTGGTCTGGTCGGAAATTTCCTTTAAGGAAAGTTTATTTGCATTGAATACGGTGGGAACCATAAGGCCACGCTCGGTATCGGTCGCAACGCCGAGATGAACGTTGTTGAAGATACGCATCTTGTCATCTAAGAAATGAGCGTTTAAGTCCTTGTGGTTTAAGATAACACGGGAAACCGCAAATAAAATCATATCGTTGAGGGTAACCTTTTCCATACCCATTGCCTCACCGTTATTTTTAAGAATCTTACGGTAAGCCATAATTGCGGTAGCGTCAAAACTTGTGTTAAGAGTAAGCTGAGCCATACCGGAGAGGGATGCGTGCATGGACTTTGCAATAACCTTACGGATATTGGTAAGTTTAACGTCCTCGTAATCCATCTCAGGAGCAGCGGCTGCAGCGGATGCAGTTGCAGGTGCCTCTGCATCTGCGGTAGTGGTTCTGCCACCGATGCCGGTACCATTACCTGCGGTTGCGCCGGATGCCGCATAAGTAGTGGTCTTTCCTTCTGCGATGAGTTTTTCAACGTCACGCTCAATGATTCTGCCGTGGGGGCCGGTAGGAGCAGCCTGGCTTAAATCTGCACAAGCACGTTCTGCAAGATTCTTTGCACGGGGGGAGATTGCAACCTTACCGTCGGAACTCTCGCTCTTGGTTACCTCTGCGGTAACTACGGGTGCTGCAACGGGTGCCGCAGCTGCGGGTGCTTCCTCTGCAGGTGCAGCATCGCCGCCGTTGGGATTGAATTCGGAACAATCCTCGCCGGGAGTACCGATTACGCAAACGTTAAGTAAGCAGGGAACGTCGTCGCCCTCTTCAAAGAATACTTCAAGCATTGTACCGCCAACCTTTGCGGTCTCTTCAAAACTTGCCTTGTCTGTCTCGTAGGAGAAGAGAACATCGCCGATTTCAACGGTGTCGCCTTTTTTCTTCTTCCACTCTGCAATGATACAGCTTTCAACGGACTGGCCCTGTCTGGGCATAATTACCGGTGTTGCCATTATATTTACCTCCTAAAATAAAATGTGTTTATAAAGTACCAATAGGGTGCAAAGAAAAACCTTCGCACCCAATGGGTAAAAATTACTTATTTGCAAGTAAGAACTTTTCTGCCTCTGCACACCAGAGACCGTTATTTTTTGCAACGATATCTGCAAGTTCTTTGAAGAACGGATCGCTCTCGCCGAGTTTTGCAAAATCTTCAATCGCAGTAAGGGGCATATCGATATGGGTGTAGATAAGTTTCTTACCACCCTTGATGGAGGGAAGATTAAGTGTAGACTCAGCCGCAGTGTCGATACCGCCAACGTGGGTGATCATAACGGAGGGGTTAAGTCTGCCCTGCTCCATCATCTGGAGAGATTCTCTCATATCATCGGTACTGCCGCCGGTGGTGCCGATGATGTGTGTTGCGCTGTAGTGAATGTTGTAGAAGTTGATACCTGCGGTAAACGCATGGTCGGTAGGACCTGCGAAGAAGTTCATACAACCGTCGTGTGCAAGAACCTGGTCACCAAGTTCAACAACCGCACGAACGGGAGCCATAAGGAACGCATCATCGTAGCCGTAGCCGCCGGTGAGTTCCATAAGGTATGCCTTGGGATCTTCGTATGCATTAGTGTTTACATAGTAAAGATCAACGCCGTTCTTCTTTGCCTCTTCAACTGTAAGCACTTCAGCCGCACGAGCAAGACGAGCGTCGTCAATATCGGTAACAACCATCATCTTCGGCTTTCTGTCGCAGTGGATAGCGTAGTCAACCGCACCGAGTCCCATGGGACCTGCACCTGCCATAAGAATTAAGTTACCGCCCTCTTTAATACCCATCTCATGCTCGATTGAGCCGGGCTTTGTGTGGTAGAATGCGTGGTATGCACCAACGATACAACTCATCGGTTCTGCAAGTGAGCCGTGATAGAACGCATCACCTGAGTATTCTAAAAGGCAATCGTTTTCCATTACCTCACGGGGGAGGTTAACCATGGTAGCGGCACCACCGCACCAGCGGAAAGAGTAACCGGGAGCCTCAAGACCGCCGAGAGCCGGCTGAATGGAGAACTTATCTCCTGCCTTGAACTTGCCCTGCCACTTAGCACCTACTTCACGGATTACACCGCAGAACTCATGTCCGATGATAATCGGATTTTCCGCAATGTCGGTGGGAACACGCTTGTGCTCACCGCCCTGAACCGCTGCCTTGTAACTTGACATGCAAATACTGTCGGTTACGATTTCTGCCTGAATTTCGTCATCCGCAATTTTCGGGAGTTCGAACTCATCAAGACGTAAATCGTTCTTACCATATAAACGAACTGCTTTTGTCATCATAATCATACACCTCTTTTGATTGTTTCTAACATCGAAATGTTTGTTTCTTTCATTATTGTACCTTTTAAGTGCAAAATTGTCAATTGTTTTTTATAAAATTTCGATATTTTTTTCGGCAAAATACCTTTTTATGTCTTCGCTTATAAAACCGTCGGTAATAACCGCGTCCACCTCGTCAACGGTTGCGAAAGTATGAGGCATTACGCTGCCGATTTTCGTGCTGTCCATGAGAATTATTTTTCTCCTTGCCTTACTTAGCACTTTGCTCTTTAATGCCTTATCGTGAACGTTACCGCAGGTAAAGCCCGAATCGCAACTAAATGCTGTTGCAGCGACAAAAGCCACGTCAATATTGAGTCGCTCAATCGCCTCCTGTGCCGAAGGGCCGGAAAGTGCAATTGTGTTTCTTCCCACCTCACCACCGAGGACGTTTACGGTTACGTTCTCCAAATGAAGAAGTTCCAGAGCAATGTTAAGTCCGCTTGTTGTAATTAGTAAGGGTACATCCGGCATACGCTTTGCAAGTTCGATTACCGTGCTGCCCGAATCGAGAAAAATCGATGAACCCTCGCCTACAAGTTTCGCCGCCTTTTCGCCGATAAGTTTCTTTTTATCCGTGTTTATTGCAGATCGCTTGGAGAACACGTCCTCAACTAACGTGCCGAGAGATTTTAAAGATTTCGCACCGCCGTGGACTCGGATTATCCTGCCCTCCGCCTCAAGTGCCTCCAAATCACGCCTTATTGTCATTTCGGAAACACCGGGTACCAAAGCACGAAGTTGAGTAAGTGTCGCCTCGCTTTTTTCTTGTATAAATTTGTTAATTTTATCCCTGCGTTTTTGCACAAAATCACCCCAAATGTTCGTTTCTAACATTATAGCAAGAAATCTAACATATTTCAAGTGTAAATTTAACATAAAAAAGATGCTTGAGTGTATACCCAAGCATCTTTTTT
>JAFYQP010000072.1 GCA_017559855.1 Clostridia bacterium | reverse complement strand
ACCGAGGATAAGTGACTCAACATACGCCTGATTGTACATCTTCTTATCACTGCCCTGAACTGCAGGCTTAATGAAGCTGTAGGTTAAGTCGTGAGGAGCCGCATATTCTTCAACAACTGCGATGTTGGTACGCGCCATAGCCGCACCGAGTTTTACGGTGAGGGTGGTGGTACCTGCTGCCTCGCCTGCGGTGATCTTGAGAGCACCATCAACGATTTCAGCGGTAGCAACGTCAGCAGTAGAATATTCAAAAGTAGCTTTGGTAAGATCTGCCTTAGAACCGTCGGACATGGTTGCGGTAAGCGGAACAGAAACGCTTTCGCCGATTTTAACGGTGTATAAGCCCTCTTCAACGCCGATTACCATATCGGTAGCGGTTGCTTCGCTTGCATCAACAAGCTTTAAGCCGTCAACAACAACGGTACCGTTGCTGTTGCCAACGATAGCAACCTTAAATACGTACTCACCTGCATCCATGGTAATGGGCTTGTTGGTAAGAGATACGTAGTGATTCGGCAGATCATACTTGTGATAGCCAACGGTCTTCTCTGCAAGTTTGTCGCCTAATGTGTTTAAGTCTGCATCGTAATCATAAAGATATGCGATACAGGTACTCTCGTAGGACCAGTTGCTTGATCCGCTAAAGTTCACCTGCGGGATGTACTTACCTGCAGCGGGAACCTTAATCTTGATTTCACCGTAATAGGTGTCAGCAGCAGCTTTGTAGTCATTGCCGTATAAATAAAGGCCCTTGCCGTTATTGATATACGCAAAGTAGCCGCCGCCACCGTCAACACCTGCGGAAGCGGTTCTTACTTCCCAGGGTTCGGATGCGATAGTCGGATTTAACTCCGCTTCGTTGCCTGCGGTTGTGTTTGCATAGGTAATGGTTTTAACGTGTGCGGTACCCATACCGGTACCAATATTTCCTTTAATAAAGTTATAGTATAAGTCAGTACCCGCTGCCTGTGCGTCAAAAAGTGCAACCGACGGCATAGCACCGAGGATCATACAGAACGCAAGGACTGCAGAGAGTATACGCTTAAAACTAAACTTTCCAGCCATTTCCCATACCTCCTTTTATAAAAGTTACAAATTGAATGGCTTTTTTATATGGGTGCCTCGGACAAACCGAGGCACCCACAATTAACGCAAGTTAAATTACTTGGTTACGCGATTGTAAGCGGTCTCGTAGATTTCGATATATTCATCTACAGCAAATGCCTTACCGCCTTCAACGAACTCGTCCCACTTCTCAATGGGTTCCTGACCGGAGATGAACTTACCGATCCACTCCTGGCTGTAAGAACCAAGCTCGAGGTCGATGTCAGAACGACGGTCACTCTCTTCATCGGTGAAGGAGAGCCACCACATCGGGTTAACGTAGGGTTCCTGATACTGTGCAGCTTCCTTAGCAGCAGCAACCTGCTCCTCGGTGTAAGATGCAGCAAATGCCTCAGGATCCATTCTCTGATAGAGACCGAATGCACCGATACCGTAAAGGCCCTTAGCGGTATCATCAGCGGTGTTGAGGATGAACTGACGGCGGCCGTTCTCGTTTACAAAGAAGGTCTCGCCTTCCTTACCCCAAGAAAGAAGTTCAACGGCTTCATCGGTGTACATCCAGTCGATAAGTTTGAATGCGTTCTCGATGTTCTTTTCCTTGCCGGTGTTACATACAGCATAACCGGAAGCATCAACGGTACAGTTGGTCATCTTGTGGAGTCCAAGATCGTTACCTGCCGGCGGTGCCATGAATGCAAGTTCGTATTCGGGATTTGCTTCAGCCATAAGTAAGTTGAAGTGGTCAAGACGAACGATGTAGTCGAGGGTAATAAAACCACGGTCAGACATCATAAGTTCTTCCCAACCCTTGGTAGAGATGTCGATGATATCCGGCGGGCAAAGACCTTCCTTAACCATCTTAGCAAGCCATGCTACCATATCACGGGTGGTATCCTCGAAAGAACCGTAGCTGAACTTCTTGTTCTCAAAGTCGTAGTAAATGTCGAAAGACTGATAGGGTTTCCACTGTGCACCCATGTTACGGATACCGGTGAAGCCCATACGGAAACATACCGGGTAAGAGTTCGGGTAAAGTGCCTTTAACTGCTTAGCAACCTCGTAAACTTCGTCATAGGTTTCCGGAACCTTGAGGTCATGCTTCTCAAAGATATCCTTACGGTAGAGCCATGCACGAACGTTACTTACGATTTCAGTACCGGTAGCCGGAGCATTGTAGATCTTACCGTCAGCAGTGCGGCGCTGTGCGAGTAAGTTCTCGCGATTTGCTTCGGGCATAGATTCCATATATGCTACGTAGTTGGGCATGATGTCCTCATAATCCTCGAAAGGAAGGATAGAGCCCTGGTTAGCATTATCGTCTACCATCTTCTTCTGAGTGATGTGAAGAAGGTCCGGGAGAGTCTCCGGAGCAGACATCATAAGGTTAACCTTGGTAAAATAATCGTCAACCGGGATAGAAGTAAGGTTAAGGGTTACACCTGTCTCCTCACTCATATACTGCCAAAGTTTCCAGTCGTCTCTGTGCGGCCAGGAAGCATGGCTGGATACAGTGATGGAAAGGGATGTGTTCTCTTCGAATTCGGGTGCCTCAACGTTACCGCCACATGCTGCGATGGAGAACATCATAGCACCTGCCATAACCAATGCGGCAACGCGTTTCCACATAGATTTTTTCATCGTGAATCCTCCTTATTATTTTTTTGCGTTTCAAAACGCGGTTTGTAATGATGAAATCCGCCCAAATTACGCCGCTTAAGCCGATTTTATCATCACTGTGCATAATACTTTCCAAAAATATAGATAAGTATCGCACTATAATTCACAATTTAATATTACTATATTTAAGTCAACAAGTATATATACAAATGTTACTTAAATCGTGCTTTATGTTGTTTATCAATAAAGGCGTCACATGAGTATTCTCCTGTGCGTAAACTAGTCAAAACCCGTATAGTTACTTGGCTTTAGCCATTTTGTTCCATTTTAAAACCGATGTTAACTACTTGCTTTTAATCTTGCACTATATTGTGTAGGATTCGTTTTTATCGCAAAAATAAAGGGTGCCCCGAAAATTCGGGGCACCCATAAATTTGGATATAGTGCTAAATTACTTGGTTACGCGATCGTAAGCGGTCTTGTAGATTTCGATATACTCTTCTGCGTTGAACGCCTTGCTACCCTCAACGTACTCGTCCCACTTCTCAATGGGTTCCTGACCGGAGATGAACTTACCGATCCATTCCTTAGCATAGTTGCCAAGTTCGAGGTCGAGGTCTGCACGACGATCGCTCTCTTCATCGGTGAAGGACATCCACCACATCGGGTTAACGTAGGGTTCCTGATACTGTGCAGCTTCCTTAGCAGCAGCAACCTGCTTCTCGGTGTAAGATGCAGCGTAAGCATCCGGATTCATTCTCTGATAGAGACCGTAAGAACCTACACCGTAGAGACCACGGGGGGTATCATCAGCGGTGTTAAGAATGTACTGACGGCGGCCGTTCTCGTTAACAAAGAAGGTCTCGCCTTCCTTACCCCAAGAGAGGAGTTCCTCTGCCTCGTCGGTGTACATCCAGTTGATAAGCTTGAATGCGTTCTCGATGTTCTTTTCCTTACCGGTGTTACATACAGTGTAACCGGAAGCATCAACGGTACAGTTGGTCATCTTGTGGAGACCGAGTTCGTTACCAGCCGGCGGTGCCATGAATGCGAGTTCGTACTCAGGATTTGCTTCAGCCATGAGGAGGTTGAAGTGGTCAAGACGAACGATGTAGTCAAGAGTGATGAAGCCACGGTCAGACATCATAAGTTCTTCCCAGCCCTTAGTGGAGATATCAACGATATCCGGCGGGCAAAGGCCTTCCTTAACCATCTTAGCAAGCCATGCTACCATATCACGGGTGGTATCTTCGAATGCACCGAAACGCCACTCTTCATTATCGAAGTCGTAGTAAATGTCGAAAGACTGATAGGGTTTCCACTGTGCACCCATGTTACGGATACCGGTGAAGCCCTGACGGAAACAAACAGGGAAGGACTCAGGATAGAGAGCCTTTAACTGCTTAGCAACCTCGTAAACTTCGTCATAGGTTTCCGGAACCTTGAGGTTGTGCTTCTCAAAGATATCCTTACGATAGAGCCATGCACGAACGCTACTTACGATTTCAGTACCGTATGCCGGAGCACTGTAGATCTTGCCGTCAGCACTGCGACGCTGTGCAAGTAAGTTCTCGCGGGTAGCCTCAGGTAAGGACTCCATAAATGCCTTGTAGTCGGGCATGATGTCCTCATAATCCTCGAAAGCAACCAATGCACCCTGGTTTGCGGTGTTGTCAACAATCTGCTTCATTGCGAAGTGGAGAAGGTCCGGAAGAGTTTCCGGAGCGGACAACATAAGGTTAACCTTGGTGTTGTAGTCTTCCTGGGGGATGGATGTGAGTTTTAAGGTAGCACCTGTTGCCTCACTCATATACTGCCAGAGTTTCCAGTCATCTCTGTGCGGCCATGTAGCATGGCTGTTTACAGTGATGGAGATTTCAGTCGGCTCAGCAAAAACCTTACCGTCTGCAGAAGTTGCGCCGCCTTCGCTAGAGCCTCCGTTGTCGCCACATGCTGCGATGGAGAACATCATAGCACCTGCCATAAGCAATGCGGCAATGCGTTTCCACATAGATTTCTTCATTGTGAAATCCTCCTTATAATTTTTTTGTGATGTTTGTCATCACTGTGCATAATACTTTCTAAAAATATAGATAAGTATCGCACTATAATTAACAATTTAATATTACTACATTTCGCTTGACAAGTACACGGACAAATGTTAGAATTATCGTGCTAAATGTTATTTTTTGTGAGGTGGCCCATGGCAGATCAAATTATAAATCCGGTAAAAACATCTGCAATCGACTCCATAAAACCCCATGATTTGCTTTTGTACAACGGTGAACATAACTATACTTTTGCAAAAGATGAAATCGTCGGTCCGCTTATAAGAACCTATTACGTTTTTCGTCATTGTCTGAAAGGACGAGGAAAACTCGTAACCGATTTAGGTACCATGGATATTAAAGCGGGGCAGTCATATATTATCTTCCCCGGCATGGTGGTAAGCGAGATTTCGGACAATGACGATCCCTTACATTTGTCCTACGTTACGTTTATCGGCATTCGTGCAGGTATTTTATTTAAAAATATCGGTCTTTCTGCAAAAGAACCATTTCTTCCCTGGGAGGACGGTCGCGATTTTCTCCCCTATCTGAACATAACAATCGACGCCTGCAGCATGCCCGGTGAGGAGACCGAACTTTTTAGAATCGGTAACGCCTACATTTTCTTCGATAATTTAATAAAGTTCCTGCGTGCAAATTACCCCCGCTTTTTGCCCGATTTGTGTTCTGACGACTATATCGAAAAAGCGTTGCAGTATATGGATTTAAACTACACGAAATCCATCAAAGTCTCCGATGTTGCAGCACACGTCGGCCTTAATCGAAGTTACTTTTTCACCATTTTCAAAAGTCAGTTAAACCTGTCTCCACAGGAATATCTGACGAGATTGCGAATGCAAAAAGCTTGTGAGTTATTTGCATATCCGGAGGCGACCGTTGCAAGTGTTGCAAACTCACTTAATTATGAGCCCAGCGTTTTCTTCCGTCATTTTAAGCGAATTATGGGTGTTTCCCCGTCCGAATATAAGAAGATGCTCTCCTCCGATACGGGGGTGATCTCCCGTGATTGAGTGGCTTGCAAATCTTGACTTAAGTGTTGCCGAATACTTTGTAAACGGTACATTCCCCGCACTTTTGGACAAGGTTATGGTCTTTATCACATCCTTTGGCGATGCAGGGGCTTTGTGGATCGCCTGCGGCGTAATATTTCTTATTTTCAAGAAAACCCGCACCTGCGGTGTGGCGATGCTTTTATCCCTCGCCATAACTTTTTTAATCTCACAGTTGGTAATAAAGGAGATCGTCGGGCGTCCCCGTCCGTTTGTGGTGGTTCCCGGTGCAGAACTCTTGGTTTCCATCCCCCACGGATCATCCTTCCCATCATCCCACGCGGCAACCTCCTTCGCCGCGGCGGCAAGTATTTTTTGCTTTAACAAAATCCACGGTGCAGTGGCACTTGCACTTGCACTTATAATCGGATTTACCCGTATTTATTTGTATGTCCATTTTTTAAGCGACGTCGTGGTCGGTGCTGTTTTAGGTATAACCATCGGCATTTGCCTTACACGCGTACTGTTTTTCAAGAAAGACTCAGAGGTAGACACAGAATGATTGTAATCCTAAAGAAAAACGCAAGTAAAGAAAGTTTTTCCGAGCTGCGAACAAAAATTGAAAGTCTTGGTATGACCATCCACGAATCCCAGGGTGAAGAAACTCTTCTTTGGGGCTTGGTAGGTGATACTTCGAAGATAAATATCGACCAACTCCGTGCAAACGACGTGGTTGCCGAGGTACGCCGTATTCAGGAGCCGTATAAAGCAACCAATCGCCGTATGCATCCGGAAGATACAGTCGTTGACATCGGCGGAGTAAAAATCGGCGGCGGCAATTTTCAGGTTATAGCAGGTCCCTGCTCAATTGAAACCGCGGAGCAGATTTCAGAGGTGGCACGTCGTGTCAAAGGTGCAGGTGCAGGACTTTTGCGAGGCGGTGCATTTAAACCACGCACCTCCCCTTACGCATTCCAAGGCCTTGAGGACGAAGGCCTCAGACTTTTACTCCACGCAAAAGAGGTCACGGGGCTTCCCATCGTAACCGAACTTATGGGCACGTCGGACATCGGTCTTTTCAGAGACGTTGACCTGATACAAATCGGTGCAAGAAACATGCAGAACTTCCGCCTTTTAAAAGAGGTGGGCAAATTAAAAACACCTATTCTATTAAAAAGAGGTATGTCCAACACCATTGAGGAATGGCTTATGAGTGCGGAGTATATTATGGCGGGCGGTAATGAAAACGTCATCCTGTGCGAGAGAGGAATACGAACCTTCGAGACCGCATACCGCAACACTCTTGACATTTCCGCAATTCCCATGTTAAAAGAGAAAACCCACTTACCCGTAGTGGTTGATCCGTCCCATGCGGCAGGCATCCGCAATATGGTGGAGCCTCTTTCAATGGCGGCAATTGCGGCGGGTGCAGACGGACTTATGATAGAGGTTCATAATAACCCCGCGGTTGCACTTTGTGACGGACCGCAGTCCATTACTCCGGACGCCTTCGATACGCTAATGGAGAAAATCCGCAAAACCGTATCGTTTTTCGGAAAGAATATGTAAAAAGGATAAAGGCATTATTTCGATTTTCGAATAATGCCTTTATTTTTATTTTTTTTACAAAAACCCTTGACAATTAAGGAAAAAGACACTATAATAATAAACTGTGTCAAGTAAATAAATCGAGATGTGGCTCAGTTTGGTAGAGCGCTGCGTTCGGGACGCAGAGGCCGCAGGTTCAAGTCCTGTCATCTCGACCATAAAAAAACACATCCTTCGGGATGTGT
>JAFYQP010000071.1 GCA_017559855.1 Clostridia bacterium | reverse complement strand
GAGTTGCATCGCTTTCTGCAACTACGAAGAGTTGAGCCTTCTTTGACGGGGGAACGTTCATCTCCGCTCTGCGGTTACGGATAGCACGGATAGCATCCATAATCTGCTCCATAGAAGCCGCGTCCTCAGGGAAGGAGAGGGAAGCGTCCTGCTTGGGCCAGGGTGCAACCATAATAGACTCGCCCTCGTGAGGCAAGGTCTGCCAGATTTCTTCGGTAATGAACGGCATAAAGGGATGTAAAAGTTTAAGTGTATTGGAAAGAACGTATGCAATAACGTTTTCGCAAATCTTGTGTGCCTCTACATTCTCGGTATCGAAAAGGCGGGGCTTTACAAGTTCAATATACCAGTCGCAAAGATTGTCCCAAATGAAGTCGTATAACTTCTGAGCCGCAACACCGAGTTCGTAACGGTCGATATTCTCGGTCACTTCACCAATGAGTTCATTGTACTTGTTTAAAATCCAACGATCAGAGAGTTCTAACTTAGAGGTTTCAGGAAGTTCAATTTTATCAATGGTAAGATTCATTAAAACGAAGCGGGATGCGTTCCAAATCTTGTTTGCGAAGTTGCGGTTTGCCTCGATTCGCTCAATCTGGAAACGGGTGTCGTTACCCGGTGAGTTACCGGTAGCAAGAGTGAAGCGGAGGGCGTCTGCACCATACTGCTCCACAACCTCAAGGGGGTCAACACCGTTGCCGAGAGACTTGGACATCTTTCTGCCCTGTGCGTCACGTACGATACCGTGGATAAATACGGTTTTAAACGGCTCTTTTTCAAGATGCTCCATACCGGAGAAGATCATACGTGCAACCCAGAAGAAGATGATGTCATAACCTGTAACCATAACGTCGGTGGGGTAGAAGTAGTCAAGTTCCGGTGTCTTTTCCGGCCAACCGAGCGTACTGAACGGCCAGAGGGCGGAGGAGAACCAGGTGTCAAGTACGTCCTCTTCCTGACGGAGTTTTTTACTTCCACACTTTGCACACTCTGTGGGATCTTCACGGGATACGTTCACGTGACCGCACTCTTCACAGTAGAAGGCGGGGATACGGTGCCCCCACCATAACTGACGGGAGATACACCAATCGTGGACGTTTTCCATCCAATTAAGATATGTTTTTGAGAATCTGTCGGGAACGAAGTTGATTGTACCGTCTTTGACAACGCGGATAGCCTCTTCTGCAAGAGGTTTCATCTTAACAAACCACTGTGCAGAGGTGATCGGCTCAACGGTTGTGCCGCAACGGTAACATGCACCTACGTTGTGGTTGTGGTCACGGACCTCTAAAAGGAGGCCTTGTGCCTCAAGGTCTGCAACCATCTGACGGCGAGCCTCATAACGCTCAAGGCCTTGATACTTGCCACCGTTTTCGTTGATGCAGCCGTTCTCATCCATAATAAGAATTTCTTCCAGATTATGACGCTTACCAACTTCGAAGTCATTAGGATCGTGGCAGGGAGTGATCTTAACACAACCCGTACCAAATTCCTTATCAACGTACTCGTCGGCAATAATCGGAATCTCACGACCAACGAGGGGAAGAATAAGGCTCTTGCCCACAAGGTGAGTATAACGCTCGTCCTCAGGATGTACCGCAACCGCACTGTCACCAAGTAATGTTTCGGGACGGGTGGTAGCGATGATGAGGTACTCGTCGCTGTCCTTGATCGGATATTTGATGTGCCAGAAATGGCCTGCCTGCTCGGAATATTCAACCTCGGCATCGGAAAGGGCGGTGGTACACTTGGGGCACCAGTTGATTATACGGTTGCCCTTGTAGATAAGGCCTTTTTCATAAAGGCGAACGAAAACTTCACGAACCGCCTTCGCACAAATATCGTCCATAGTGAAACGGGCACGATCCCAATCGCAGGATGCACCGAGTTTCTTCTGCTGTTCAACGATGCGGTTACCGAATTTGTTTTTCCAATCCCAAACACGCTCTAAGAACGCATCGCGGCCTAAATCGTGACGGGTAAGACCTTCCTCTTTGCGGAGGGTTTCCTCAACCTTGATCTGGGTAGCGATACCTGCATGGTCGGTACCCGGAAGCCAGAGTGCACTATACCCCTGCATACGGCGGGTACGGGTAAGGATATCCTGAAGTGTTGAGTCAAAAGCATGGCCTAAATGTAACTGACCGGTTACATTTGGCGGGGGCATAACGATAGAGAAAGCGGGCTTGTTTTCGTCCACTTCTGCGTGGAAGAAACCGCCTTTCTCCCAAAATTCATAAAGGCGTGACTCTACGTTTTTAGGGTCATATACTTTTTCAAGTTCTTTTGCCATAGTAAATTTCTCCTTTGCAAATAAATAAAAAAACACTCATCCCAAAAACAAGGGACGAGTGTAAACCCGCGGTACCACCCAAATTGACAGAAAAAATCTGCCCACTTGAACACAAATAACGGTGTGTATCCGTCAGGACTTACTGCTCTTTTCAGTCCTGCTGCATCGGAAGCGACATCACAACTTAAATTTGTACGGGGTTTCAGCCAAATGCCCCGACTCTCTGTAACAAATCACAGGTTGCGACCTCTTCGTCATCACATTTATCCGTTTATCATAATACACCAAAAATTACCCTATGTCAAGGTGTTAAAATTTGTGAAAAATATGTATATACATATTAAATAGGTTTATGTTATACTCTAGGCGATGAAGAAGAAAAATGTTTTATGAAGAAAGAAAACATGAGGTGAAAAAAGAATGACAGTTTTTGACGTGCTCACAATGGTGGGTGGTTTGTGCCTATTCCTCTTTGGCATGAACATTATGGGCGACGCGCTTGAGCGTCGTGCAGGCAATGGCCTTAAGGCAATTTTAGGTAAACTTACAAAAAATAAGTTTACCGGATTTTTAACCGGTCTTGCGGTAACAAGTATTATCCAAAGTTCTTCCGCAACTACGGTTATGGTTGTCGGCTTTGTAAACTCCGGAATTATGACGCTTAAACAGTCAATAAGCGTTATTATGGGTGCAAATATCGGCACCACGGTTACCGCTTGGATACTAAGTCTTGGCGGCATTTCAGGTGACAATCTCATTTTACAGTTATTAAAACCAATGTCTTTTACTCCGGTACTTGCCCTTATCGGTATTGGCTTTACTATGTTTGGTAAGTCAAGTAAGAAAAAGGACACCGGTACAATCTTATTGGGCTTTGCGACGCTTATGTTCGGTATGGACATTATGTCGGGTGCGGTTGCAGGGCTTAGAAATGAACAGTGGTTCTGCGACCTGTTCATTGCGTTCCAAAACCCGATTTTAGGTGTACTTGCAGGTGCAATTCTTACCGCAATAATTCAGTCAAGTTCAGCATCTGTCGGTATTTTACAGGCACTCTCCGTTACAGGTGCCGTATCTTACGGTGCGGCGGTACCGATTATTATGGGACAGAACATCGGAACTTGTGTTACCGCACTTCTTTCCTCGTTCGGTACAAACAGAAATGCAAAGCGTGCGGCTATTGTGCACTTGTCATTTAACGTTATCGGTACGATAATTTGGCTTATCGTATTTACGCTTATTTCTCATTTCCTAAAGCCGGTACTCTTTAGTCAGGCGGCAAGTTTTGCAGGAATTGCGGTGGCACATTCGTTATTTAATATAGCGTGTACGGCTATCCTTCTGCCCATGTCCGGACTCCTTGAGAAAATTGCAATTAAGTTGGTACCTGATAAGAAGGACAGAGACGATACTTTCGTCGAACTAGATGACCGACTTTTGGCAACTCCTGCCATTGCGGTTTCTCGTTGTCAGACATTTGTGTGTGAAATGGCGGGTATTTGCCGTGACGGACTCAAACTCTGTCTTAATATGATAAACAGTTATGATGCTAAAACGGCAGAGATCGTTCGTGAGTATGAGGAAAAGGCAGACCATTATGAGGATATTTTAGGCACGTATCTTGTTAAGTTAAGCGGACACCAGATAAGTGATGCGGATAGTGCAACGGTATCGAAACTCCTTAAAGTAATGGGCGATTTTGAACGAATCACCGACCATAGTGTAAACGTGCTTGAATCAATTGAGGAGTTAAAGAGTCGAGAGGCGGAACTTACCGATGTTGCTCAAGAGGAAATTACCGTTTTGTGTAATGCAGTAATTGAAACGGTTGACCTTGCGTATGAGGCGTTTGTAAATAATGCTGTGGAAACAGCACGTTCTGTAGAACCGCTGGAGCAGGTAGTTGATGAACTTAAGCGTAAACTCAGAAATGCTCACATCGCACGTCTTAAAGCGGGTGAGTGCACAATTGATGTCGGGTTTATCTGGATTGAACTTATTACAAATTTAGAGCGTATTTCTGACCATTGCTCAAATATTGCGGTGTGTGTAATGGATGCAAGTGAGAACAATATGAATATGCACGCATCCCTTCGCAGTATAAAGAAGGATAGTCCGGAATTTACCGAGAAATTTGATTTATACGCAAGAAAATATATGCTTAATGAATAGTATAAAAGAGTGCCTATGTTCTTGACACAGGCACTCTTTGTTTGTTATAATACAAGATGTATCTGCGGGTGTGGCGGAATTGGCAGTTTATCGTCGAGTGCCT
>JAFYQP010000070.1 GCA_017559855.1 Clostridia bacterium | reverse complement strand
TTCCCTGAACATTCATCACCCAAAACGCCGGAAATAATCTTCGGTTTATGGTTATAGGGCAGGTCAAATAAGTTTATAATACTGCCGCAACTTCCCGCTTTAGGATCACTTGCACCGAAAATTACATGCTCGATTCTCGCGTTGATTATAGCACCTGCACACATTGGGCAGGGCTCTAGCGTTACGTATAAATCACAGTCGAAAAGACGCCAACCGCCAAGATTTTCACACGCATCTTTTATTGCGTAAAGTTCCGCATGGCCAAGTGCGGTTTTGTGGGTTTCACGTCTGTTATATCCCTCGCCTACGATTTTGCCGTCCTTTACAATGACGCAACCGATAGGGGCCTCTCCCAAACCTGCGGCAATATCTGCAAGTTCGAGAGCACGTTTCATAAATTTCTCGTGCATTAGTTTTTCTGACTGTGGATAGGTGCGGGGATACGACCTGCACGGGCAATAAACTTAGCGGGGGACTTGGTGTTGATGTTCATAACGGGTGCACTGCCGAGAAGGCCACCGTAGTTGACCTCATCGCCGACACCTTTGCCGACTGCCGGGATAACACGGACAGCGGTTGTCTTATTATTTACAACGCCGATAGAAATTTCGTCTGCGATAATTGCGGAAATTACGTCGGCGGTAGTGTCGCCGGGAATGGCAATCATATCAAGACCGACAGAGCAAACAGCGGTCATTGCCTCTAATTTATCGAAGGAAAGGCTTCCTGCACGAACAGCATCAATCATACCTGCGTCTTCACTGACCGGAATGAATGCACCGGAAAGGCCGCCAACGTGAGCACTTGCCATAACGCCGCCTTTTTTTACCGCATCGTTAAGAAGTGCAAGTGCAGCGGTTGTACCGTGAGCACCTACTTGTTCAAGGCCCATTTCCTCTAAGATATGAGCAACCGAGTCGCCGATTGCAGGAGTTGGTGCGAGGGATAAGTCAACGATACCGAAAGGAACGTTGAGACGACGGGATGCCTCTCTTGCTACAAGTTGGCCCATACGGGTAATCTTGAAAGCGGTACGCTTAACAATCTCCGCAAGGTCTGCAAGGTCACAATCACCGGCACGTCTGATAGCCTTCTGCACAACGCCGGGACCGGAAACGCCTACGTTAATTACACATTCGCCCTCACCAACGCCGTGGAATGCACCTGCCATAAAGGGGTTATCCTCGGTAGCGTTTGAGAAAACAACGAGTTTCGCACAACCGATAGAGTCACGGTCTGCAGTAAGGTGTGCCGCCTCTTTTACAATCTTGCCCATACGTGCAACCGCATCCATATTGATACCTGCACGGGTGGTTGCAACGTTAACCGATGAGCAAACGTTGTTGGTAATTGCAAGGGCTTCGGGGATTGAGTCGATTAAGTTTGTATCGCCGCGTGTAAATCCTTTATGTACAAGGGCACCGTAGCCGCCGATAAAGTTAACGCCGATAGTTGCCGCCGCTTTATCAAGAGCCTTTGCAAGTTTGGTTACGTCGGCACTTTCCACACAGTCTGCAAGCATTGAAATGGGAGTAACGGATACACGCTTGTTGATAATCGGGATACCGTATTCACATTCAATGGTTTCTGCGGTGCTTACAAGGTCTTTTGCTGAACGGCAAATTTTGTCATAAATCTTTTCTGCACAACGGTCAATGTCCGAGTCGCAGCAGTCGCGGAGGGAGATACCCATAGTTACCGTACGGATATCAAGATGCTCCTCCTCAATCATTTTTATTGTTTCAAGAATATCAAATGAATTAAGCATAGTGCACCTCGTTAAATACGATGCATGGAGTTAAAAACATCCTCGTGCATGGTGTGGATTTTAAGACCGAGTTCATTTCCGAGAGAGTCAAGTTCGGAAACTAAAGAGGGGAAGTCCACAAGACTCTGGGAGATGTCCGCAAGCATAACCATCACGAACATATCGTCAAGTACGCTCTGTGTGATGTCAAGAACGTTGATCTTGTGTGAAGAGAGAATTGCTGAGATTTTTGCGATAATACCAACCGCATCTTTACCGATAACACTGATTATTGTACGCATTTTTATTTTCGCTCCTTTATTGTTTTTGAATTTTCCAATGCAATTAAAAGTTCAGAGATAATAGAATTTGAAACTAAAAAACCACGAGGTGTAAGTCGCCAATTAGTGCCGAAGTGCTCGGCAAGGCCCATATCGGAAAATTTACACAGTGCTTTTTCAATTTCATCAAAGAAAATAGAATATCTCGCCTCAAATACCGTAGGGGAAATGCCGTTTGCTGTTCTGAGGGAGAGCATAATATACTCACTTGCCTGCTCACTTGGATAGATTTCCTCACGGGAGTCCACCACCACGCCGCTGTCAAAAATTCCCTTTATATAAGAGTTAGTGTCCTTTACATAAGAAAAACGCAGATTGTTTAAAAGAGAATGAGCGGATGGGCCGAAGCCTAAATATTCGTCAAGGTTCCAATATTTCACGTTGTGGCGTGACACCTTGCCACCCTTTGCGAAGTTTGATATTTCGTATTGCTCATACCCTCGCTCTTTCAAAAGGTCGACCGCCATAAGGTACATATCTGCGACCGTATCATCCTCAGGGAAGGAATACATATCGGCACACTGTGCCATGGGAGTACCCTCTTCCAACTTAAGGGCGTAGAAAGAAATATGTTCGGGGGAGAGGTCGAGAATATCGAGAAGAGACTTTTTAAAACTCTCCATAGTTTGATTCGGGATTCCGTACATCAAATCGAGGGACAGATTTTCAAAACCCGCCACACGTGCAGCCTTAACCGCCGCTTTTACCCCGTCAAAATTATGAATTCTGCCGAGTGTTGCAAGTTCATCATCATTTGAAGATTGTGCCCCAATGGAAATTCTGTTAAACCCTAAAGATTTTAGTTTTTTTAACTTTTTAAGGTCGATGCTATCAGGATTTGCCTCTATTGTCATTTCTGCGTCACTTAATATATTGAAGTTCAGACGCAGTGCTTTAACAATATGTTCGATTTCACGGACGGGCATGAGGGAGGGTGTTCCGCCGCCGAAATATATCGTGTCCACCTTGTAGCCCGATTGTGTCATATTGCTTTCTTCAATATGACGGCAAAGTGCACTTGCATAGGATGAGTATGTTTTTTTGTCGCCCGGTGCTGAGTAAAAATCACAGTAGGCACATTTTTTTGCACAAAAAGGCGTGTGAATGTAAATGCCGAGAGATTTCAATGCTCACACCATCCTTATTCGTCAAGTTTAAGTACCGCCATAAATGCCTCCTGCGGCACTTCAACGCTACCGAGAGAACGCATACGCTTCTTGCCTTCCTTCTGTTTTTCAAGAAGTTTTTTCTTACGGGTGATATCACCGCCGTAACACTTGGCAAGGACGTCTTTACGCATAGC
>JAFYQP010000069.1 GCA_017559855.1 Clostridia bacterium | reverse complement strand
GGCACTTTAAAACGTGCATTTTTTGTTTCAGAACAAGCAATAAAATCGCAGATAATCCTGTCGGATATCAAGATTTTTTGTGCAGTTATGGACTAAAAATGCCTTTTTAAAGCGATTTATCCCTAAGTGAAGGCGCCGAAGAGCCTCGCCTTTTTTACTTCCTAAAACATATCAACCGGGTATAAAATCTTTAACTGATTTAACTTTGATGAATATGCCGCTTGTTGCTTAGTCTGGAGCACGGTCTTTCTGAGTTGTGCCTCAACCTGCTCAAATGACAGGTTTTCCGCCTCATTCTTTGCTTCAAGTTTGATTAAGTGGAAACCGAACTGAGTCTTAATCGGCTCTGAAATCTCACCTACGGCCATGCTAAACGCCGCCGCTTCAAACTCCGGCACCATCTGACCGCGACCAAACTCACCGAGAGAGCCGCCCTGCTGACCTGAGGGGCAGGTGGAGAACTGACGTGCCGCATCCTCGAAAGTAATCTTGCCCGCCGCAATATCGGATGCAATTTCCTTTATTTTAGCCTCATCCTCAACTAAAATGTGACTTGCGGTAACGGTTTCGGGAGCGACGAACTCGTCCTTGTGCTCGTCGTAGAACTCACGCACGTCCTGAGTGGTAACGGTAACCGCGGAGAGAGCCTTTTCGATGGCGAAGTTAGCGAGCATCTCATCCTTAACCTTAGCAAGGTCGGCCTGGAAGCGGGAATCCGCCTCGTAGAAATTAGCACGAGCCTCGTTTAAGAAAAGATTTTTCGCAATAATCTGCTCAAGCACGGCTTTCTTACCTTCGGGAGAGTTGTATCCCGCACCACGAGGGCCGAGTGCCGCGATGGTTTCCATAACGTCAGCCTCGGTGATAACCGTGTTGCCGACTTTGGCTAAAATTTTATCCATGGTTTATACCTCCGTAAATATCAATTAGAAAACAGTATACCACACAAAATAAAAAAATTCAATACTCTTGATTTTTGCAATTTAATGTGCTAAAATGTATAAGTATGCAAAATTACCACAAAAAGGAGAATGGAATATGGATATTTTAGCATTCGCATTGTATTTTGTTGCAATGATAGTAATTGGACTTGTCTTTTTCGTAAAATCCAAAAGTGCTACCGAGAAGGATTACTTCCTCGGCGGACGTCAGATGGGTCCGTGGGTAACCGCAATGAGTGCACAGGCATCGGATATGTCTGCGTGGCTTCTTATGGGCCTTCCCGGCTCAATTCTCGCATTCGGCTTCGGTCAGGCGTGGATTGGTATCGGTCTTGCAATCGGTACTGCATTAAATTGGATACTCGTTGCAAAGAGACTTCGTAAATTCTCACGTGCATCGGGAGACGCAATCACCCTCCCGCAGTACTTATCAAACCGTTTCGCATCCAAGAGCCACACCCTCTCGGTAATCTGTGCGGTTGTGTTCCTTGTGTGCTTTACCATCTACGTTGCATCCGCATTCGTAGCAGGTGCAGACGTGTTTACCACTCTTATTCCGGAACTTGACTATACGATTGCAATGATTATCTTTGCGGCAATCGTACTTGCATATACCTTCCTCGGCGGATTTAAGGCGGTTTGCTGGACAGACTTCTTCCAGGGGCTTTTAATGCTCGGTGCACTTTTAATCGTGCCCATCGCAATTATGTTCGTAAAAGACCTTGATTTTAACGCAATCAATACGGTTTACACCGGCCCTGCAGGTGAGGAATTTAAGTTCGTCGCATCCTTTGCAAACGCAAGTTGGCAGGATATCCTCTCCGGTCTCGGCTGGGGACTTGGCTACTTCGGTATGCCCCACATTATCGTAAGATTTATGGCAATTGAAAAGCCCTCAATGGTTAAGAAGAGTGCGACCGTAGCAATCATCTGGGTAGTACTCGCCCTTGCGGCAACCATAGTTATCGGCTACCTCGGCCGTATGTTCGTGTATGCAGACGGCACCGACCTTTCCGCAAAATTACTTGCAAACGGTCAGCAGTCACTTATCTTCGTAGAACTTGCTCGTGATGTATTCCCCGCATTTATCGCAGGCTTACTCCTTGCGGCAATCATTGCGGCAAGTATGTCCACCGCTGATTCACAGTTACTTGTAGCGGCGTCCTCCTTCTCCTCCGACTTATATAAGCCGATGATCAGAAAGAACGCATCCAACAAGGAAATGCTTTGGGTAAGCCGAATCGTTGTACTTGTAATTGCGTTTATCGCATTCTTCATCGCATCAAGTGAGGGCAAGGCGGCACAGGCTATTATGAACCTTGTATCAAACGCATGGGGTATCTTCGGTGCGGCATTCGGCCCGGCGGTAATCCTCTCCCTCTTCTGGAAACGCTTTACATATAAGGGTGCGGTTGCAGGTATCGTAGTCGGTGCGGTAGTTGATATGGTATGGCTCTGGCTCCCCGTTGCAGGAAGCACACTTTACGGCATTACCGGCGTGTATGAGATTATCCCGGGCTTTATCATCGGTGCAATCGCTGCGGTTGCGGTAACACTCATTGACAAGAAACCCAACGACGAGGTTCTTGCAATCTACGCGCGTGCTACCGACAACTCAATCGACGACTAATCTTATCGTTAAATAAAAAAGGCAAGGTTTTACCTTGCCTTTTTTATTTAATTTCCCATCTTGAATTGATGGTCAAAGGATAATATACTATACTTTAGACAGGGGGAGAGCAAATGAATTTCAAAGCACTTTCTGAACTGATGGATCATCTGACCTCATGGCGAATTCCGGGCAACAGTATAGTTGTAACGAAAGACGGAAAAGACGTGTTTTCATACTCGTCGGGATACGCCTCCCTTGAGGAAAAAATCCCAATGGATCCACATAAAATTATAAATATCTACTCATCTTCGAAGATGCTTACCTGTGCTGCTGCGCTAAAACTTTATGAAAAAGGTGAGTTTAAGTTAGACGATCCCCTTTATGATTTTATCCCCGAATATGGGGAGATGTATCTCAAAAACGGTGAAAAAGCGAAAAAACATATTACACTGCGTCATTTATTCACAATGTCCGCAGGCTTTAATTACGACAGAAACGCACCTGCCTTTGAGAAATCACGCATAATGACCGAGGGCAGGATGGACACCCTTACGGTTATCCGCAATTTAGCCGATGAGCCTTTAGAGTTTGAGCCGGGTGAGCATTATCAATACAGTTTCTGCCACGACGTACTTGCGGCGGTGGTAGAGGTGGTGTCGGGCAAAAAGTACCGCGACTACGTTAAAGAGAATATCTATAACCCGTTGGAGATGAAAGAGTCGTATTTCCACAACGATAAAGTGCGAGACAGAATGGCAGAGCAGTATTGCTATGAAGACGGCGAGGGGCAAAATGACGGTAAAATCGTAAACGTGGGAAAAGAAGTAGGACTTATCTTCGGTCCTGAGTACGACTCAGGCGGTGCCGGTGTTATAACAACTGTTTCCGACTATTCCAAATTTACCACCTCCCTTGCAAATTGGGGTGTGGGTGCAAATGGTGCGCGTATTTTAAATAAAGAAACGGTTGAACTTATGCGTAGATCTCATTTTAATAATGAACATCATTTTAAATATCACCCGAACAAGGCATTGCTTGGCTATGGCTACGGTCTGGGTGTTCGCGTGATGGAGGATTTAAAACTTTCTAATTCAAGCGGAAGACTTGGAGAATGTGGCTGGAACGGTGCCGCCGGTGCGATTGCAATAATTGATCCGGAGATAAACCTATCAGTTTTCTATTCACACCATATGATAAACTGTCAGGAAGATTATTGTGCCCCCAAAATCCGCAACACGGTGTATGATTGCATAAGGAGATAAAATATGGTAACGCCTTTAATTTATAAAATAGCACAACTTATGGTTATGGTGGCAATCGGCTTTATTGTTGTTAAAAGTAAGTTGGTAAAATCGGGGGATAGTATGGTGCTCTCCAAAGTATCCCTTTATGTCTTTGTACCTGCCATAATCGTAAATGCGTTTAATAAGGAAATAAATGCAGAGGTTATGTCGGGTTTGGCTCTGGCACTTCTTGCCGCGGTTATAATCCACGGAGCACTGCTTTTGGTAGACTATTTCTTTTCAAACAAACTTTTTCACGGCTCGGCGGTTGAGCGTGCAAGTATTATGTACTCAAATTCGGGCAATCTGATTATTCCCATCGTTGCATATGTTTTAGGAAATGAATGGGTAATATACAGTTGCGTTTATCTCATCGTTGCCCTTGTTTTAACCTGGACACATGAGGTCCGCCTTTTTAACAAAAATGAAAAGTTTAATATTAAAAAGATACTTTTAAATGTAAATATGATAACTATTTTCTTCTGTTTCGCAATCGTTATCTTCGGCATAAAACTGCCTGAATTCTGCTATGAAATAGCAAATGATCTGGGTGCCTGTTTAGCACCTGCATCAATGCTTGTTGCGGGAATGCTGGCCGCTGATATTGACTTTAAAAAGGCATTACGCAATAAAAGACTTATCGTTCCGGTTTTCGGCAGACTTGTCCTTTGTCCGATAGTTATTTTGCTCCTTCTCAAGGCACTTATGTATTTTATCAATATGCCAAACGAGTCTGAGATTCTTTTAATTTCATTTCTTGCAAGCATAACCCCTTGTGCCATGACGGTAATACAGATGGCACAGGTATATGGCGACGATGTTGACTATGCGGTTGTAATAAACTTTGCCACAACGGTTTTGTGCATACTGACAATGCCGATTTTCGTAGCATTGTTTTAAAAATAAAGGGGGGAGGCAACCGTCCTCCTCTCTTTTATTTTTATTGCCCAAAAATCACGATAAAAAGTTATTGATATTGGCGGATAACAAGTGAAATATGTTGACGATTGTTGAATTAAGTGGTAGAATTTCAGTTACAATTGTAAGGGGGGGAAGCATAAGTGGATAATAGAATTGACACAAGTGGTTCTGATGCCTCCTCAAACTCCGGTAAAGATGCGGGTATTGCTGTTAGTGTTTCGAGTGAAAACGTAGAAGTGCCCATATCAACGGGTAATATGGAAATTTCGACAAGCAAAGAGGGTGACGGCAACATCGGCGATGCCAAGACAGGCGTTGTTATAGACCGTCCACCGGTGTCTGTGAATATTTCCGGTTCGAGAGAGAATATAGAATGTGAGATAACTGCACCCAACTTAAATGGTATGAATGGTATAATTGAAAATATGAATATTTCAATTAACGCTATAAAAGAACGTGGTGAAGGTACGGAAGCGGACAGGGAACGGATGATAAGCGATCAAGTCAATTCGACCATGACGAAAATCGGAATGTCGAGTATGAAACCCGAAGATAAAGTCGAAGCGATGAGAACCGCCTACAACAGCATTCCCGAAGGCATGCGGAAAAACTTGGAAGTGCCGGAGAATGTTCAAAATCTCGATGAAAACGAGCCGTTTGACGCATTTGGTAAACCGGTATACAAGTGGCCAGGGAATATGGGATTTGACGGAACTCCGAACAAATGTCAGCTCGAACCGGGACAAGTCGTTGACAGATATGGTAATGAGAACGGGACTTACGTGTGCGAGGTTAAGAACGGCGTTGTGCAAGACTATGAACCTCGCGGATTGCCATATGCGAAAAACCCCGAAATGTACCATCAATACGCAATAACCAGAGACTTGGATGAATTTGGAGAACAAATTAAGAATCTGACCGTCGAACAAGTGGAAGAGATGGAGATGCGATTGGAAGCCGGTAAGCCTGAAAGTGAGAGAAGGAGTCCGGAACAAATTAAAGAAGATGCTGCCAACAGATATGTGTACATAATAAATGATGTGGAAAAGAACATGTTGCAAAGGCAGAATGTTGCAAGGGAAAATGGCTGGGAGAACGAGTGCAGCCAACATGAGTTTCTTCCGATGCAAGGAAAGGTAAAAGAAGCATTTTCTCGTGTAGATGAAAACGGAAAAGTACATAAACTTGGCGGCGGCGAACAGATTCAGTTACCTGCCAGTGTTGATACGTTGACTTTCTTGGGATATATGAAGGAGGTATAGCGATGCGAACATTAAGCGAATTACTTGCAGAAAAAAACATAACATCATTACGTACTTATATGATTGCTGAAAACGAAATGATAAAAACATCCAACGTAATCGGGTATGTATATGAAGACGGTGCGTGGATTGTGTATGAAATTGACGAGCGACGCCAAAAAACGGTACTAAAAAGATATCAAACGGAAGAAGAGGCTATAAATGAATCCTTCAAATTGATTAAAGCATACCATTATATGAAACGATAAAAATTGGCATGACAGCCGCATTTTGCCGTTTGAATAAAGCATTAAAAAGACGGGGTTTTCCGTCTTTTTTTATTGCCAAAAATATTTAAATATGTTATACTTACTATGATTTAGCCTTACGAGGTGAAAAACCTATGGAAATGTTTTTCAGTACATTAAGCCAGATGCTTATGATGTTTACCCTCATTGCGGCGGGTTTTGTTCTGCGTAAGTGCAGTATCCTGCCTCTTGATTCCGATACGGGAATGGCAAGGGCAGAGACCTTCATTTTCGGCCCCGCACTCTATATCGGTACACAGATGAATCAATGCACGGTGGAAATGTTTAGTGAAAATTACACCCTCATTATCTACGGACTGATCATTACGGTATCCGCAATTATCGTCGCATACCCAATGTGCCGCATCTTCGTTCGTACAAAAGGTGCAAATTCAGATGAACTTTATCGTCAGAGTGTGTATAAATACGCTCTTGCGTTCGGAAACTATGGTTTTATGGGCAACTTCATCGCCCTTACGGTTTTCGGCGAGGCGTTTTTAAATAAGTATATCCTTTTCACCTTCTTCGTGGGCATCCTTTGCCTTACCTGGGGACTTTTCGTGCTCGTCCCGAAAGATCAGGGTGTAAGCATTTGGAAAAACCTTAAAAAAGGCCTGCTTAACCCCATGACAATCGGACTTCTTTTAGGTATGGTTTTGGGGCTTTTAAACGTAAAGGAATATGTCCCCGCATTTCTATCAACCGCCCTGACTCAGGCAGGTGCCTGTCAAGGTCCGGTTGCAATGATTTTAGCCGGCTTTGTAATCGGCGGCTATAACTTAAAGGAACTTTTACTTGACGGGAAAGTGTACCTTGCAACCCTTTTCAGATTAATCCTAATCCCGGCGGTAATGCTCCTT
>JAFYQP010000068.1 GCA_017559855.1 Clostridia bacterium | reverse complement strand
ACCGAGGAGAAGAACGTCCTTAAGATCATAGAACTTGCTGTACCAAGCAAGGGCGTGACCTAAATAAACACCAATTGAGCGGTAAACAGATGCAGCACTAGGTGAACCTTCTGCCATAAGTTTCTGAGTAACTTTAAGTCTATTTGCAGGAGTATCGGTTTCGTCGAGTTCGATATTTGCACGGGGAGCGAGTTTGTTTACGCTATCCTGTGAGAAGTACTTAACGCCGCAACCGATATCACCGGACCACTCGTCCATCATAGCATCGGGATTTAAATCAACGGGAGCAAAAGCAAGTTCGTTTAAGTAACCGGTAATGTTACCGTCACCGTCGATGTAACCTACTGCTTCGCTTGTACCCATTGCAATACCGAGAATATTATTCTTATTAAGGCTCATAGCACCTGCAAGTGCGGTAACGTCACCATCGTTTGCAACGAGAACCGGAACGTCTCCGATTTCTTTTGCGGCACGGATGTAAATATCCTTAACCTTTGCATCGAATAAGTCCTTGGGAACCTTGAGGAAGAGGGAAGCAAGCATTGTGCGGTTGTTAACGAATATACCTGCAGAACTGATACCGATTGCATCAACTCTCGGCATTTTTTCAGCAGCACTCTTGAATGCAGAAACAATACCCTCATAGTGATAATCGGGATCAGCATTTGTTTTGGGGTTCCAAACAACCTCTTCGCTCCAGATAGCCTCACCGTCGATAACTGCGGAAACCTTGCGGTCACTTCCACCCGCATCAAAACCGATACGGCAACCGTTTAAGTTACGACCAGCACTCTTGGTATGGCTTATAGACTCGCCGATATCTTCAAGTTTTGCGGTAATAACTTCGAAGGGCTTTTCGTAAATGTTTGCCATTGTAACAGCGTCGAATTCACGTTTGCCGCCAACACAATACAACTCTTTAATATAGTCGGCAACATGGTCGCAACCGCCAATAGTGATTTTAAAACCACCACAAGCCCAAAGAACAGTTTTAATAAAGCGTTCTACAACAAGGAAGTCAACTTCCTTCTTTTCATCGGTACCATAAATGGAGAAGGAGTATACGGAACGCTGACCGTTCTCGCGTTCAACGGAGATTTTAACGGGAACTCCGCCAACACTTGCAACATCCTTCTGATAAGCATCGAAAAACTTAGAGATCGGCATAAAACCGGTGTCTAGTTCAGGTATGTTTTTAAGATTGATATCAAGACCTAAAAATTTAGACATTGAATCGCTTCCTTTCCAAAACTTGTGTATCGAAATTATTTTAACAGAAAGCAACTTTAAAATCAAGTTCTAACGATGAAAAAATATTCATATTATGTGGTAAATAAAGAATACGGAGGGAAGTTAAATGTCAAATGAAACGTATTTGCTGAAACAGTACGGACAAGCGGTGCAATTCTTACCACCAAGACTCAGATCATATGCGATGAATATGAGTGATGAAATCAAAAAACGTGCACGTGAATTCAGACTTAGAGAAGGGACTCTGCTGACCGTTTTAACCGATGAGTGCGAAGTGCCGGTAAATAGTGATGCAAAGGTTCGACATGAAGAACTTGCAACCATTGTAGACATTGCAACGGGTGGTTCGGTGCATAGTTCGTCAGAACAAATCAAATCAGGATACCTAACAGTGCGAGGCGGTCACAGAATCGGACTTTGCGGAAGCGGCGTTTACAAAAACGGAGAGGTCAGTTTTATAAAAAATATTTCTTCAGTGGCAATTAGAATTGCAAAGGAATTTATAGGTGTATCCGATGGAATTTATGAGCAATTGACAGTAAATAAAGGTTTTGAAAGTACAATTATAATATCACCACCGGGATGCGGTAAAACAACGATGCTGCGTGATTTGATACGTAACTTATCAAACGGTAAATACGCATACAGAGTATCGGTTGCAGACGAGCGGAATGAGATAGCGGGGAAACACAGAGGTGTGCCGCAGTTTGATTTGGGACAACATACAGACGTAATGGAAGGAATGTCAAAATCATATGCAACAATGGTAATGTTAAGAGCGATGACACCGGAGATTTTAGCGGTTGACGAGATTACCGTAAAAGAGGACATTGCGGCGATAGAATCGGCGGCAAATTGTGGAGTCGCACTTCTCGCAACCGCACACGGTGCAGGAGTTAACTCACTTTTTGACAGAATGCTGTACAAACAACTTCAAAATCTCGGCATTTTCAAACGAGCTGTGGTTTTAGGCATAAAAAACGGAAATTATACGGCAAAAGTAGAGGCACTTTAAATGCTTGTAAAAGTAATTGGTTCTATTTTAATTGTAACTTGCGGTGTGGCTTTCGGTATGAATGAAAAGATGAAGTTTCTTCGAAAAATCGGAGTTTTAAAAGGCGTAATCGCGGCGATTGACTTAATACATGCCGAAATTTCGTGTATGTGCACACCGACAGATGAGCTGCTTGAAAAACTATGTGCAACAGAGAATGAGACATTGTGTGATTTTTTCACGAAATGCAGAGACTTACATAAAGAAAGATACGACCTGCCACTTGGACTTATATGGAGTAAAGTACTAAAAGGTGCTGTAAATCTGGATTTTGGAAAAAATGAAGAACAAACAATGGGAGAAATAGGGAATGCATTAGGGCGTTATGAAGTATGCGAACAACTGAAGGTTTTTCAAAATGCACGAATCAATTTTACAGAATATCTGGATGTAGCAGAAAAATCAAAGGAGATATTAGGGAGGTTATACGGCAGTTTAAGCATAATTGCCGGTATAGCGTTGGTAGTTATATTGCTTTAAAGGGCGGATGAAAATGCAGGTTGACTTGATTTTTAAAATAGCGGCAATCGGAATACTTGTATCGGTGTTGAATCAACTTCTTGTACGGTCGGGACGGGAAGAACAGGCTATGCTCACTACACTTGCAGGTCTTATTGTTGTTTTAATGATCGTCGTTCGTGAAATAAGCGAACTTTTTGATTTTATTAAAGCAACGTTTGGATTTTAATATGGATATTTTTATTAAATGTATAGCCGTTGCAGTTCTTACAGCGGTTTCTGCCACAATGTTAAAACGGTATCTCCCTGAGATTTCAACGGTAATTTTGATTGTTGCCGCAGTGTTTTTGTTTTTTCTCATAGGAAATGTTTTGGCAGAAACGATTGAATTTATAAAAACACTTGCAGAAAAAGCAAATATTTCCGATGAACTGATTTCGCCCGTATTTAAAGTTACTGCGATATCAATCTTGTCAAAAATTGCATGTGATTTGTGTCGCGATTCGGGAGCCAATACTTTGATTACTGTTATTGAACTGTGTGCGGGAGTTGTTTCAACGGTACTTTCAATCCCGCTTTTTAACGCGGTAATCGGCCTTGTAACAAGGATGTGAAATATGAAGAAAATAATCGTGGGAACTATGGCGATTTTAGTGTTTTTTATAAATGTTTGCGCAACAGATGTGCTTGATGAACAAAGCAAAATAGTAGGCGTTAAAGAACTTGTGGAAGCGGCACCGGAAGATGTTGGTATTGACATAAATTCAAACACTTCATTAGATGAAGGTATTAAAGGATTATGGCAGAGGATTAAAAAAGATGCCGGTGCGATTTTTACACGGTCACTCTCCTGCATAGGTGTAGTGATAACCGTATCGGTACTTGGAGCAGTTGTAAATTCCATGCAGGGGAGTGTACTGAAAATATCAAACTATGTTGATGCAATATCGGCGGTTGCAATAGTTGCCGCGGCATCCGGCAGTATAAACACGGTTATCGGAATGTCTGAGACCGCAATAGAGGAAATGTGCGACTTTTCAAATGTTCTGTTTCCTACGTTGGCGGCGTCTGTAGCGGCGTCAGGATCGCCTGCAGGAGCGGTGATAAGGCACTCTGCCAGCGTTTTATTTTCAAGTACGTGCGTGTCGATTATGAGCACAGTACTTATTCCTCTTGTGGGTATGTACATAGCATCGGCAACCGCAAATGCTGCAATAGAGAATTCGCCAATAGGAAAGATTTGCTCTTTTATCGAGTGGGTTATAACCGGATCGCTTAAGTTAATGCTTACACTTTTTCTGGCGTATATATCAATTTCTGGTTTTGTTGCCTCAACGAGTGATATGGTTGGAGTAAAAACCTTGACTGCAATAAGCGGAGCGGTACCTGTGGTGGGCGGAATACTCTCAAATGCAACGGGAGCGGTGATGTCGGGTGCAAAAGTGCTTAAAAACTCTGTTGGCGTTTTCGGTTTGATAAGTGTAGCGTCAATATGTTTAACACCGTGTCTTGTGTTGGGTGTAAATTATTTCTTGTTTAAGGTGGTAAGCGCCGTGCTATCGCCGGTATGTGAAGCAAAATGCAGCGAACTTGTCGGTAAAATAGGAACGTCATTTGGAATAATGCTTGGTATAACCGCATCCTGTGCAATGCTTTTATTTATAGCAATTGTTTCGTGTATGTTTGCGGTTGGAATTACATAGGAGAGATGTATGGAAGCGATAAAAAGTTGGATATCGGGGATATGCACGGTATCGCTTATGATATCGGTGATAAAATCATTTCTGCCAAAGAATACGGCGGGGAATACCATGAATATTATTTGCTCATTACTTATTGTTGTCGTTATAATTGCACCTATTAAAAAGATTGATTTTAATTTTCTTGAATTTGAAATTAGCGAAAGTGAACGTGCTTTAAGTGATAAAGTTGAAGACGTGGTTTATGAAACGGAAAAATTAACCGACATTATCATAGAAAAAGAACTTTGCGAGTATATATGTAATAAAACCGACCTTGACTTAAAGGATATAGAAATAACTTGTGATAAGGGCGAAATTATTGAAGTAGTCTTGTATTGTCAAAACGAATATGTGATTAAAATATTGGAAAACGAGTACGGTGTTAGGCGAGGAATGATAACTGTTGTGGAGGAAAACGATGATGCCTGATTTTAAAAAGTATACGAATTTTATAAAAAAGAACAAATATCTTCTTTTTTTACTTGCAATAGGTGTTATATTTTTGATTTTGCCGAGCAATAGCGGATCATCGCCTAAAGAGCAAAAAACAGAAAAACTTGATTTCTCAATAATGGAATGGGAAGAAAAGATAGAGAACATTTTGTCAGAGTGTGACAATGTCGGACGTATAAGGGTTGCTCTTTCCGTATCGGGAAGCAATGAAACGGTATTTGTTATGGAGGAGTCTATTAGTACACAAAAAAGAGGTGATGATAATTCAAAAGACAGCGATAAGAAAATAAGCATATTATCGGTTGGTTCAGGAGCAGAGGAGCCGGTCGTTGTAAGGCAGATATATCCTGAATTTATAGGTGCAACGGTGGTTTGCGACGGTGCTGAATTTTCAGGAGTCAGACTTGATGTTACTGATGCTGTATCTTCACTTACAGGACTTAGTGCCGATAAAATTACAATTTTAAAGATGAAAAATTAGGGAGGATATTCTATGTTTTTAAAGCGAAAAAGTGCAGTAACCGCAATGATTGTGCTATTTATATGTGTTGCCGTATATCTTAATTGGAGTTTCACACAAGGTGTTGGAATTGAGGACTCGGTAGATGTTGATTCCGGCAAAATTTTAGGCGAAGCAACACTTATAGATAACGAGGAAAAAATCGAAGAAACAAAGGATGATTATTTTGAAAATGCACGACTTGAGAAACAAAAAGCCAGAGACAGTGCCATTTCCACTTTAAAGGAAACAACTATGAATGACAAGGTGACTACGCAAGAGCGAGAGAGTGCAACGAAAGGGATTGAAAATCTTGCAAATGGTGCGGTTGTGGAAACACAAATAGAAACCCTTGTTAAAGCAAAAGGTTTTACCGATTGTGTAACACTCATAAACGAAGCGGGGGTTAACGTTATAGTAAAAGTAACAGATGCCGGATTAAGTGAGGCAGATGCTTCAAAGATTAAGGATATAGTTGTGAGTGAAGCAAAAGTAAAGCCGTCACAGATAAAAATCATAGAGATAAAATAACCTTGCTTTTAAATATTAATTATGCTAATATGTATAAAAAAGAGGTGGTGATTCCCTTGATTCTTGCGATAGATATTGGTAATACAAACATTGTTATCGGTGGTTTTGAATGTGATACGTTGAAGTTTGTAGTAAGAATTGCCACAAATCCATCAAAAACCGAGGATGAATATGCAACGAAGATTTTGAATATCTTATCCGTGCACAACGTAAACAAGTCAGATGTAAAAGGTGCGATAATATCATCCGTCGTTCCGCCGCTAACATCAATAATGAGGAAAGCAATCGCATTTGCATATGGTACAGATGCGTTTCTTGTGGGGCCGGGTATAAAGACGGGAATCAACATTCACTGTGACAATCCTGCATCTGTTGGTGCAGACCTCATATGTGCGTGTGTTGCTGCACATAATTTATATAAAAGTCCGGCACTTGTTATAGATATGGGTACTGCAACGAAGATTATGGTGTTGGATAAAAACGGTGCGTTTATAGGGGTGTCAATTATCCCAGGTGTCAGTATTGCACTTAAGGCACTTACTCAAGGCACGGCACAACTTCCTCAAATCAGCCTTGAGGCACCAAAATCTGTAATTGGCAAGAATACTGCCGATTGTATGCGGTCGGGCGTTGTTTTCGGCAATGCAAGTATGCTTGATGGAATGATTGATCGTTTTAATGACGAAATGGGTGAGAATTTACCGGTTTACGCAACCGGTGGTCTTGCACCGACTATAATTCCGCATTGTAAGCACGATATTGCAATTGATGAGAACTTGGTTCTTAAGGGTTTAAACATTTTATATAATAAAAATGTTTAAATAAAATTTTGCGTTGTATCGCGTAAGCGAACGACAGCGGGAGGAATTTTTATGAAAAGAAGAATGTCAACAAGAACATTGGTGTTCGGTGCGATACTTACTGCACTTGTAATTGTTCTGCAGTATATCAGTATGGCGATAAGATTTGGTACGTTCTCCATTACTTTATCGCTGACACCTATTGTAGTGGGTGCCGTTTGCTGCGGTGTGGGCATGGGTGCATGGCTTGGCCTTGTTTTCGGCTTGGCAGTACTTATGACCGGAGACGCAGCACCGTTTCTTGCAGTAAGCATAGCGGGTACAGTCGTAACAGTACTTGCAAAAGGCATTGCCGCAGGCGTACTGCCGGCACTTGCATACAAATTGCTTAAAAAATACAAAACAACAGTTGCGTCCGCAATTGCCGCGATTTTGAGCCCGATTGCAAATACGGGTGTGTTTTTAATTGGATGTATGATTTTCTTTGTTCCGACGATTCTTGGTTGGCACGGAAATATTGCGGCATTTTTAATAAGTATTTTCAGTATAAATTTCCTAATAGAATTAGTGCTGAATATCGTTTTAATTCCGGTTGTTGTACGAATAATTAACCTAAAACTTAAAAATAATATCTAGTGCTTATTGCAAAATATTGTTTTCTGTGTTAATATTACAGTATCAAACTTCCCGTTTAAGGAGTGTATTTAATATGGCAGATACAAAAGAATACTTAAATCAGACAGGCGAAAACGGAAATATCAATATATCAGAAGAGGTCGTTGCCTCCATTGCCGCACTTGCCGCACTCGAAGTAAAGGGTGTGGGTGACCTGGGTACCGGCGGTATCGCAATTTCCGAACTTCTTGGTAAGAAGTCTCTTTCAAAGGGCGTTAAGGTTGAAAATGACGAAAATGGCACAATTGTTGATGTTTATATGACGGTTAAATATGGTGAGATCGTTCCAACTGTTGCCGCCGCTGCTCAGGATGCTGTTGTTAATGCACTTGAGGCTATGGCAAATCTTTCTGAGATTACAGTTAACATACATGTTGTTGGCATCAAGTTCGATAAAGAGTAACTAAAAAATCCCTCCGTCCGGTGGACGGGGGGATTTTTTTAAAGTTCTTGTTTCAGAGCTTGTGCTAATTGATCGGGACAACTTGTTTCCTTATATCCGCAAGTTGTGCCTTCCAGAAGTTCTACAACCTTTTCGATCGGCATTCCTTTTACCAAACGACTTATACCGGACAAGTTTCCGTTGCAACCGCCGGTGAACTCAATGTTTTTTACAATGCCGTCTTCAATTTCATAGTCAATTTTTCGTGAGCATACGCCTCTTGTTGTGTATGTTCCTTTTTTTATCATAATATCAACTCCTATATGGATAATAAAATTTCATTTACCGGCTCTGCACCATCAGGGAATGTTACATCCAATTCAGAACGCTCTAAGTATTGTGGTTGTCTGAATTCATAAAGAGAACGAATATGTTCATGAACATTTTCGACCATTAATAGAGGCCGATTTGTGCTACCTTCAAGATTGCGGTAAATTTCATCAAGTTTTTTGTTAAGGAAAATCAAAAGTGAGTTTTTCTTTAAGATTTCAGCATTGTCGGAACGAATGACCGTACCGCCTCCGGTTGCGATTACCGTATGCTTAAGGTTTGTACAATCTTGACAAGCATTACGTTCCAATTTTCTGAAAAATTCCTCACCATACTTGCTGAAAATTTCGGTTATTTTCATATTTTGCTCAGACTCTATTTTTTCATCCAAATCAACGAAATCAAATCCAATCGCATCCGCCAACATCTTACCGATAGTGGTTTTGCCGCAGCCCATAAAACCGGTTAAAACGATGTTGCTTTTACCGTGTACCTCGGCAAGACGTGCAAGTGCTTGACTTGCACGAAGTTTTCTCATTATGCTGTCTATAACTGCATTTGAAATATCTGCACTAAACCAATACTGCTCACTGTAGGCTCCTTGTAGAACAAGCATTGAAAGACCGTTATCGTATGCGATTCCACTATCCCTTGCATCTCGAAGCAGTTTTGTCATTGGTGGGTTATATATACAGTCGTAAACAAGTGTTAACCGTTGCAACTTTGAAATGTCAATAGGTGGCAAGTCATCATCATTCATACCTACGGGTGTTGCATTTATCAATATGTCATATTTGTCATATATATCATCAAATAAAACATAGTTGCAGGGGAGTATGGATGAAAAGGCTTTTCCTTTTTCTTCGGAACGAACCGCTACCGACACCACTACCCCTGAAGCGACAAGTGCACTTGCAACAGACCTTGCGGCACCACCGGCACCTAAAATAAGAACGGCTTTGTTTTTTAGTGTTTCAGTTTTGAGAAGCAGAGCATCTACAAGACCGACACCGTCGGTGGTGTAACCGTGCAATCTTCCATTGTTGATTACTACCGTGTTTGCACTTTGGGTGAGCGTAACCTCTTTGTCCGCTTCGTCAAGATAGGGGATTACAGTTTGCTTTAGAGGCATGGTTAAATTGAAACCACATAATTTCTCTTTTGCGAGTTTTAAAGCAGCAGGAAACTCATCGGGCGATACTTCAAGAGCAATATAGTCAAAATCAATTCCCGTTTCTTTTGAAAACTCAGTATGTAAGATAGGCGATAGCGAGTGATGTATGGGTTTTCCCATAACGGCTATCGTCTTTTTTTTAGGGGTGAATTTTTTGAACTCTTCTAAATTTAAAACCATAAAATTACCCCCTTAATGAATTTAAATCGTTAAAAAAGTTAGGATATGATATGCTAACGGCATCTTCGCCACTAAGTGATGACGGAGTTTTTGCGGCAAGTGCAAAAATCGTCATAGCCATGGCAATTCGATGGTCATTATATGAAATGAAATCACCACCAAAAGCCTCGCCACCGTTTATTATCATACCGTCAGGCGTTTCCACAACGTCAATTCTGCCTTTTTTAAGTTCTGTGCACATAGCGGAAATTCTGTCTGATTCCTTGTGGCGGAGTTCACTTGCATCACGAATATTTGTTTTACCTTCTGCAAATGATGCAGCAACCGCAAGTATTGGCAATTCGTCAATTACGTTTGGAATGATATCGCCGCAAATGTCAATTGCTTTTAACTTGGATGACTTTACAATAAGGTCGCAAGTGGGCTCTAAAGACGCATCACGGTTTGTTATGGTTATGTCTCCACCCATTTTTATAAGCAAATCAATAACTCCTGCACGTGTTTTGTTAATGCCTACGTTCTTTAGTATAATTTCGCTGTTAGGCACTATGAGTCCTGCAACAATAAAGAAAGCGGCAGAAGAAATATCACCGGGAACATCTAAGTCAAACGAAGAGATTTTCTCGGTTTTTTCAACGGTAATTTTATTTCTGTTAATTTCTATGTTTGCACCGAGGTTTTTCAACATATGCTCGGTGTGATTTCGGGACTCTCTTTGCTCGGTTATAACCATTTTACCGTTGGCATATAGACCTGCAAGAATAAGTGCGGATTTAAGCTGAGCACTTGCTACCGGTAAGGTATAATCAATTCCGTAAAGTTCGGTGCCGTGAATTTCTATGGGACAGAAATTTTCGTTTGTGAGTTCTATGTCTGCACCCATAAGTTTAAGTGGCGTTGCTACTCTTGCCATAGGACGGGTTTGTATGGACTCATCTCCGTTTATTGATGAATTAAAATTTTGTGCCGCTAAAAGGCCGCATAGAAGGCGAGTGGTTGTACCGGAATTTCCTGTGTAAAGGGGACTAATAGGTGCTTTAAGGCCGTTGATTCCCACGCCTTGCACACGAACGGTTTCGTCGCAAGCCTCGATTTCAACACCCATTTTGCGGAAACAGTCTATTGTTGCAAGACAATCATCACTCATTAAAAAGTGTGATATATTACAAACTCCGTCTGACAGAGCACCGAACATTATTGCACGGTGCGAGATTGACTTATCACCTTGTACACAAACAGTTCCGTTAAGTCCGTTTGAAGGGGTTATGTTCATTTAATTTCCTCCTCGTGATAGATTCCAAGAAGTTTTACCGAGGGGAGTTCGGCCCTGAGATGTGTTAAAAGACCGTCTAAATATTCATTTTTCGCTGAATATACACAGTCTAAGTAGAAAGTGTATTCCCACGGCTTGTCAGGAATTGGACGTGACAGGATTTTGGTTAAATTGATTCCAAAATCGGAAAATGCCGCAAGTATGTCGGAAAGAGCACCCGGCTCATTGGGCAAGTCGAATGCAAGACTCATTTTGTTCGCATCATCTGTTATGAAAGGCTTTTTCGATATACAGACAAAACGAGTCTGGTTGGTGTTCTCGTCATTTATTTTCTCATCAATAATATCGAGGTTGTACAAACGTGCAGTTTCTTTAGAGGCGATTGCGGCAACGGTTAAATCGTTTAAATTTGAAACGTATTCTGCGGCAACTGCCGTGTTTGACGCCTCAATCGCAACGTAACCATTTCTCTTTAAATATCCTGAGCACTGCGTAAGAGCCTGAGGGTGGGAATAAACCTGCTTCAAATTTTCTTTAGTTGAACCTTTAGGTGCCAATAAGTAGTGTGAGATTGACCGTGTGGTTGCTTGTACGATTGAGAAATTACCTTTGGATAGAAGATCATATACGTCGCCGACTGTGCCTGCAGTACTGTTATCCATAGGGAGAACACCAACGGAATAATCATTGCTTTCAACCTTTTCGAAAACATCGGCAAAACCTGTGCAGGGAATTAGTTTTGCATCAGGGTAGAGTTCGGATGCACAAATTTCGGAATGTGAGCCTGCAACTCCGGGATAGAATACCGTGTCAGGGTTTAGGTTTGCGTCGCAGGCGGGAATTTTATTTCTGTTTAGATAGTACTGATATTCTCTGCTTTGACGGATTACACCTTTTAAGAACGCACGTGCAAACGGTGCTTCTTCATCGGAAAATTTCTTTGCAAAGGCATCCAAGATTGCAACTTCACGATCTTTGTGGTGTATTGGCAAATTGTTTGCAGATTTATATTTTGCAACATCTAATGAAACATTAAGGCGTTTCTTTAGAAGTTTTGCAAGTTCATTGTCTATTGAGTCAATTTCAACTCTCAACTCATCTAAATTTTTCATATCCGTAAGCCTCCAGATATAAATCTAGTAAAACTATAGCAGCAGCAGCCTCACAAACGGGAACGGCACGAAAGGCAATGCACGGATCATGTCGTCCGTTTATGGTAACCGTAGCGTCGCATCTTTGAACCAAATCAACGGTATTCTGTGTCTTAAATATAGACGGCGTCGGCTTGAATGCGGTGCGGAATAAGATGGGCATACCGGTAGTAATGCCACCTAATGCACCGCCGTGATTGTTGGTTTTTGTTCTGATTTTGCCTTCGTCCATATAGAATTCGTCGTTGTTTTCGCTGCCACTCATAAAAGCAACGCCGAAACCTGCTCCAAACTCAACACCTCGCACCGCAGGAATTGAGAAAAGAAAACTTGAAAGACGAGACTCTACTGCATCGAAAATCGGGCTTCCAAGTCCTGCGGGTGCATTAAGCACGGCACATTCAACAACCCCTCCTATGGAGTCGCCTTTCGCTGCGGTGTCTCTAACAAGTTTATCAATTGCGGTTTCCGCAAGGGGATTGATTATAGGGGCGTTCTTTGTGCGAAGTTCATCTAAAAGTGACTCGTTTAAAATTGATTGAGTAAATTGATCGTCGAACATATCACCAACTTGAAGAAGGTGTGCACCGATTTTTATGTTGTCTCGTTTTAAGGCAAGTTTGCAAAGTGCACCAGCAAAAACAATAGGTGCGGTAAGACGACCTGAAAAGTGACCGCCACCATTCGGATCATGATGTCCGGAGTATCTTACGTTTGCAGTAAAATCTGCGTGTCCCGGACGGGGAGTGGTTGCAAAGGGTGAATAGTCGCCGCTTTTTGCATTCGTGTTCTCAATAAGTATGGTAATTGGAGCACCTGTAGTGACACCATTTTTGACACCTGAAACTATTTGGGGAATGTCTTTCTCACGTCTTGATGTGCTGGACGGTGCGTCGCTTGGGGCACGGCGTGACATCTCCTGCATAATAAAGTCCATATCCACTTCGATACCGCAGGGGAAATTGTCAATTGTAACGCCAACGGCAGGACCGTGTGACTCGCCAAAAATCGAAATATTTAATATTTTGCCATATGTAGAACCCATATTGATCACTCCTCGCAAGTATTGAAGTTTATCACTTCATCAGGGCTAAACGGTACAATTTTACCCAAACCAAGCCGGTCTAATAAAATTATATTCAGTTTGCCGTTACGCATTTTTTTGTCATTTAACATATGTTCTAAAATCGCTTTTTCCTCATAAGGAAGTTCGGTGGGTAGTCCCACTGACTTTAAAATATTTGCAAGACGAAGTGCGGTGCCCGACTCGGTAAGCCCTAATTTTTCACCGAGCCTTGCTGCATATATCATACCAATGGAAACCGCGAAGCCGTGGGTATGTTTTGTGTAATTTCCGATTGCCTCTATTGAATGTGCGGCAGTATGCCCGAAGTTTAAAAGCATACGCTCACCGTTATCAAACTCATCCCTGACAACAACGTCCCGTTTATGAGTTACACATGCACGGATAATGTCGGTTGATATTTTTTCTTTCTCGATTTTTTCAAGAAGTTGCTCGTCGAAAATAGCACCGTATTTAATTACCTCTGCCATACCGTCTGCGACGAAATGTTCCGGTAGGGTAGTGAGCAGATCGGGATCTATTACAACTCTTAACGGCTGATGAAATGCACCAACCATATTTTTACCTGCAGGTAAGTCTACGCCGCATTTTCCGCCGACCGATGAATCTACCTGTGCGAGCAATGAGGTTGGTATTTGCATAGAAGATATACCACGAAGATAAGTTGCCGCAACGAATCCGGTTATATCACCGATGACGCCGCCGCCAAGAGCAATGATTGCATCTGTTTTGATGAAATTTTCATTTGCGAGAAATGTGTATATCTTTTCAACCGTAGCAAGAGTTTTCGATGCCTCTCCTGCGGGAATAATATAAGAAACCACAGTAAAGCCGGCAGATCTTAGTATTGATTTTAACTTGTCTAAATATAAGGGTGCAACGTTTGTGTCGGAAACAACAGCACAACGATTACTTTTTGTTATCTGAGAAAGCAGTTCTCCCGCATGATTGATAGCACCGTTTTCTATAAGTATTTCACTTTGTTTTAATTTAAGCATAAAGAAAACTCCCTATTTTAAAGTGCGTCCAACAGCATTTGCGACCGGTTTAAGTCTTTCCATAATTTCGCCGAACATAGTAGGTGTAAGAGACTGTGCACCGTCACAAGCGGCACATTTAGGTTGCGGATGAACTTCGATCATAAGACCGTCAGCACCTGCGGCAATTGCTGCTTTTGCAAGCGGTTCAACCATCCAGGTAATACCGGATGCGTGACTCGGATCGACGATTACGGGTAAATGACTTTCTGTCTTCAATGCGGGAATGGCACTTATGTCAAGGGTGTTTCTGGTGAATGTTTCGAAAGTGCGTATTCCGCGTTCACAGAGAATGACGTTTTTATTACCGCCGGACATAATGTATTCAGCGGACATTAAAAGTTCTTCGATCGTGTTTGAGAAACCTCTTTTTAGCATTACGGGCTTGTTTATGTGGCCGAGTTCTTTTAATAACTCGAAGTTTTGCATATTTCTGGCACCGACTTGAAGAATATCCACGTATTCGATAAACATTTCAAGATAGAACGGATTTGTTATTTCGGAAACTACCGGCATACCGGTGCGTTCTTTCGCTTGTTTGAGAAGGAGAAGACCTTCGCCACGAAGTCCCTGAAAAGCATAAGGAGAGGTTCTGGGCTTGAAAGCACCGCCACGCAGGATTTGTGCACCATACGCTTTCACGTCATCTGCGGCAGAGAAAAGTTGCTCCTGCGATTCGATGGAGCAAGGGCCTGCCATAATGCAAAGTTCGTTTCCGCCGATTGTAGTATTGCCAACGGAAATTACTGTGTTTTCAGGATGGAATTTGCGGTTTGAAAGTTTGAAAGGCTCTTGAACCTTCATAACACGAGCGACCACGTCTTCGGTTTTGATTTGGTCCAAGTCAAGTACCGACGTATCGCCGACAAGACCTAAAATTGTCGTCTCGGCACCGGTGATTGCATTTACCTTAACACCTTTTTCTTCCAGACGTTTGCAAAGCGGTTCTCGTTCAATCTCTGTTGTTCCTTGTTTGAGTACGATTATCATAGAAAAAACTCCTTTTCTTTCGGGAACAGATATAAAAAAAGCCCCCGTTCCCGTAAAATCGGGACGAAAGGCAAAAAACTTTCCGCGTTACCACCCGTATTCGCTCAAAAAATAAGAGCGCTCTCTTTTCGGATACGTGGGACTTATCCCGGATATCCTATCCCTATAACGGAGGATGCAACCCGCACCAACTTACTATTTGTTCGGTCGATGAGCTCAGGAGGGAACTTCTGCACATCATCCTTTAAGTTTGCTTTCAGTCACGACAAACTCTCCCTGAAAATTCAAGATGTACGTACTTTACTCCGTCACAGCTTTTTTCTTATAACTCAATTATAAACCTTAAAAACCATTTGTCAATACCTAATGAATATAAAAATCTTGACGGTATTTTTATGTAATGATAAACTTGTTATATGTATTTAAAACTTTTGGAGTGTTGATTAAATGAACAATGAAATTTTGAATAGAAATGAAATTCCCGAAGAGTATACTTGGAGATTATCCGATCTGTTTGAAAGTGATGACCTTTGGGAAAATGCACTTGCTGAAGGGGCAAAACTTTCTGATAGATTGTGCGAATTTAAAGGCGTAATCAAAGATAAAGAGACGTTGCTTAATGCATTGGAACTTAGTATGGAGATATCTGAGAAATTACTTCGAATATATGCCTTTGCGAAAATGCACAGAGACGAGGATAACTCTGTGGGCAAGTATCAAGCGATGACCGATCGTGCAATGCGAACTATGACTGAAGTTAGTTCAAAAGAGGCGTTTCTCGAGCCTGAAATCATTGCTATAGGCAAAGATAAAGTGATGAATTGGGTATCTGAATGTGAAAAACTTAGTCTGTATGAACACTATCTTGAGAATCTTTTTCGTGAAAGCGAGCATGTGCTGAGTCCAAAAGAAGAGGCGATTCTTGCACATACGTCAGAAATCGGTGATGCGGCGGGCGAGATATTTGAAATGTGGAATCACGCCGATCTTAAATTTGACAGTATTGTTGATGAGAACGGTAACGATATAGAGGTAACACACGGCAGATACGCCGCCCTTTTACAGTCGCATGACAGACGTGTGCGTTGCGATGCTTTCTCTGCGGTTTACCGTGAATATAAAAAATGGGAAAACACACTTGCGGCAACACTATCGTCCAATGTTAAAAAGACATGTTATTTCGCAAATGTCCGCAAATATAACAGTGCGATTGAAATGGCACTTGGAGTAGATAATATATCTGTCGATGTTTATGATAATCTAATTTCAACTATCAGAAAAGGCTTGCCTGCTCTTGATGAGTACTTGAAACTGAGAAAAAGAGTTTTGGATGTAGATGAGGTTCACCTTTACGATGTGTATGTTCCAATTGTTGAGACAGATGAGAGAAAATACACTTTTGAAGAGGCGAGAGATCTTGTGCTCAATGCGGTTAAGCCTTTGGGAGAACAGTATGTTTCCGATATGAAGCGTGCCTTTGAAGACCGTTGGGTAGACGTTTATGAAAATCGTGGCAAAACTTCCGGTGCTTATTCCTGGGGCAGTAATGATGTGCATCCTTATGTATTACTCAACTTTGACGGGACATTGTCTGACGTGTTCACACTTGCACACGAAATGGGACACGCAATGCACTCGTATTATACAAACAGAAACCAACCTCCGATATACAAAAACTATAAAATTTTTGTTGCCGAGGTTGCAAGTACGGTAAACGAAAATCTTCTCATGGAGTACCTTTTGAAGAATACCGATGATAAGAAGTTCCGTGCTTATTTGATTGGACACCGTCTGGAAGAATTCCGTACAACGGTTTTCAGACAGACCATGTTTGCTGAATTTGAGAAAACAATTCATGCGGCATATGAAAACGGAGAGTCTCTTACAGCGGAATACTTAAGTGACGTTTACTATAAGCTGAATTGCGACTACATGGGCGGCGGTGCAAGGATAGATGAAGAAATAGCAATGGAGTGGGCGAGAATACCTCATTTTTATTCGGATTTCTACGTTTATCAGTATGCTACCGGATATTCCGCTGCAGTTTCACTTGTTGACAGGATATTAAATACTGATAATGGGGTGGACCGTTATCTGGAATTTTTAAAGAGCGGAGATTCGGATTATCCTCTTAATTTACTTGCTACTGCGGGTGCGGATTTGCGTACCCAAGAGCCTATTCTGATGGCACTTAACGTGTTTAAAAATGATCTAAACGAACTAAAGGGGTTATTATGAAAATAGTTTCTTTTGTGAAGCGGGAGATTGTGCTTTGTATCGCATTTGTTGCGGCACTCGTAAGTGTGTTTTTTGTTCCGCCGGATGTGGGATACACAGAGTATATTGACACGCACGTTTTAATCTTGCTTTTTTGTCTTATGGCAGTTGTTGCAGGGGTACAGAAATGCGGATTGCTTGAGAAATTTGCCCACGTTCTCTGTAAGGGTGAAAAATCATTAAAAACTATCATAACTATATTGGTTCTGTTGTGCTTCTTTACATCAATGCTCATAACAAATGATGTAGCGCTCATTACTTTCGTTCCGTTTGCGGTTTTGGTGCTTGATCTTATCGGCATGAACAAATATCTTATATTCACCGTAGTTATGCAGACTATAGCCGCAAATTTAGGCAGTATGGCGACTCCTGTAGGAAATCCACAGAATCTGTATCTGTATAGCAAATTTGGAATGTCGATATTGGATTTTTGCGGAAATGTCCTTCCGATTTCCTTGGTATCTCTTTTCCTAATTATCATCTGCACGATTTGTATAAAAAACGAGAAGGTGAATGTTGCCTTTGAAAAAACTGCCGAGATAGAACAGGGGAAAAAACTCATCTTATGGCTTGGTTTGTTTGCTTTGTGCCTTCTTTGTGTTTTTCACATAGTAAACGATTACATTTTACTTGGCACAGTCCTTGTGGCACTTGTTGTTTGTGAGCGAGAAATTTTCAAAAAAGTAGACTACTCGCTTTTGATAACCTTTGTGTTCTTTTTCATTTTTGCCGGTAATATTGCTCGAATAGATATAATTCGAGAGTTTATTGCAGGACAAATGGCGAACAACGCAAAAGCAACAACGCTTATCATGAGTCAGGTTATAAGCAATGTCCCTGCGGCGGTAATGCTTTCAAATTTCACTAATAATGGGGAAATCTTGCTTACACACACTAATATAGGTGGTCTTGGGACGATTATTGCCTCTCTTGCAAGTCTTATTTCATTTAAAATATATGCAAAATGTGAGAATGCAAATATTTTAAAGTATTTTACGGTGTTCACTCTTTTCAATGTATTGTTTCTCTTTGTTCTGTGTATGATTTTTTAGAATAATATTTGATATTGCTTCATAAATAATATCGGGTGATTTGATGAACGGAACACGAATAACCGATCTTAGCAGTAAAGAAGTAATAAATCTATGTGACGGTGCACGTCTCGGATATGTAACCGATATTGAAATAGATTCGTCTTGCGGGCGGGTAATATCAATTATTGTTCCCGGAAGTTGCGGTTGGAAATTCTGGCAGAGACAGGTGCATATTATTCCGTGGGAATCGATACAAACAATAGGCGATGATATAATTTTGGTGGACTATAAGGTGCGTCATTGTCACTGTAATGATAAAAAAACTTGGTTTTCTTAAAAAAACACTTGCATTTTATTTACAGTTGTGGTAACATTAATCGGTAAAACGCACATATTGCCATTTCACGGTCGGTGCCGCAAGGTGGCCGCGGGAGTTAAAGCAATATGGAGGTTTAAACAAAAGGAGGAAAATTTTTATGTCACAGGTAATCTCTATGAAACAGCTTCTGGAAGCCGGAGTTCACTTCGGTCACCAGACACGTCGTTGGAACCCGAAGATGGCTCCGTACATCTTCACCGAGCGTAACGGTATCTACATTATCGATTTACAGAAGACCGTTAAGAAACTCGAGGAAGCATACTTCTTTGCACGTGATATCGTTGCAGAAGGTAAGAGCATTCTTTTCGTTGGTACCAAAAAGCAGGCACAGGATGCTATCAAGGAAGAGGCAGAGCGTGTTGGTATGTACTATGTAAACGCTCGTTGGCTCGGCGGTATGCTTACCAACTTTAAGACTATGCGTCGTCGTATCGACCGTCTTAATCAGTTAAAGCGTATGGAAGCAGACGGCACTTTCGATCTTCTCCTCAAGAAAGAAGTTATTAAACTTCAGGCAGAAATTGCAAAGCTTGAGAAGTATCTCGGCGGTGTTAAAGAAATGGACAAACTTCCGGGTGCACTCTTTATCGTTGACCCCCGCAAGGAACGCAACGCTATTGCAGAAGCACGCAAACTCGGTATTCCGATAATCGCTATCGTTGACACAAACTGTGATCCGGAAGAAGTAGACTACGTAATCCCGGGTAATGATGATGCTATCCGTGCAATCAAACTCATTTCTGAGACTATTGCTAATGCTGCTATCGAAGCTCGTCAGGGCGAGCAGGTTGCTGCTGAGGATGCAGCAGAGGACGCAGCTGAATAATTTTATATATTAGGAGGAAAATAACAATGGCATTTACAGCAAAAGATGTACAAGCGCTTCGTGAAAAGACCGGCGTTGGTATGATGGATTGTAAAAAGGCACTTACCGCTTCTGATGGTGATATGGACAAGGCAGTTGAATTCCTTCGTGAGAAGGGCCTTGCCGCTTCTGAGAAGAAGGCTGGCCGTATCGCTGCTGAAGGTTTAGTTTATGCAGGTGTTATTGATGGTATGGGTATCGCTGTTGAGGTTAACAGTGAGACTGACTTCGTTGCAAAGAACGCTGATTTCCAGAAGTTCGTTGAGGACGTTGCAGGTGCAGTTGCAGCAAATAAGCCTGCTGATGTTGAAGCACTTTTTGCTTGCAAGTATCCCGGTAGCGATTTAACCGTTGAAGAGATGCAGCGTGAGAAGATTCTTACCATCGGTGAGAACATCAAGGTTCGTCGTTTTGCTATCTATGAGGAAAATGTAACCGTTCCTTACGTTCATGCAGGCGGTAAGATCGGTGTTCTCGTTAATATGGAAGTAAGCGACGATATTAAGGGTAACGATGCAGTTGTTGCTCTCGGCCGCGATATTGCTATGCAGATCGCTGCTATGAATCCCTCTTACCTTGCTAAGGACGACGTTGATCCCTCTGTTTTAGAGAAGGAAAAAGAAATCCTTATGGCACAGGCAATGAACGAGGGTAAGCCCCAGAATATTGCTGAGAAGATGGTTATGGGCCGTATCGGCAAGTTCTATTCTGAGAACTGCTTACTTGAGCAGGCATTCGTTAAGGATGATAAGGTTTCTGTTTCCAAGCACGTTGACGCAGTTGCTAAGGAACTCGGCGGCTCCATCAAGGTAGTTGCATTTACCCGTTTCGAGAAGGGTGAAGGTATTGAAAAGCGTGTTGACAACTTCGCTGAAGAAGTTGCAAGCATGGCTAAGTAAGTTGCTTTTAATATTTAAAGGACGAAGTTTAAAACTTCGTCCTTTTTTATTTTTGTAATAAACTCCATTTCCTGCTCATATAATTTAACAGAAAATAACTGCGGAAGGAGCATAAAAGTATGGAAATGGAACTTAATAAGCAGAAAATTGAATTTTATTCAGGTGTATATGAGTCTTGTATCGTTCATGAGGCAAGTGGTGAACACATTATTCCGGACACAAGCCCTGATATGATGAGGATAATCACGTCAAACGGTAAATGTTGCGTAAAAAACAAGGAAACAAATGCCGGTAATATAGTTGTGTCCGGCGTTGTTGAGGGATGTGTCCTTTATGTTGCTGAAGGCGAGAAAAACGTTAGAAAACTTGATGTTAATATCCCTTTTAGCCATCGTTTCGAATCCTCTGAAATAACTAAAGATATGCCGTGTGTTATAAGTTCTGAATTGATAACACTTGAGGCAAGAGAGATCAACTCTCGTAAAATTGCATTGAGGGCACAAATTGCAATTGATGCAAAATGTTATGCGATAAAACACATGGGAATTACGCAAGAAATAGAAAATGAAAACGAGTATTCTGTGAAAGTGAAAACGGGTACCGTTGATATGTATCTTCCTTGTATGATTAGAGAACGCAGTTTTACCATTATAGATGACATGGAAATTCCGAAAACCATTCCGGATTTTGAAACTATGCTTGAAAGTTCCGTTGCACTTGACTGCACGGATATGAAAATCATTGGTAATAAGGCGATTTTTAAGGGTATAGCAACAATAAAAAGTACATATATTTCAAATGACGGAACGTTAAATGTTATGACACAAAATCTTCCGTATTCACAAATTATGGATGTGGATGAGTTTGAGGAAGAGTGTGATCTTGAATTAAAAATGAGCATCAGAGCATGTGATATCAACGCTGCACACGATATGACGGGCGATGCCAGATATATTTCTGTCAACATTTTGGTTGACACCATTCTTACGGTGCACTTAAAGAAACAGATTCCTGCGGTAGAGGATTTATACAGTACTTCTTATGCTTTGAGTCCTCAGTTTGAAGACGTGACGATACAGCGATTGTGTAGTAAGGAAAACAAAAGAGTCACCGTTAATGAGAAAGTTGAAACCGCAAACACAGTAAAACGAATACTTGATGCAAAGGTTATTTTAGAGCCGATGCGTAGAAATGTAGACAAACTTCAAAACAATGCCCAAATTCAAATTGTATATACTGATGATAATGATCAGATATATAGTGTTCACAGAAAATGCGGGGTATTATGTGATTTAATGAGTGAGGATAGGCAGAAAATTATTTGCGACTTAAGCGTTGCGGGGATAAATGCAACAGGGCGGGAAAATCAGATTACCGTGCAATTTTTTGTTGACTATGATATCAAGGTTATAGGTGAAGACAGGATAAGAAATTTAAAAAAGTTGAGTTGTGGAGAGCGTTTTACGAATAAATCCGATGAAGCAACGGTCATTGTTAAGCATATATACACAGAACAACCGCTTTGGAATATTGCCAAAAAGTACAACACTACAGTTGAGGAAATTGCGGCAGCAAATTGCCTTGAATCTTTTGAAAATGCAGCGGCGGGCAGTGTTCTTCTTATTCCGTGTGGGAAATAGAGGTGCGGTGAAATTATTGGGACGATTTTTTCTGTTTTTTTCTCCGTGTGTATCGCGGAGATGGGCGACAAAACACAACTTTTTGTCATTGGCCTTGCAGCCGGGAGCAAAACCCGTGACGTTATCTGTGGTGTAGGAGTTGCGACCGTATTACTAAACGCAATGGGCGTATTTATGGGAAATGTGTTATCCAACTTGTTCCCGATGGAATACATTCGTGTCGCTGCAGGTTTTTTCTTTTTAATTTTTGCCATGCTTACAATAGGGCAAAATAATGCTGAAACCGGGCGTGCAAGACGGTCGATATGGGGAATTGCCATATCATTTTTCATAGCAGAGTTGGGCGACAAGACACAACTTTCGGCTATTGCGTTTTCAGCAAGCAATCCCAATATGGCAATGGGTGTATTTGTGGGTGCGACTCTCGGTATGCTGATGGCTGATTTTATCGGAATTCTAGTAGCCAAAGTTTTGCACAAACAGATTCCGGAAAAATTTATGAAAATAACCGCGTATCTAATTTTTAGTTTTTACGGATTCAAAACGTTATTTGAGAGTTTTTATGTGTTTTTGCCGGGGAAAGGCACGGTGCTAACGATAACAGTAGCAATACTTTTTGCTTTTTTCAGTTTTGCTCTGCTTCGTGGCAAAAGAATGATGACATAAATAGGCATTTCGTCGAAATGCCTATTTTTTATTTTTTATGAAAAAAATCAAAAAAATAGGTGGACAATTTGGCTAAAAAGATTTATTATAATATATAAAGAATATTTTAAAATTTATATATGGAGGAAAGTTATGCAAAAGCCATTATATAAACGTATCTTACTCAAAATCAGCGGTGAGGCTCTTGCCGGTGAGAAGAAAACAGGCCTTGATTTTACCGTTATTGATTCTGTGTGTGACGCAGTTAAAGAATGTGTTGAATTGGGCGTCGAAATCGGTATTGTAATTGGTGGCGGCAACTTCTGGCGTGGTGCAAAAGACGGCGGAGATCATATGGACCGCACTCGTGCTGACCATATGGGTATGCTTGCAACTACAATTAACTCTCTTGCAGTTGCCGACGTGCTGGAACAGAAGGGCGTTAATGTCCGTGTTCAGACTGCGATTGAAATGAGAGCATTTGCAGAGCCGTACGTTAGAAATCGCGCTGTTCGTCATTTGGAGAAGGGCAGAGTAGTAATTTTTGCTTGCGGTACCGGCAATCCGTTCTTCTCAACCGATACTGCAGCGGTTTTACGTGCTGCAGAGATTGATGCAGAAGTCATTATGAAGGCAACAAACGTTGACGGTGTTTATGACTCTGATCCCAAGAAGAATCCGGATGCTAAAAAGTTTGACACTCTTACATATAATGAGGTACTTGCACGTCACCTTGCCGTTATGGACAGTACTGCAACATCTCTTTCTATGGATAATAATATTCCGATCATTGTATTTGCTCTTCGTGACCGCGATAATATCCGCCGTGTCATTATGGGCGAGAAGATCGGTACAATCGTTAAGGAGGATTAATATATTATGAATGCACAAGTTAAAGAATTTGACGCAAAAATGTCCAAGACAACCGACGTGGTTGCAAATGACTTAGGTGCTGTACGTGCAGGTCGTGCAAATCCGGCAGTACTTGAAAAGATTGTTGTTGACTATTACGGAACAGCAACTCCGATTAACCAGGTAGGTTCTGTTTCCGTACCGGAGCCAAGAACCCTCGTAATTCAACCGTGGGACGGTTCAATTCTCAAAGCGATTGAGAAAGCTATCCAGACATCTGATCTCGGTATTAACCCGCAGAACGATGGTAAGGTTGTTCGTTTAACTTTCCCGCAGCTTACAGAGGAACGCCGTCATGAACTTATCAAACAGGTTAAGAAAATCGGTGAGGATGGTAAGGTTGCTATCCGTAATATCCGTCGTGACGCAATTGATTTCTTCAAAGATCTTAAAAAGAAATCCGAAATTACTGAAGATGACTTAAAGGGAATGGAAAAGGAAGTTCAGACAATTACCGATGCACATTGCAAGGATATCGATACTATGGTAGCAAAGAAAGAAAAGGAACTTCTTGAAGTATAATAAGTTATATTAAAAAAGAACATAAGGGCAGCCTTTGCCCTTATGTTCATTTTGCAATGAGGGGAATATAAGTAATGAGTTGGTTTAAAAAGAAAAAAGTAACTTTGGAAAAGGTTGATATGTCAAACCTTCCTAGTCATATAGCAATCATTATGGACGGTAACGGCAGATGGGCAAAGAAGAGAGGACTTCCGAGAACTGCAGGTCATAAAGTGGGAAGTGAAACTTTCCGCACCATTGCAACGTACTGTAATGATATTGGAATTAAATATCTTACCGTTTATGCGTTTTCTACTGAAAATTGGAAAAGACCTCAGGATGAAGTTGATGCTATTATGAACCTCCTTGAAGAATACATTTTAGAGGCTTTTGAAAAAGTTCGTAAAGACAACATTAAACTTACTTTCTGGGGTGACAGAACACGCCTTTCGCCCAAACTTCAGCAAATGATGAATGAGGTTGAAGAAAAAAGCCGCGATATGACGGGTATACATGTAAATGTATGTTTGAATTACGGTGGCCGTGATGAGATTGCTAGAGCAACAAAAGAGATTGCAACTGCGGTTAAAAACGGAGAAATTTCGGTTGATGAGATAACCGAGCAGATGATATCAGATTCCATTTACTCCAAAGACGTTCCCGATCCTGAACTTATCATTCGTCCTAGCGGTGAAATAAGAACATCAAACTTTTTACTTTGGCAGTCGGCTTATTCTGAATATTATTTTACCGATGTGCTGTGGCCCGATTTCAAACCCATTGAACTTGACCGTGCAATACTTGCATATCAAAATCGATCCCGAAGATTTGGAGGGGTGTAGTGTATGGCGATTCGTACTATATCGGCATTTATTGCATTGCCGTTTTTCTTTGTGGTTGTTTACTTATTGCCGCCGGTGTACCTTACGGTTTTCGTTGCACTTATTGCACTTGTTTCCGTGTATGAACTGCTATGGCGTAGCAAGATAGTGACCGAAAAAGCACTTGTTTGTGTCGGATATATTATGGCACTTGCGGTCGTTTTATGGGCACATTTCGGCTATAATAGCAAATTTGTTTTACCTGCGGTGTTTTTGCTTGCACTTTTGTTGTTTGTGATATGGATGATCAAACAGAAAAGCATCGAATTCAAACAAGTCACAGCGACAATTTTCGGTTCAACGGTTATCCCGCTTTTTTTATCTTCGATTTTGGGCATAATGAGTAGTAGTAATGGGATTTATCTTATTATTGTCCCGTTTATGGCGGCGTGGATTACTGATACCGGAGCATATTTTACCGGTTATTTCTTAGGCAAACACAAATTAGCACCTACTATTAGTCCTAAAAAGACTGTCGAAGGAGCAATCGGTGGTGTTATTGTTTGCGTTTTATCTTTTATCATCTATGGTTTCATTATGGAAAAGTGTTTTCTTCTCGATGCCAATTATTTGGTACTTGCCATAGCCGGTCTTGTACTTTCTCCCATTGCTCAGATTGGTGATTTATCATTATCTATCATAAAACGGGAATACAATATTAAGGATTATGGCGTTATTTTTCCGGGACACGGAGGTATACTCGATAGATTCGATAGCGTACTTTTCACTGCTCCGGCAACACTTATCATTTTAAACTTCATTACACTTATAGCATAAGAGGTGGAAAACCTTATGGTTTCTAATGTTTCTGTTTTGGGCTCTACCGGCTCGATTGGCAGACAGACAATTGATATTCTACGTAAATATAACATAACTGCATCCGCACTCACAACAAATCGCAACATCAAGTTACTTGAAGAGCAGGCTCGTGAATTTAGGCCAAAATGTGTTGCGGCAATGGATGAGAGGGCATATCGTGAACTTAAAATTGCTCTAGCTGATACCGATATGAAGGTGTATGGCGGATCTGACGGTCTTGTTGCAGCAGCAGAGATTGATGATGCAGAATGCGTTTTAACTGCAGTTGTAGGAATGGTTGGACTAATTCCGACCATCGCTGCAATTGATGCGGGTAAAAATATTGCTCTTGCAAATAAAGAAACCCTTGTATGTGCAGGTTCGATTGTTACACAAAGAGCAAAAGAAAAGGGAGTGTCTCTGTTACCTGTTGACTCAGAGCATTCCGCTATTTTTCAATGTATGCAGGCAAATGCAGACCATAATGAGGTAAGTAAGATATTACTTACTGCATCGGGTGGACCTTTCTTTGGCAAAAAGAGAGAAGAACTTAAATCTGTTACGGTTAAAGATGCTCTTAATCATCCCAATTGGAGCATGGGCAGTAAAATTACAATCGATTCCGCAACACTTATGAATAAAGGTCTTGAGTTTATTGAGGCTATGTGGCTATTTGGTGTAACACCGGAGCAGATTGAAGTTGTAGTTCATAGAGAGAGTATAATTCATTCAATGGTTGAATTTTGCGATGGTGCTGTTCTTGCACAACTTGGAGCTCCCGATATGCGTTTGCCTATTGCATATGCACTGACATACCCCAATAGAATGGATTTTAACGGACCGAGACTTGACTTTAAGACTATGAAAAACCTTACTTTTGCAACGCCTGATGTTGAGACTTTCTCTTGTCTTAAACTTGCAATGAAAGCGGCGGCGTCAAAGGATGCAAGTGCCGCAGTATTAAACGGTGCAAACGAAGCGGCAGTTGCTGCTTTTTTAGGTGAAAAATGTGGTTTTTTAGAGATTGCGGAACTTGTGCAGGAAGCAATGGAAAATGTGAGAACAAACATTGATTCGTCACTTGAGGATATTTTGGAAGCGGATAAATTAGCTCGTGAATCTGTATCTAAACATTTTAAGTAGGTGGTTACTATTTATATTATTTTAGTTGTAATTCTTTTTGGAGCACTCATTGCAATTCATGAATTTGGCCATTTTATCGCGGCGAAAATTTCAGGAGTTCGTGTAAATGAGTATGCAATAGGTATGGGGCCTGCCATCATTAAAAAGCAGATTGGTGAAACTCTTTACGCATTAAGACTTTTCCCGCTTGGTGGCTATTGTGCCATGGAGGGTGAAGATGATGAAAGTGAAGATGTTGAACACTCTTTTCATGCTAAACCTCTCTTTAGTCGATTTTTGATTGTGGCGTCCGGACCGATTATGAACTTGATCGTCGGTGTCCTTGTTCTTGCGTTTGTGTTCTTGCCGGTAACCGCTTGGACGGTACCCACAATCAATGCCGTTGAAGAGCATATAAGTGATCTTAAACCGGGTGATACTATTCTTGCGATTGATGATTATAATATTGTATTGTTCTCGGATTTTTACATTGCTCTCGACCGTGCCGAAAATCCGCCGATGTACGATATTTTGGTTGAACGAAATGGTGAGAAAGTACTGCTTGATGACGTAAAACTTGAACTCCGCAAGGTGGAAGAAAACGGCGAGACGGTTGAGCGTTACGGACTTACTTTTGAAGTTGAAAAAACAAGTTTCTTGAATAAAGCGAAATTTGTTTTGAAAAATTCTTACAATATGGTAAGGCTTGTTTTCGTCGGGCTTCTTGATTTAATTACAGGCAGGGCAGGTCTTGACGATATGTCCGGACCTATTGGTATCAGTTCTATTATGGTTGATACCGCAAAAGAATCTATGCTCTCGCTTTGGTATCTTCTTGCCTTGGTGTCAATAAATCTGGGAATTATGAATTTGCTCCCAATCCCCGCACTTGATGGTGGCAGACTGTTCTTTATGCTCATTGAATTCATCGCAAGAAAGCCAATTCCGAAAAAGTATGAAGGATGGATTCACGCCGCAGGATTTTTACTTTTAATCCTTTTGATGATTTTTGTTGCATTTAACGATATTTTTAAACTTTTCGCAGGTGGTTAATATGAAAAAAACAAAGCAAATTAAAGTTGGCAATTTAACAATTGGTGGCGGCAGTCCCATAGTTGTACAGTCCATGTGCAATACGGATACTCGTAATGTTGAGGCGACAGTTAATCAGATTAAAGAATTGGAATCCGTCGGCTGTGAACTTATTCGTGTTGCAGTTGTGGATGCTGATGCTGCACGTGCAATCTACGACATAAAAAAGAATATTAATATACCGCTTGTTGCCGATATCCACTTTGACTATCGCCTTGCAATAGAGGCTGTTAATGCCGGTGCTGATAAGATTCGCTTAAACCCCGGTAACATTGGCAGCGAAGATAGAGTGAAAAAAGTTGTTGACGTGTGTCGCTCTAAGAATATTCCTATTAGAATTGGCGTCAATGGCGGATCACTTGATAAGGAACTTTTGGCACAATATGGTGTCACTCCGTACGCAATGATGATGAGTGCTATGTCGCACGTCGAGATATTAAATCGTTTTGATTTTGACGATATCGCAATTTCAATTAAGGCATCTGACGTAAATAAGACAATAAAGGCATACAGATTGCTTTCTGAAAAAACAGATTATCCGTTGCATCTTGGTGTTACTGAGACCGGCACTGCGTTTATGGGTACCGTTAAGTCCGCAATAGGAATCGGCAGCCTTCTTTGCGACGGTATCGGTGATACACTTCGTGTATCGTTGACCGCAGATCCGAAGGAAGAGGTCAAGGTTGCGTATGCTATTCTTAAGGCATGCGGAAAAAGAGAACGAGGCGTTAATTTGGTTTCGTGCCCCACTTGTGGCAGATGCCGAATAAATTTAATCGACATCGCATCTCAAGTTGAAGCACGTCTGCAGTCCGAAACGCGTCCGCTTACAGTTGCGGTTATGGGATGTGCGGTAAATGGCCCCGGTGAGGCTAGAGAGGCAGATGTTGGTATTGCCGGCGGCGACGGTGAGGGACTTTTGTTTAAAAAAGGAGAAATTGTTAAAAAAGTACCGATGGACCAACTTGTTGATTCACTTATGGAGTTAATCGGGCAGTTATAATAAGGGGAATACATATCTTGGATAAGAAAATAACACTAAGCCAGATGTTCGGAATATCTGACACACACGAAGATATTTCTTTAATTTTAAATAAATATATTGATAACGCAACGGTTGATACCGCAAAAAAAGAGATTTGCGTAACTATTTCTTTTGATGAAGTCTGTACTTACTCGGCGATTTCAACCGTTGAGAATATAATTTCCGCGAAATACGGACTGAACAGTATGAGAATCATTGCAAAATACTCTTCCGATTTGCTGGGGAATGCATATTTTGATGAATTGAAAGTACACATTAAGCGGATTTTTCCCGCTATTAACGGTCATTTGCAGAATTCAGTGTTCGAATTAAACGGTAACGTTTTAGAAATCAAATTAGCAAGTGACGGGGAGAAAGTTGTTTCCGCTTGTATCCCGTGGCTTAAGAAAGAGATTAGCGAGAGTTTTGGCGTGAATGTTGACGTTCAGGTGATTAACGGGGAATTTAACGAGGAAGCCGTAGAAGAAATAAGAAATAAAATGCTCTTAGACCAACCTCCGCTACCCACACCTACACCTAAAAAGTCTACTCCCGCACCTGTTAAGGAGCGTAGTCCGTTTAAAAGAACGAAACTTCAATCTGTTGAGGGAGAAGTTCTCTTAGGAAAGCCGCAAATGGACGACATTATCCCTATGAGCGAACTTAGCGATGATTATGGCAAAGTTTCCGTTGAGGGTGACGTGTTCTATACTGACCACAGAGAAAATCTTGAGCGTGGAACAATGCGTCTTAAGTTTGATATTACCGACTATACCGGTTCTATTAAAGTTGTGAAAACATTGCCTATCGATGAAGGCAACGAACTTGCAAAGCAGATGAAAAAGGGTGCACACGTTAAGGTTTACGGCATTACTGCATACGATATGTACGTGCAGGATATGGTTTTGAAGGCACAGAATATTGTAAAGTGTAAGAAGAAAATCCGTATGGACAATGCCGAGAAAAAACGTGTTGAACTCCATATGCATACCAATATGTCATCAATGGACGGCGTATCATCCGCTGCAAGCCTTATAGAACGTGCATCTGATTGGGGACACCCTGCGGTAGCAATTACCGACCACGGCGTTGTACAAGCCTTTCCTGAGGCTATGAACGCAACTAAGGGTAAAGATATAAAAGTAATTTACGGTATTGAAGCGTATTTCATAAACAATGACCACAACGTAACTGCACTCAAGGGTGAATCAAGTGAACCGCTTGACGGTGAGTTTGTGTGCTTTGATATTGAAACGACCGGACTTACGGCGGGTATAGATGGAATTACGGAAATTGCTGCTACCGTTTTACGAAATGGTGTACTGTGTGAGGAATATCATACATACGTAAATCCCAATATGGCTATACCTGAACAAATAACCAAACTTACGGGTATTTCAAATGAGACCGTTAAAGATGCACCTAATGAGGAAGAGGCATTGCGAGATTTCCTGGCGTTTGTTAACGGAAGAGTTTTAGTTGCACACAATGCGGATTTCGATATCAGCTTCCTCCGTGTAGGTTGTAAGAAATATGGCATTGATTACAATTTTGTATCTCTTGATACGCTCACAATGGCACGTATTCTGATGCCTAATTTAGAGCGTCATCGACTTAATATTGTTGCAAACGCACTGTCGCTGCCCAAGTTTGAGCACCATAGGGCGGGGGACGATGCGGCCACCGTTGCACATATGCTCGTTAAGTTTTTTGATATGCTTAAGAATTCTCCGGCACGAACTAAAAACGCAAAGGAAATTAACCTTGACTTATCAGGTATGAATACAGGTAAGGTTGCCAAGGTTAAACCATACCATCTTATAATCCTTGTTAAAGATTATGTTGGTCTTAAAAATCTATATAAGTTGGTATCCCTTTCCAATCTGAAATATTTCCAGAGAAGGCCCATAATTCCTCGTTCTGTTTTGGATGAGTACAGAGAAGGTCTTATCGTAGGTTCCGCTTGTGAAGCAGGTGAGTTATATGGTGCTATCATGGGCAAAAAGTCTGATGAAGAAATTGAAAAGATCGCATCGTACTACGATTTTCTTGAAATTCAGCCTGTTGGCAATAACGAGTTTATGTTGGCACAGGGCATCGTGCGATCTTTAGATGATATTCGGGATTTCAATCGTCAGGTAGTTGCTTTAGGTGATAAACTAAACAAACCCGTTGCCGCAACAGGTGACGTTCATTTTCTTGAGCCTCATGATGAAGTGTATCGCCGAATACTTATGGCAGGTCTCGGCTTCAATGACGCTGATAATCAGGCACCACTTTACTTTAAAACAACAGATGAAATGCTGAAAGAATTCTCATATCTTGGTGAGGCAAAAGCATATGAGGTTGTAGTTGAAAACACAAATAAAATTGCAGATATGTGTGAGACGATCCGCCCCATACCGAAAGAGAATTTTCCGCCGTCGATTGAAGGTTCTAAGGAAGATCTCATTAATATGTGCCATGCAAAGGCAAAAGAATTATACGGCGATCCGCTGCCTCAGATTGTTGAGGAGCGTCTGGAATACGAATTGGGTAAGATAACTGCACGTGGCTACGATGTTATGTATATAATTGCTCAAAAACTCGTTCTCCGCTCCAATGAGTCGGGATATCTTGTCGGTTCGCGAGGATCTGTTGGTTCTTCCGTAGTTGCATATTTTGCAGGTATTACAGAGGTTAATGCTTTCCCGCCGCACTATAGATGTGAGCATTGTAAGTATTCGGAATTTGTGACCGGCCAGGGCTTTGGTGCAGGTGCGGATATGCCGGACAAGGTGTGTCCTAATTGCGGCGAACCATTAGGGAAAGATGGTTTTGATATTCCGTTTGCAACGTTCTTGGGCTTTGATGGTGACAAGGTGCCTGATATTGACCTTAATTTCTCCGGCGAATATCAAGGCCGTGCACACCGCCACACGATTGAAATCTTCGGCGAGGATCACGTGTTCCGTGCGGGAACAATTGGTACCGTTGCAGAGAAAACTGCATTTGGTTTTGTTAAAAAGTACTTAGACGAGCGTAACGAGTATAGATCAAAGACTGAGCAAAATCGTTTAACGGTTGGCTGTACTGGTATTAAACGTACAACAGGACAGCATCCCGGCGGCGTTATGATTGTTCCGATGGACAAGGAAATTTACGATTTTACCCCTGTTCAGCACCCTGCGGATGATAAGAATAGTGACATAATCACAACCCACTTTGACTATCATTCAATTCACGATAATATCCTTAAACTCGACCTTCTGGGCCATGATGATCCGTCGATGATAAGAATGCTTGAGGATTTGACCGGCCTTGATGCGAAAAAAATTCCCCTTGATGATCCTGATACTATGAGCATCTTTACATCCTGCGGTGCGTTAGGTATTGGTGTAGATCCGATTTTGGGAGAAACCGGTGCTACTGCAATTCCGGAGTTCGGCACTAAATTCGTTCGCGAAATGTTACTTGACACAAAGCCGACAACATTTGACGAGTTGGTAAGAATTTCAGGCCTTTCTCACGGTACTGACGTATGGCTCAACAATGCACAAACTCTTGTTCAAGAGGGGATAGCAACGCTTAAAGAGGCCATTTGTGCCCGTGACGATATTATGTTATACCTTATTTCCATGAACATGGATCCTAAAATTTCTTTCTCAATAATGGAAGACGTACGAAAGGGTAAAGGCCTAAAACCTGAGTATGTAGATGATATGCGTGCACATAACGTTCCTGCGTGGTACATTGAGTCTTGTAAGAAGATTAAGTATATGTTCCCGAAGGCACATGCGGTTGCATACGTAATGATGGCGTTCCGTATTGCCTGGTTCAAAGTGCATCAACCACTTGCGTTCTATGCTGCATATTTCTCTATCAGAGCAAAGGCGTTTGATGCATCCGTTATGGTAAACGGAGATGAATTGGTACTGTCTCAGATGGATACAATAAACAAAAAGGAAAAGCCATCTGCGGTTGAGAAGGATATGCTTGTAACACTTGAGGTATGTCACGAATTCTATCTAAGAGGATTTAAATTCGCTCCGGTTGACTTATATGAGTCGGATGCGGTGAACTTCAAAATAACAGAGGACGGACGTCTAAGACCGCCGTTCACTGCAATTCCGGGCCTTGGAGAGGTTGCGGCACGAAGCATTATGGATGAGCGAGAAAAGAGTAAGTTCTTATCTATGGATGAAATACAATCACGATGCAATAAAGTATCCAAAGCGGTTATCGAACTTTTGGAGAAAAACGGTGCTCTGGGAGATATTCCGCAAAGCAGTCAGATATCATTCTTCTAGGTGAGATTTACCGATTTTTACACGCTTGCAAAAAATCTAAAAAAACTCTTGATTTTAGCGTATAATGTGGTAAAATATAATGTATATGAATTAATGAAAAGGAGAATCATTATGCCAATAGTTACTTCAACTGAAATGTTCAAAAAGGCTTATGAAGGCGGTTATGCTATCGGTGCGTTCAATGTTAATAACATGGAAATCGTACAGGGTATTACCGAAGCTGCTAAGGAGGTTAACTCTCCGCTTATCCTTCAGGTTTCTGCAGGTGCACGTAAGTATGCAAAGCACGTTTACCTTATGAAACTTATCGAGGCTGCTGTTGAGGATACCAATCTTCCGATTTGTGTACATCTCGACCACGGTGATAGTTTTGAAATTTGTAAATCTTGTATCGACGGTGGTTTCACTTCCGTTATGATCGACGGTTCCAAGTATTCTTTCGAGGAAAACATCGAACTTACCAAGAAGGTTGTTGACTACGCACATGCTCGTGGTGTAGTTGTAGAAGGTGAGCTTGGTAAGCTCGCAGGCATCGAGGATGACGTAAATGTATCCGAAGAGGATGCGCAGTTTACCAACCCTGCAGAAGTTGAAGAGTTTGTTACACGTACAGGTGTTGACTCTCTCGCTATTGCAATTGGTACCAGCCATGGTGCATTCAAGTTCAAAGGCGAGCCCCGTCTCCGCTTTGATATCTTAGAAGAGGTTTCTAAGCGTCTTCCCAACTTCCCGATCGTTTTACATGGTGCTTCTTCCGTTATTCCGAAGTACGTTGAGATGATCAATGCAAACGGCGGTAACATGCCGGGTGCACAGGGCGTTCCGGAAGATATGCTCCGCAAGGCTGCTTCTATGGCAGTTTGTAAGATCAACATTGACTCTGACCTTCGTCTTGCAATGACCGGTAGCATTCGTGAGTACTTTAATCAGAATCCGGCTCACTTTGATCCGCGTCAGTACCTCTCACCGGCACGTGCTAACATCAAGGAACTTGTTAAGCACAAGATCGTTAACGTACTTGGTAGTGACAACAAAATCTAACAAATCACTAAACGAGGGGAGTATCTTTCTCCCCTCGTTTTTTAATAAAAGGGTTTTAGGATATGAAAAGGAAAACCGCATGTTTTGCACTTAGTTTTGCCATAACACTTATAATTGCACAATTAATCCCCGATATGTTTTTTGCGTTTTTAACCGCATTGTGCACTTTCGGCGGCATTTCTGTGTTTTTGTTTGTTAATAGACGAAAAAGTTCTTGTTTTTCCTTAATGTCAGGTGTGGTTTTCGCTATTTCTTTGTTTCTTATATACCCGATTATAAATCCTGCTCCTGAAATACCGGAGAAAAAGTGTGACTTTGAAGCAACTGTAATTGGATATTCGTATGTGAATAACTATAAGACTGGTGTTATTTGCGATGTTGAGGTTTTTAGTATAAATAATGCGGAACTAACTGATAAATTCACATCTAAAATGTACTTTAACGATTCAAGTTTAGAGTTAGTTCCGGGTGACGTGATAAAAGGTAGTGCAGATTTTGAAATCCCGAAAAATGATAAGGATTTTAATGCTTATACCTATTACAAAACAAAAGGTATCGACACCATTGCGTTTTGTAACGACACACTTGAAAATCATTTAAATGGTAAAATCTCTGTGAGATTTATTCCAAAGTGGGTTTCTCACAATATCAATTTAAAACTTAAAGAACTTTTGCCCGAAAGGCTTTCAGGTCTTGTTTCAGCGATTTTGCTTGGTGACAAAACAGATTTCGACTCGAAAGACAAAGGTAACTTCACTACGATTGGACTTGCTCACGTAGTAGCCGTTTCGGGAATGCACCTATCTTTTCTGGCGGGTTTTCTCTTTCTGTTTCTTGGAAAAAGAAAACATTCGGCCATTTTTGTAATTGTAATTTTAATATTTTTCACGATGGTAGTAGGTGCACCGCCATCCGTTGTCCGTGCACTTATAATGCATATACTAATGATTTTAGCCCCTATGTTTAGGGGCGAATCTGACGGAATAAATTCATTATCCGTAGCACTTATATTAATTTTGACTTTTAATCCCTATGCAGTTATGGACGTTGGTTTGCAATTATCCTTTCTTGCTACATTAGGAATTATGGTTTTAGGTAACCGAATAGATAACTATATAAAAAGACCTTTTGATACCGATAGGAGACTTTTTCAAAAGATTAGGAACTTTTTCACGGCAACACTGTCATCTTCAATTGCCGCAATAATATTCACAACTCCCATCGTTGTATTGAATTTTAAAAAGATTTCTCTTATAGCGCCTGTTTCAAATTTACTTTTAATATTGATTGTCAATATTATTTTTATCGCATCAATTCTCGTTGTTATATTTGCGTTTATTTGGATGCCGATTGCAAAATTTTTGGTTATCCCTCTTGCGTTTTTTGCAAAACTACTTTTAAATGGTGCGGATTTAATTTCTAAAATACCCTTTGCCAATACGTACATTGATTATACATATCAAATAGTTTTTCTGGCTTATTTGTATACCGTCTTGATTTTGTACATAAAGGACAGACAAAGACATTTGATTGTTCCGATATTGGCAGTTTCTATTGTTTTGATTGTCACGGCTGTTTCATCCGTTATGACGAAAGACGTACCTGAATATACAGGCGTCCGTTTTTCTGTATTGGACGTAGGACAAGGTCTTTCAGTTATGGCCGACTATAACGGTGAAACGGTGCTTGTGGACTGTGGCGGCAGTCGAAGTAAGAATGCAGGGGATATAGCCGTTGATTACTTAAGAAAAATCGGTGAAGATTCTCTGGACGCACTTGTTATAACTCATTTTGATTCTGACCATATAAATGGCGTTAAGAAACTTATTGAAAACTGTGATATAGAAAAGATTTATATGTTACGCAATACGCCTGATAAACATTTAGCGGACACAATTGCAAAACTCGCTTCAGATCGTGGCTCAAAAATCGTGTATATAAGTCGTGAGACCAATCTTCGCGAAAATGGTCTTAATTTTACACTATTTCCTGCAGATTATTTTTATGACTCAAATGATTGCGGCCTTGTTACGGTTTTTGAAAAGGACGATTTTGAGGTTGTAATTACAGGTGATTTAGGGAAAAAGTCTGAGCGTGAGCTGTGTGATGAGTATGTATTACCGGATGCAGAGGTTTATGTAGCAGGTCATCACGGCTCAAAAACATCATCTTCAATTGAATTGTTAAATACCATTCTGCCTGAATTTGCGGTAATTTCGGTAGAGGAAGATAATAAATATGGACATCCGCACTCCGAAACGATGTTATTGTTTGAGAGTATGGGTATTAAGGTTGCACGAACAGATTTAAACGGAGATATAATTTTTTATTCCGACGAGTTGATAAAGGAGGGAAATTGAGGTATGGCAAGTGGTAAAGCATCTTCATGGAAAAAAGTTAAAGAAGACATTGCAGCAGGCAATTTTGAGCGGTTTTATATATTCTTCGGCGAAGAGAGATATCTTCTCGACTTTTACAAAAATGAATTAATAAACGCAATAGTTGAGGACGGAATGCGTGAGTTTAATTTTATTGAACTTAGCGAGAAAATTAATGCAAACGACCTTGCTGATGCCATAGATTCCTATCCGGTTATGAGTGAGAGAAAAGTTGTCCTCATTTCTGATTTTGACGTTTTCAAAGCGGATGAAGATTTTAAAAAGCGTTTTACCGATATGATATCTGATATACCGGAATACTGCACTTTGCTTATTGTTTACCCTGCAGAGTTTAAGCCTGACAAGAGACAAAAGTTATATACTGCCATTTCCAAAGTATGTGAAATGGTTGACTTTGCACGTGCAGATAAGGCGGATTTAATCACTTGGATTAAACGCAGGTTTAAATCTGAAGGCAAGGTTATTTCAGATGATTTATGCGAATATCTTATTTTCTATTGTGGCTCGCTTATGCAGGCACTTATTCCCGAAATCGAAAAGATAGTCGCATTTTCGTCTGATACATCAATTACACGTATTGATATTGATACGGTAGCGACTCCGAATGCAGAAGCCGTTGTTTTTGACTTAACAGATGCAATTGTTGCGAGAAAGTATTCGAAGGCACTTGAAATTCTTGATAAACTTATGTCACTAGGTGAAGATCCTATAGCAATGTTAGCACTTATCGGACGTCAGATGAGGCAAATCTATGCTGCGTGTCTGCTACGAGGAAATGGCGGCATATCTAAACTTATGAGTATGTGGGGTATGAAATCAGAATATCCTGCAAAAATCATTATGAACGCTTCACGTGGCGTTGACGTCAATTGGGCAAGAAACAGCGTCATCCTTTGTGCGGAGGCAGACGGGAAACTTAAACTTGGTGCAAAAGAAGAAGTGTTACGTGAACTTATTGCTAAACTTGCATCATTTAACGGTGATAACAATGCTTAAAATCAAAGAGGCCATTATTGTTGAAGGACGATATGATAAAAATAAACTGTCACAAATTGTTGATACATTAATTTTAGAGACATCGGGATTCGGCGTGTTCAATGATAAGGAGAAACGTGTACTTTTTAAACGAATATGTGAGCAAAAAGGCGTTATAATACTGACCGATAGTGACGGTGCAGGGTTCATTATAAGAAATCACTTAAAAGGCGTTTTGCCTAAAGAAAAAGTAAAACACGCATACATACCGCAAATTGCAGGAAAAGAGAAACGAAAGTCTGCGGCTTCCAAAGAGGGTTTTTTAGGCGTTGAAGGAGTAAATGACGTTGTTATCATTGATGCACTGATCAAGGCAGGAGCAACCCTTCAAAGCGATGACAGCACACCTGAAACTAAAATACCCATTACAAAAACAGATTTTTATGAAGATGGTCTCTCAGGTGGTGAGGCTAGTGCTAAATTAAGACAAGAAGTTTTAAAAATATGCAATTTGCCGAGCCATATGACTGCAAATGCCATGCTTGAAGCAATCAACATTCTTTTTACATATGAACAGTATAAAGAAATTGTGCTTAAAGCAAAAACATCTTGCAATTTATAGGAAAAATGGTAAAATATATAGTATAAAAATCATTTTATGTAGGATTTGAAGCATGAAGAAAATTATCATTGTAGGCGGCGGTGCTGCCGGTATGATGGCGGCGATTTTTGCTGCGCGTCAAGGTGTTAAGGTAACGGTTTTTGAAAAAAATCAAAAACTCGGAAGAAAACTTTTAATCACCGGCAAAGGACGCTGCAATATTACAAATAACTGCGATAGAGAAACCTTAATATCAAACGTACCGCAAAATCCACGATTCTTATATGGTGCGTTTTCAAGATTTTCTCCACAAGATGTTATGGATTTTTTCGAGGATCTCGGTGTTAAACTCAAAACAGAGCGTGGTGCACGCGTTTTTCCCGTTTCCGACCAGGCACAAGAGGTTGTTTTCGCACTTTGTGACGAGATGAAGCGTTTGGGCGTTGTCATTCAAAACTCGTCTGTTGACGAAATCTGTTGTAAGGATGGACGTGTTTGCGGCGTAATTTCAAAAGGAGTGGAATATTCTGCTGACGCGGTTTTACTTGCGACCGGAGGGCTTTCGTATCCCGGAACCGGCTCGACAGGTGACGGGTACAAGATGGCAGCGCAATTAGGTCACACAATTGTACCTCCTCGTGCGTCACTTGTACCTATTACTGCTGAATCGAAATTATGCTCAAGCATGCAGGGACTTTCTCTCAAAAACGTTGTTTTGTCTGTGTATAACAGAAAACAAAAGTGCGTATTCGAAGAAATGGGTGAAATGCTGTTTACGCATTTTGGAGTCTCCGGCCCGTTGGTACTCTCTGCTAGTGCACATATGCGAGATATTGAAAATGATAAATACATTTTAAAAATAGATTTGAAACCGGCTCTTGACCGAGAAAAGTTGAATGCACGTGTTTTAAGAGATTTTGACGAACGAAAGAATCAGGATATATCAAATGCGTTGCGTGGCCTTTTGCCTGCAAAACTTGTTTTGCCCGTTCTTTTGAAAGCAGGGATTTCCGCAGACGTTAAAGTTCATTCGATTGATAAAACATCACGAGCACGACTTATCGACGTGCTAAAAGGATTTGAGATTTGCGTTGACTCATTCAGACCTATATCTGAGGCAATAATCACATCGGGTGGTATAAAGGTTTCGGAAATAGATCCTAAAACTATGATGTCAAGACTAATTAACAGTCTGTATTTTGCCGGTGAAATTATTGACACCGATGCATACACCGGTGGTTTTAACCTGCAAATAGCGTGGTCAACCGCCTATGTTGCGGCTTGTGAAATGAGCAAGGAGGATTAATTAAATGAATGGTAGCAAAGAGGTTATGGCTGCGGCAATTAAATTAGCAGTAACCGGTAGTATAGAAGAGGAAAAAGCACTTATCAAACAATTAAAAAGTGAGGGGGTATTGGCTGCCGCGGTTAATTATGGTGGCGAATACATATCTTCAATTGGCAAAATTATTGAAAGATCAATAATTGCAGCTCATCGTGAAGGCGTAATAGGTGTTGCTCACAACGAGGAAGGTGCGGTAGCAGGTGCGGCACACGAAGCGATTGCTCAGATCGACAACAAAGCATTAGGCCTTAATATAGGTGGTAAAATCGGCATTGCACGATTGGACGAGCATATTTGTGTTGCTATGTATTTTGGTGTTGGTCTTGTACACTTGAATGAAATTGCGATTGGTATTGGCCATCGCGTAATTTAGGAGGATAAAATATGGGTAAAGTTGCTATTGCAATAGACGGCCCGTCCGGTGCGGGCAAAAGCACAATTGCAAAACTTCTTGCCAAAGAACTTGGTTTTATTTACGTTGATACCGGTGCAATTTACCGTACAGTTGGTCTCTATGTGTTCAGAAAAGGGCTTGACCCGGCTGATGAAGAGCAGGTAGTATCCATACTACCTGAGGTAAATATTGAACTTACATACAAAGATGGCGTTCAGTGCATGTTCTTAAATGGCGAGGACGTTTCTGGTGCGATCCGTGAACATCAGATTTCATCTTATGCTTCCAAGGTTTCAGCACACCCTCCCGTCAGAGCGTTCCTACTTGAAAAGCAACGTGACTATGCGAAAAAATTTAGTGTAATTATGGACGGTAGAGACATCGGCACAGTAGTATTACCCGATGCTGAAATTAAAATATTCCTTACTGCATCGAGTGAAGACAGAGCCAATCGTCGTTATCTTGAACTTATCGAAAAAGGGCAGAAGGTTGATTTTGAGACAGTGCACCGCGATATTAAGGAACGTGATTTCAACGATGCTAACCGTGCAACGGCACCGCTTAAGGCGGCAGATGACGCAATTGTTGTTGATACAAGCGGAAATACACTTGAGCAAAGTGTTGAGCTTTTACGTAATATAGTTAAAGAGAGGCTTTAATTCAAAATGTTTTATAAAATAGCAATTGCGGTATTGACGCCGATTTTTAAACTTCTTTTCCGTATGAAAATTGTCGGTAAAGAAAATATACCTGAAGGTGCTGCTGTTGTTTGTGTCAATCATACATCAATGATCGATCCGATATTTGTTGCCGTAGCTTTTGGTATTAAAGAAAAATTTGGTTTTATGTCGAAAAAAGAATTGTTTGAGAATCCGCTTTTGAGATGGTTACTTAGTTCACTTGGTGCCTTTCCCGTTGACCGCGGAGCAGCAGACATCGCCACTATACGTAGCAGCATATCAACTTTACGAGATGGTAAAAAACTTCTTATTTTCCCCGAAGGTCGCAGGGTTAAAGGCGGAGCAGACAATAGTAATGATGTAAAAAACGGAGTTGCAATGATAGCGCTTCGTGCAGCTGCACCAATGATTCCTGTTTATCTAAGCACTAAAAAGAGACTTTTTGGTAGAGTTTACGTGGTAATTGGTCAACCTGTGATTCCGGAAAAGCGTGAAGGTACAAGTGCAGAAAATTATAAAAGAATCTCTACTGAGGTTTTTGACTCCATATTGGCAATGGGGGAGGCGTGTAAATGAAAACGGTAACAAGAGCTGCCTCTTCCGGTTTTTGCTTTGGTGTACGCCGTGCGGTTGAACTTGCAGAAAAACTCGGCAAAGATGGCGTTAACGCTGTTACTTTGGGACCTATAATACATAATACTCACGTTGTTGATTATTTAAAATCCCTTGGTGTTTCTTGCGTAGATTCCGTCGATGAAATTTCGAATGGTGCAACAGCCATTATTCGCTCACATGGTGTACCTGCATCTATTATTAATGAGTTAAAAGCACGAAATATACCTTTCGTGGATGCAACATGCCCTTATGTCGAAAAAATTCACAAAATTGTTCGTGAGAATGAAAATGAGGGCAGACAGGTGATTGTTATCGGAAGCAAAACTCACCCGGAAGTTTGCGGAATTGCGGGGCAGTGCAAAAATGCCCTTGTTTTTGAGAGCGAAAAAGACATAAATGACCATATTTTAGATAATGAGGATTTTGGTGAAAAGGCCATCTCGGTAGTAGCCCAAACCACTATCGGAAGAAATTTTTGGAATAATTGTATTGAAATTTTAAAAAAACAATGTACAAATTGCAAAATATTTGATACAATATGTTTTGCTACCGGTAAACGTCAGACTGAGGCGGGAAAACTTGCTGAGGTTTCGGATGCTATGGTAGTGATCGGGGACAGGACAAGTTCCAACACGAAAGGGCTCGTACATATCTGCCAGAACGGGTGTCAGAATGTATTTCATATTGAGCACTTGGGGGAACTTCCCGTTGATGAAATCAGTCGTTTTGACCACGTGGGAATTACGGCGGGTGCATCAACACCCGATTGGATAATTAAGGAGGTTGAAAACAAGATGAGTGAACAGATCACAAACGAAAACATCAATGCTGAAGGAATGTCCTTTGCTGAAATGCTGGAGGCTTCTTTCAAAACTTTAAATACAGGAGATAAGGTCACGGGCGTCGTTACCGGGATTACCCCCACTGAGGTTTATGTTGACCTTGGGGCTAAACAAGCTGGTTTCATTCCCGTTACTGAAATCAGTGATGACCCGACCGTAAAGGCTGAAGAAGTCTTTAAGATTGGTGACGAGGTTGAAGTTTATGTTGTACGTGTAAACGACGTAGAGGGCGTTGTAACCCTTTCTAAGCGCCGTTTAGACGCTATGAGAAGTTGGGATGACATCGAGGCTGCTCGTCAGGACGAAACCGTTGTAGAAGGTATCGTTATTGATGAGAACAAGGGTGGCATTATCGTATCCGTTAAGGGTGCTCGTGTGTTCGTACCCGCTTCTCAGACAGGTCTTCCCCGCGATGCAGAACTTTCTCAGATGATGAAGAAGAAAGTTAGCCTTCGCATTACCGAGGTTAACCGTCCCCGCAAGCGTATTGTTGGTTCTATTTCCAAGGTTCTTCGTGCAGAGCGTCATGCTGCTGCTGAAAAGGTTTGGAGCGAAATCGAGGTAGGCAAGGCATACAAGGGCGTTGTTAAGTCCCTTACTTCCTACGGTGCATTCGTTGATATCGGTGGCGTTGACGGTATGGTTCACGTTTCTGAGATGTCATGGAGCAGAATCGGTCATCCGTCTGAGATGTTCAAGGTTGGCGATATTGTAGATGTATTCGTTATCGCATTAGATGCTGAGAAGAAGAAAATCTCTCTCGGTTACAAGAAGGCAGAGGACAACCCCTGGGTTAAGTTCACTACCACCTGCAAACTCGATGATGTTGTTGATGCAAAGATTGTTAAGCTTATGCCGTTTGGTGCATTTGCTGAAATTCTTCCGGGCGTTGACGGTTTAATCCATATTTCCCAGATTAGCAATACTAGAATTGCAAGTCCTAAGGATGTATTAAGCGAAGGTCAGACAGTTCAGGTTAAGATTATCGGCATCGACGAGGAGAACAAGAAGATCTCCCTTTCTATGCGTGCTTTAATCGCAGGCGAAGAAGTTGCTGCTGAGGCTGAGGCGGTTGAAGGCGAAGACGAAATCGTTGCTTCCGTTGGTGACGGCGAGACCGTACTTCCTGAAGACGCTGAATAATTCTAATACTTAAACAAAAATAGTGCATGGAAGTTTTTCCATGCACTATTTTATTATCCTTCGTCTTTTTCTTCGAGTTCTGTTGATGTGACGTTCGAAATCACCGTTGTTGATAAGTTCGGTAAGTAAATATTGTTCAAACAAGGGAACGGTACAATAATAGAAACCTAGTTTATTTTGAAATGACGCAACTAGTTTTTGAGGCAGAACCATATAACCTACACGCATGGCCGGTGCTATTGTTTTCGTGAAAGTATTTATATAAACGACGTGTTCAATCGGCTCTAGCGAAAAAACCGTGTCAGCATGCTTGGTGGAAATTGTAAATTCAGAATCAAAGTCATCTTCAATTATGATGGCATTTCTTTTCTTCGCCCAACTAATGTATTCATTTCTTTTTGACGCACTTGCCGTAACACCACTTGGATAACTTCGGTACGGGGTAATATGTAATACTTGGGCATTTGTGCGTTCAAGTTCTTCGGATAAAATACCATCTGTTCCTAACTTTAAAAGATCGCACTCGGCACCATTTGCTTTGTATACCGAAAGTATTTTATCGTACGACGGACGTTCTATGCCGTACATTTTATCACGTCCAAGAAATTGCACAATAAGTCCATATAGATATTCCGCACCGGAACCGATTATAATTTGATTTTTTTCAACAGTAATTCCCTTGCTTCGTGCAAGATAATTGCAAATCGCGGTTTTAAGTTCATCGCAACCCAAATTGGGTGATTTGCTTAAAAGTTTATCACCGTACTTGGATATTACAATTCGCATTGTTTTTGCATAGACGGAGAAGGGGAATGTGTCATCATTGCTATCTGCAAAACTTTGTGTCGTAACGGCGGCAGGAGATATATTTGTTACAGGAATGAAATCGTTCTTTTTATAAGAGACAAAATAACCGCTCCTCTGGCGAGATTGTACATATCCTTCGTCACAAAGAATTGCGTAAGCGTGTTCAATGGTAATGACGCTACAATTTGCTTCCTCGGACAGCAGTCGTTTTGAGGGAAGTTTCTCACCAAATTTGTAAACGGAGTTTACAATATCATCTCTCATTTTTTTGTAAATTTGCATATATGCCGCTTCTTTTGAATTTAAGTCAATTAAACATTTCATCTGGTTATATAAAATTCTCCTTTTTTGGTAATTGTGGTATGTTCAGTTGGATTATATAATACATACATAATTTTGTAAAGGGGTAAATTTTATGAAGAATAAAGCAAAAGATGTGGTAATTACCGCAATGATGGCATCGCTTATTTGCGTTGCAACTATGATAATTAAGATTCCCACATCATTTGGTTATATCAATCTTGGTGACTGTTTTGTCTTACTTGCAGGTTGGGCACTTTCGCCTTTGTATGGTTTTTGTGCTGCGGCGATTGGTTCGGCACTTGCTGACGTATTTTCCGGATACGCTATGTACGCACCGGTTACTTTTATAGTAAAGGGCATTATGGCACTAATTGCATTTTATGGCGTTAAACTTCTCACCACAAAAAAATGCAATGAATTAGTATCTCTAATTACATGCGGTGCTACGGCTGAGATTTTAATGATTTTGGGTTATTTTGTTTTCGAGGGGATTTTATATGGATTTATTGCTTCTGCGGCAAATATCCCGTTTAACGCCATCCAGGGCATTGTTGGACTCATTCTCGGTATATTGCTTTTCAAAATCTTTAAAAAGAATAATTTTTTTACTACAAAAGAGTAAGAAAATTATTGGCACTTGAAAGTATATTACATCTGTGATATACTCTGCTTGTGGTGATAAAATTGAAAATTTATGAATCAGCAGAAAATTATTTGGAAACTATATATATTTTAAATAAACGAAACGGAAGTGTGCGTTCCATTGATATTGCATCTGAACTTGGATATTCTAAACCGAGTGTAAGTGTTGCTATGAAAAACCTCCGTGCAAACGAAATGATAGAGGTTAACGCTGATGGCACTATTGTCCTTTTGCAAAAAGGTTTGGAAATTGCAGAGCGGATGTATGAGCGTCATACTATTCTTTGCGACTTTTTTGTGTCCCTTGGTGTTGATGAGAATGTCGCATCAGAGGATGCTTGCAGAATCGAGCACGTCTTAAGTCATGATAGTTTTTCTGCAATTAAAAAATATATGGAAAGTAAATAAAAAAACGAAGCGCTCCGCTTCGTTTTTTTATTTTAAAGATTGATGAATTTACGTACCAAGTCGTCCATATTGTAAAGGCCGGGGACATCGCACTCTGCGAGAAAAGCACCGGCTTTAACCGCACCTGCGGCAAACACTTCACGGGATTGAGCAGTATGCTTGATTTCCACGATTTCATCGCGTCCGGCAAAAATTACCTCATGCTCACCTACAATTGTTCCGCCTCTGATTGAATGAATGCCAATCTCTTTACGGTCACGTTTTTGACGCACGGTATGTCTGTCATAAACGTATTCAGCATCATAGGGTAGAGACTCTTTTAATCTGTCAGCTATCATGAGTGCCGTACCGCTTGGAGCGTCTACTTTTTGGTTGTGATGTTTTTCTATTACCTCAACATCGAAAGTGTCGCCTAAAATTGTGGCCGCACGTTCAACGAGCATAAGCAAAACATTTATGCCGAGAGACATATTGCCTGAACGAAAAATGGGGATTATTTTAGATGCGGCGGTTATTTCTGCGATTTGTGTTTCAGAGTGACCTGTGGTCGAAATAACTACGGGAAGTTTTTTATCAACGCAGTATGAAAGAAGAGATTTCAAAACTTGCGGATTGGAGAAATCGATAACAACATCTGCAACTTCAGAGATTTTATGTATATCGTCATAAACGGGGAAGTCGTAGAACGTTGTTGTATTGATATCAAGACCTGCAACAATTTTCAAATCATCACGATTTGCACAAATATCGCAGATTGCACGGCCCATACGGCCATTGCATCCTGAAAGTAAGATTTTTATCATCGGTAACACATCCTGTGATTTTTATTCTGCTAACGGAATACCAACATCCTGCATAGACTTTTTGAGAATAGCAAGGTTGGAATCGGAAATCTCATAAAGGGGAAGACGTAAAATACCGCTATCCATACCCATTAATTTAAGTGCCGCTTTGACAGGGATGGGATTGACCTCAATGAAGAGGCGATCCATAAGGTCAAAATGCTTAAGTGCAAGTTCATTACTCTCTTTGACTTTTCCTTCAAAGAAAAGTTTGCAAATCTTTGACATAACACCGGGAAGAACGTTTGCAAAAACAGAAATAACACCTTTTGCACCAAGTGCAAGCATCGGCACTGTCTGGTCATCATTACCGCACCACATATTAAGATTATCGCCGCAAAGAGCCATAGTCTCTGCCATAAGAGAGAAATTGCCGCTTGCTTCTTTAACACCATTAATCAAAGGATGCTTGGAAAGTTCAAAATATGTATCAGCAGTAAAAGAAAGACCTGTACGTGACGGAACGTTATATAGAATAATCGGAGTATTCAAGCGGTCAGCCAAATAGTTGTAGTGTGCAACAAGACCACGCTGGGTAGTTTTGTTGTAATAAGGAGTTGCCATAAGGAGACCGTCAACTCCGGCACTCTCGGCACATTTTGAGAGTTCAAGGGCATACGCGGTATCGTTGCTGCCGGTTCCTGCGATAACAGGAACACGTCCTGCTACCTTTTTAACACAATATTCAATAGCCTCACAATGTTCTTCGTGAGAAAGAGTAGAAGACTCACCAGTTGTTCCGCAAATGGTGATAGAATCAATGCCACCATTGATTTGGAACTCAATTAAATTACCAAGGCTTTCAAAATCAATACCATCTTGGGTTAGGGGAGTAACTATAGCAACGTTAGCACCGGTAAATACAGGAGTTTTCATTTAATTCAACCTTTCTAAAATTAGTCGATATATCCTTCTGCACATAAAAGTTCGGCAACTAAAACAGCACCGCCTGCTGCACCACGAAGAGTGTTGTGTGAAAGACATACAAATTTGATATCGTATTGAGTATCAGGACGAAGTCTGCCGATGGAAACAGCCATACCGTTTTCCAAGTTGCGTTCGCTCTTTGTCTGGGGACGATTATCCTCGGTAAAATAGTGCAAGAACTGCTTGGGTGCAGTGGGAAGATTAAGTTCCTGCGGACGTCCTTTGAAATTCTCCCAACGGGCAATGATTTCATCAAGTTCAATTTTCTTCTCGAAGGAAGCAAATACTGCAGCCATATGACCGTCTGAAACAGGTACGCGTAAACACTGTGCCGTAATTGACGGAGTGGTTGCATTAACGATCTCGTCACCTTCGATTGTACCCCATATCTTCATCGGTTCTTTCTCGGATTTTTCTTCCTCACCACCGATGTAGGGGATAACGTTGTCTACCATTTCCGGCCAAGTATCAAAAGTCTTTCCTGCACCGGAAATTGCCTGGTAAGTACACGCAAGTGCTTTGGTGATACCGAGGTCCATAAGCGGATGTAATGCAGGAACGTAACTCTGGAGAGAACAATTTGACTTAACAGCGATAAAGCCTCGCTTTGTGCCAAGTCTCTTGCGTTGTGCAGGGATGATCTTTGCGTGGTCTGCATTGATTTCCGGTATGATCATCGGAACATCAGGAGTTCCTCTGTGTGCGCTGTTGTTTGAAACAACCGGACATTCTGCCTTTGCATAACGCTCTTCAAGGGCACGAATTTCATCCTTTTTCATATCAACTGCACAGAATACGAAATCAACCATACCCGCAATTTTTTCAACGTCTGCAGTTGCATCCATAACAATAAGATTCTTCATACTCTCAGGCATGGGAGTTGTCATAGCCCAACGGTTACCAACCGCTTCCTCATATGTCTTGCCTGCACTTCTGGGAGATGCAGCAATTACCTTTACGGTAAACCAGGGATGGTTTTCAAGAAGGGTAGCGAATCGCTGACCTACCATGCCGGTACCACCGACAATTCCAACGTTGTATTTTTTCATTTTATTACCTCCGGGTTATAAATTCTATATTTTAACACAAACGTGTGTTATCCCAAATATTTTCAGTAAACTTTATCGTGTTTAATTACTAGGATTTTAATCTTATTTGCACTATATAGACACTTTATTTTATGCAATTACAAAAAATTGGTACCTGAATCTAAAAAAATAAAAAAGTCGGTTGAAAAACCGACCGTTTTTGTAATATAATATACTAGGATGTCGAATGGGAGAAATTACAGAAACGGATAGCTCTTCATTGTGCGTACAATGACAGTTGCAGAATTATTCACCCTGCACCCAGAAAAGACATGACCGGACATATCCCTCTTCGGCGATAGTCCCTTTCAAAACAAGTCTGCGAGTTCTCGGTTCTCTACTTGTTTTTACTCATGATTTTCGCACCTCTATCACTATGATATTTAATTGTAAATATACTATCACATTTTATAATGTATGTCAATAAAATTCACGACAAGGAGTTTGTGAGAAATGAAGAAAATATTATCTTTTCTTGCCTTTATATTTATATTAACAACCATATGCTTGGCAACAGATGTCAATCCGGTGCTTCGAGTTGGTCTCTACTACGAAGAAGATGCTATGCCCACCGCTAATCTACAGGTGACGAACGGGGAGGGCTACAGACTTGGTTTTTATGACAGTACTCTTACCTTCATACAATGTTTTTATACGAGTGCAGGGAAGATTACGATGACCAACGACCAAAATCTTTGGCATAAAGACGGTAAGTTTTATACCAACGACTCCACACAAGGTGCTAAGGTTTTAGGTGCATATCACATTGAGTGCACGTCACAATTTAATGATTTAACATCCGCCGAGAACGCTCTTGCGGGTTTTGCAAATCAGGGATATAAGGGTTTTATTGCGTACATAAACGGAACATACCGCGTCCGTCTCGGTGCTTTCACTACTGAAAACGACGCAGAGTCCGTCCGTGTACAAATCGGCGGTACGGTTGTGGGTGCATCAAAAACCGCTGTAAGTGTATATAACACTGAAACCGGCGAAATTATTTTCGAGTATGATGGCGGAACTAATTCTTATCTTGCGGTTAATCCTACCAAGGGCGAAGTGGCTATGCCAATCACATGGTTTAAAGCAATGAAATTCCCCGGTGCATTTGAATACGTAAGAAACGGTGGAAACATTACCGTTGTTAACGTTGTGCCGATGCAAGATTATTTAAAGGGCGTTCTTCCTTGGGAAATGTATCCCAGCGATCCTTTGGAAGCATTGAAAGCACAAGCGTTATGTGCACGTACGTATGCTTATTACAACATGGGTAAACACGGTTCGGAATTTGACATTTGTGCGGGCACACATTGTCAGGCATACAGAGGAATGGAACGTGCAAATGCTACTACAAACCGTGCCGTTGACGAGACGGAAGGACAGTACATTTTATACAATGGTCGTCCAATAAATGCGGTATTCCACTCCTGCGACGGTGGTGCTACCGAGGATGCAAAAAACGTATGGGGTAGCGAAATTCCATATTTAAAGGGCAAAATTGATCCGTACGAGAAAACCGAAAATGCTTACAACGGAGTATGGTCTTATGAATACACACCGAAACAGCTGACCGATATTCTTAATTCAAAAGGCTACGACGCAGCACTAATTTGTGACGCAAAAGTTGAACACACAGCGCTCGGCAATGTTCTAAGAGTAACATATACCGATATCAATGGAAGAGATTGGGTATTTAATCGTGAAAGAGCAAGGACCATAATTAACAGTTCGTCTCTTGACAAACATACCCGAAGCCAAAGATACACTATAACTCGCAATGGTGGTACAAACGCATCCTCTCTTGTAATGCGAGTTAACAACGCAAGTGATTTCGATCTTTTAAACATAGAAGCATGGGCTGTTGGCAAATTCGGATCATCTCAACTTCAGGGAAACAACATTTCCGTTATCACATCAGATGGCATAAAAACCTTTTCAGGCGGTGGTCAGAGTTCAGGTAACGGAAACTTTGTGATATCCGGCAGAGGATGGGGGCATAATGTTGGCTTAAGCCAAGAGGGTGCTGCCGATATGGCAGATTTAGGTTTTACAGCACAAGAAATTATCCATTTTTATTATACGGATGTAACAATAACAAATGAGGAATAGTTAATGAAAAAAAGTGATTTTTATTTTGATCTTCCTGAGGAATTAATCGCACAGACACCTCTGGATAGGCGTGATTCTTCCCGTCTTCTCACTCTATGTAAAGAAAGCGGAGATATATCTCACAAACACTTCTCGGACATACTTGAATATTTAAAACCCGGCGATTGCCTCGTTCTTAACGATTCACGTGTTCTTCCGGCAAGACTTATCGGCACACGGGAGACGGGTGGCGCGGTTGAAGTTTTACTTCTCCGTGATTTAGGTGATAGTGTGTGGGAATGTATGACCAGACCGGGAAAGAAAACAAGAACAGGAACGAAAATGGTATTTGGTGACGGACTGTTAACTGCAACGGTTGTGGCAGAGGTGAACGGTAACCGACATATAAAATTCCATTATAGCGGAATTTTTCTTGAGGTATTGGAACAACTTGGGAAAATGCCGCTACCGCCATATATACATGAACAGTTAAATGATCCGGAGCGTTACCAAACAGTATATTCTCGCAATGTGGGTAGTGCTGCAGCACCTACAGCCGGTCTTCACTTTACAAATGAACTGCTTGATGCTATCCGACAAAAAGGCATAAAATGTGCCTTCGTCACGTTACACGTCGGTCTTGGCACGTTCCGTCCGGTTAAAGATGAAAATATTCTTGACCACAAGATGCATAGTGAGTATTTTGAAATTTCCGACGAATCTATCGCCATAATCAATGAATCTAAAGCAAAGGGCGGTCGAGTAATTGCAGTAGGAACAACATCTTGCAGAACAATCGAATCGGCAACCGATGAGAATGGTAATTTTGTAAGAAAAAGTGGTTTCACCGACATATTTATTTATCCCGGATATAAATTCCATGTTCTCGATGCACTTATAACTAATTTTCATCTTCCCGAAAGCACTCTTATAATGCTTGTGTCGGCACTTGCGGGAAGAGAAAATACTCTAACTGCATACGAAGTTGCAATTAAAGAGCGATACCGTTTCTTTAGTTTCGGTGACGCTATGTTTATTTATTGAGGTGTTTTATGTTTAAGCTACACAAGACTCAGGGAAAAGCTCGTCGTGGCGAATTTCATACGCCGCACGGAGTTATACAAACTCCTGTTTTTATGAATGTTGGCACACAAGCGGCAATTAAAGGTGCACTTAGTGCCGATGATTTGAAAAATATACATTGTCAGGTTGAATTATCAAACACTTATCATCTCCATCTTCGCCCCGGCTCTGATGTCGTTAAGGCAATGGGTGGACTTCATAAGTTTATGAATTGGGATGGTCCGATCCTAACCGATAGTGGTGGATTTCAGGTGTTTTCTCTTGCCGGACTTCGCAAAATTAAAGAAGAGGGTGTAACCTTCGCTTCTCATATTGACGGCAGAAAAGTTTTTATGGGGCCGGAAGAATCTATGCAAGTTCAGTCCAATTTGGGATCTGATATAGCAATGGCGTTTGACGAATGTATAGAGAATCCGTCGCCGAGGGATTATGTCGAGAAATCCTGTGCACGAACTACAAGGTGGCTCGAACGCTGCAAGGAAGAACTTGCAAGACTTAATTCTTTGCCTGACACCGTAAATCCGGGGCAAGTTCTTTTCGGAATAAATCAAGGCGGAGTATATGAGGATATACGAATTAAGCATATGCAAGATATAGCAAAACTAGATCTTCCCGGATATGCCATAGGTGGTCTGGCGGTAGGTGAGAGCACCGAAGATATGTATCGTATAATTGATGCAGTTGAGCCGCATATGCCCGTTGATAAACCCAGATATTTGATGGGCGTAGGTACGCCGAGTAATATTATTGAAGCCGTGGCACGAGGTGTAGACTTTTTTGACTGCGTAATGCCGGCGCGAAACGCAAGACACGGCCATCTCTACACATGGTCATCAGGAACCATTAACATTAAAAACGAGAAGTATAAATTAGATGACAGCCCGATTGATCCAATTTGTGACTGCCCGACATGCAAATCTCATTCACGAGCATATTTACGCCATCTGTTCAAGGCGGACGAAATGCTTGCGATGCGTCTTGCGGTGCAACACAATTTACATTTCTACAATACACTTATGGCACAAATAAGAGAAGCCATTGACAATGACACCTTCGATGAATTCCGTCAAAAATGGTCAGGAAAAATTGATAAAAGAAACTCTTAAAATTTTACTTGTATTTTTTGCCATAATAGGTTATTATATATATTAAAGTATTGGAGGTATATGCTATGTTTAATTTACTTTTAACCGCTGCAGATTCTGCCGCACAAACTCAGGAAGGTTCTCTTATGGGAATGTTTCTTCCTGTTATCCTCATTTTTGTTGTTTTCTATTTCTTCCTTATCCGTCCGGAGAAGAAACGCAAGAAAGAAATTGATGCAATGCGTAATTCTCTTAAAGTCGGCGATACCGTTACCACTATCGGCGGTATAATCGGTGAGATTGCGTACATTAACAATGACGACAACATAGTCGCTATCAGAACCGGCAAAGACGGTGTTGAAATTAAATTTGCTCGTTGGGCAATCGGTACCAAAGAGACAGTTGAGGAAACTTCTACAACTGAAGATACTAATACCGAATCAGCAGGTGAATAATCAGTAATTTTATCGTACTCTTTTGAATAAGAATTAGGTATATCTTATCCAAAAGGGGAGAATTCATTTTGAGAAAAGTCGAAAAAAGCCAACAGAGCCTTGTTGGTACCATAGCAGCACACACGATTTATAGCGTGGTCGCAACTTTGCTTTCACTTTTACTTGTGTTTCTGTTTTCTGTTTTGATCTCTACAGAAATATTGCCTGAATCTTTTGCGAAATTCGCCTGTGTAGTGAGTTTGTTTATTGCATCGCTTATATCCGGAGGCTTAATTGCAAAAGTTCACGGTCACGCATTGTTTACTTCTTTTTGTCAAGGTGTTTTCAATGTTGTGATATGCTATGTTATGGGAATGATAATCTTTTTAAGGATTATTCCGCAAAATTTCGACGTACATTGTTTAATTGCAGGTATGGTCGGTTCGGTGGTCGGTGGAGTTATATCCGCCTTGGCTACGCCGAAACGCCATAAGATAAAAAACAAACAAAGGAGAATGTAATTATGAACCACGTTAAGACAATCAATTCCGCAGTATTAAAGGAAAGTGCATGCAAGGGCGGTTGTGGCGAATGCCAGACCTCTTGTCAGTCTGCTTGCAAAACTTCTTGCACCGTTGCTAATCAGAAGTGTGAGAACAAGAAGTAATTTCTATTATGCGAAGACGACGGGTTGCCGCATGGCAACCCGTTTTACTCTTACTATGTGAGGTTTTATTTAAATGGTACATACATATAAACAAGGCGGGTACAACATAGCCGTTGACGTAAATAGTGGTGCAGTTCATGCGTTGGATGATGCAGCATACCGTGTACTTGAATTAATTCCGTCAAAGCCCGTTGATGATATCTGTCCGCAAAGTATTATTGATAAATTAAAAGATGTGCTTGATGCCGATTCTTGCAAAAATGCTTACAGGGAATTGTTTTCTCTGGCAAAAGACGGCCTTTTATTTGCAGATGATGACTATATAGATGTAAACCGTGCATTCCCTGAAAATCCGCCGCTTAAAGCACTCTGTCTGCATATTTCACATGACTGTAATCTGCGTTGTAAGTATTGCTTTGCATCCACCGGCGATTTCGGTACGGGAAGAAAACTTATGACTCCCGAAATCGCTAAAGCAGCAATAGATTTTGTTATTGCACGATCACAGAATCGTCGTAATATAGAAATTGATTTCTTCGGTGGCGAACCACTTATGGCAATGGACTCTGTAAAACAAGCGGTCGAATATGCAAAAGAGCAGGGGAAGATTCATAATAAGAATTTTCGTTTTACCATAACTACGAACGGACTTGCTCTTAATCAGGAATACATTGACTATATTAATAGCGAAATGTCTAATGTTGTCCTTTCACTTGATGGACGACCTGAGGTTAACGATGAAATGAGAAAGACCGTAAGCGGTGACGGCAGTTACGAATATATCGTTCCCAAATTCAAAAAACTCATAGACTCACGTGATAAATCTCTTGATTATTACGTGCGTGGAACATTCACCCGCGACAACCTCGACTTTACCGAAGACGTGCTTCATATTGCAGATTTAGGTTTCGACCAGCTCTCCGTCGAACCGGTAACGGCAGAGGAGGGTTGTTTATATGCATTACAAGACTGCGATAAAGAAAAAATCTTTGCTGAATATGAAAAACTTGCCGAAATAATGAAAGAGCGACGTGATTTCAATTTCTTCCACTTCATGGTTGACTTAGAACAAGGTCCGTGTGTTATTAAACGCATACGTGGGTGCGGGGCAGGGTATGAATATGCCGCTGTTACTCCCGAGGGCGACGTTTATCCTTGTCATCAATTCGTCGGCAAGGAAGAGTATCGTATGGGTAATGTGTGCGACGATACTTTTGACAAAAAGATTTCCGATGAATTCATGGGTTACAATATCTGCACTCGCGAATCTTGCAAAAAATGTTGGGCTAAATTCTATTGTAGCGGCGGTTGCAGTGCGGCTAACCTAAATATGAACGGAAACTTGGAAGATTCATATGAACTAGGTTGTGAGTTAGAGCGAAAAAGACTTGAGTGTGCGATTATGTTAAAAGTACACGATGCTCTTAATGCTTAATAAAATGCACAAGAACCACGGTGTTTTCACCGTGGTTCTTTTTTGTTCTTGTGGTCAACATCTCATTCAACCACAAGGGAATGTGGTTTTTCAGGTTTACATAATTTAGTTTACATAATATTTTTTGGAGATTTGTACAAAAATGCAAATTTCCTTTATTTTCACTTGAATTTCAGGCCGATTTAAGGTATATTTTATCTTACCGGTTTTATGTAAAGTAAATCAAAGGAGGAATGCATATGTTAAGAGTCGGCTTTTGCGGAGTCGGTAATATGTCCGGTGCCGTTTTAACGTCCGCACTTAATAGTGGCATTCTTTCGCCAAATCAAATCACCGCATTCAATCCAACCGTGAGTAAGCTGAATGCTTTTGCTGGAATTGAAATTGCAAATTCAAATCTTGAGGTTTGCCGGAAGTGTGATGTTATTTTTTTAGGGTTCAAGCCGCAGAAATTAAACGAGATTGCACCGGAGTTGAAAGGTTCGGTTGACGGAAAGTGTATTGTTTCACTCTTAGCCGGTGTTTCTACAAAAAAAATCATTGATACTCTTGGAAATGCATATGTTATCCGTGTTATGCCGAACACACCCATTGTCGTGGGCAAGGGATGTACCGCTATTGCAAAATCCAATGCACCATGTGACATTTACAAACTTGTGTGCGACATTTTCAGAGCAGCAGGAAGTGTTGTCGAGGTCTCAGAAGATGACATAAACAAGACTATACCGCTTTCAAGTTCGAGTCCTGCATTCTTTTTCCGTTTTGTAAAGGCAATGTGCGATTCAGGTGTAGAATCAGGTTTGAGTTATGACGTTTCTAAAAATCTTGTCCTTTCCACATTACACGGCGTTGCTCATATGATGGAAAGCAGCACCAAGACGCCGGACGAACTTATTGCACAAGTAACAAGTCCGGGCGGAACCACATTGGCAGGTCTTACCGGTTTTGATGATTTTAATTTTGAAGAAATGATATCCACCGTTTTTGAACGCACTGTAAAACGTGCTGATGAATTAGGCAAATAAAAGAATATTCAAGATCGCCCCTTCATATTTATTATGATGAAAGGGGACGAGCGTAATGCGTATCAAAGCACACTTCTCAAAATCAACGATTAATTTTATTGTTTTATCAATTTTTCTCCTGTGTGGAATTATAGTAGGTGCGGTCACTGCATCTTATATTGAAGGAGACACAATATCCGACCTTTCAAAATCCATATCCGGAATAGTAAATTCTGACCACTCAAAGATTCTGATTAAAACAGTTTTTAGTGTTTTTAAATATCCTTTATTCGTTTTTCTTTGTGGTTTCACCGCTTTAGGCGTGTTGTTTTTACCGATAGTTATTTATGTAAAAGGTTATTATTGTGCATTTTCCATTGGTGCAATCATAAGGATATACGGAACTGCAGGAATATGGATTTCTTTTTCCGTTTTCGCTGTTCAGGCAATAGTTTTGATCCCTTGTTTGCTTTTGATTTCAGCTCTCAGTTTCAACTCTGCAAAACAACAGTGGCGGATGTTCATAACCGGAAAGCACTCGGTTTTTGAACCGATATTGACAAAGCAACATATTTTCACCGTAACATTTTGCTTCATCTGCCTACTATTTTTATCGGCATTCGAAGTTTTTATTACCCCAAACTTAGTTTCATACGCTTTAAAAAATATAATTTAACCGAAAGGAGGGCTTGTTGGATGACACAGGTATACTTAGCAGAATATGAGCATTTTTTAATAGAAGAAAAACGTGCATCGGCAAATACACTCGCATCATACATACGTGACGTTGCCAAATTCTTAGCCTATGCACCAAGCAAGCTTTCCAAAATAAATACAGATACCGTTTCTGCCTATCTTGAGGCACTGCAAGAAGAAGGTAAGTCTTCTGCAACACAGACTCGTGCAATCGCCTCTATCAGATCCTTTTTTCACTATATGATGGCTCGTGGTGCCATTGACCATGATCCCACAAAGGGATTTACCACAATCCCTTCAAAAAAGAAGCTTCCGCAGATTCTTACAAATAAGGAAGTGGATTTACTTCTTTCACAACCCGAACGCAATACCCTTAAAGGATACAGAGACCGTGCAATGCTTGAACTATTGTATGCTACCGGTATGCGTGTCAGCGAACTAATATCTCTTGACATAAATCATATAAATACAGAGATAGGCTTTGTACGAATAGTTTCAAGTAAGAAAGAAAGAATTGTGCCGCTTTATCCCGCTGCAGTTTCTGCATTGAACGAATATATCGAACAAGCACGAAGAATTCTGACCGCAAACCACATGGAAAGTGCTCTGTTTTTAAACCTTTCCGGTGATCGAATGACAAGACAAGGTTTTTGGAAAATCATTAAGGCATACCAGGAGTCTGCGGGTATTAAAAAAGAAATTACTCCGCACACATTGCGACACTCTTTTGCTGCACATTTGCTTCAAAACGGTGCAGACTTACGCTCTATTCAGGAAATGTTGGGACATGCGGATATTTCATCAACTCAGGTTTACGCAATGCTTTTACAACAAAATTTAAAGAATACATATAATAAGTTCCATCCTCGAGCATAAAAGGAGATATACATATATGGCACGAAAGAAAAGAGAATCAAAATTCACACGTCCCGGAAAGGGTGTAGATGCAAACGAACGTAAGAAAAATGCAGTTTTTCGTTTTTTCGAACTACTTATCCGTAAAATTACGCGCCTTTGCATTTTGAACGTACTTTATCTCGTTTGTATTTTCCCGTTACTTTGTGCAGCCATAACTATTGGCGTTACTTTGTTTGGAATATCTCCCGAAGTTGTAAATCAGACGGTATTTGTTAATTTGATTATGCGACTGTCTTTCTGGGTTCCTCTACCTGTTTCTATTGCACTTATTGTTATATCCGCGATTTTTTATGGTCCAATAACGTGCGGCTTCAATTTCTGCATGAGAAACCTCGCTACAGAACGACACGTGTGGTACAGCGATTTATTCTCTAAAGCAAAAGAAAACTTTAAGCAGGGAATAGTTTTTGGTCTTTTGGATATTATTGTCATTTCTAGTTTTGTCCTTTATCTTCGTATGGATATATCAGGCGTCTCCGGTGCAATGTACTACTATTACACAGCACTACGAATTCTCGCTATAATCATATCAATTTTCTATGTATTTATGCGATATTACCTCTACACCATCGCCGTTACATTCGATTTATCAATTAAAGGCATCTTCAAGAACTCATATATTTTCGCAGTTTTAGGTTTTGGACGTAACGTTCTGGTAACCGTCATTTCGGCACTAGCGGTTTTTTCACTCAGTTCAACTCCTTATATCGATATTTTCCTTATGGCAACATTCACTTTTTCATTCTGCGGATTCCTTGCAAATTACGCAACTTATCCCGTTATAAAAAAATATATGCTCAATGAAAAAGGGGATAACCACCTCAAACCCGAAGCAGAAAGAACACCTGAATAGATTTAAACGGCAATACAATTTGTATTGCCGTTTTTTTATGATAATTCAATGCTTTTCTCTTGTAAATTGAATTGTAATGTGTTACTATAACTATGTTCGAGGTGATATAAATTGAATCGCAAAAACAACAATGATGATATAGATTTCGTTGATTGGGAATCAGTTTGGGACAAGGAATATGGTTTCGGTGCTGATAAGAACTCATTCGATGAGGCGTACGAAATTGCACTTCGTGCAAAAAGAAATTCCCGCAACAATCAAGGCGAAAAACGCACAAGCGGTGCAAAACCCACAAAGATCCCCTCACAAAAAGGGAACAATGATACACCAAAAAGAAAGAACTCCAAAACACAAAAAACATCTCCAAAACAAAACGGAAATAAACAAAAGAAGAAAAAATGGGGATGGTTTAAAAGAACTCTGTTTTTACTTCTTGTTTTTGTTAATCTCTACATAATCGTTATTTATTCACAAATTCCATTCATTGCTAAATGGCGTACAATTTACATTGAAACCGCTATGAGCACAATGAGATATCAATGGCTCGCAACCGCATTCATTCCGGGCGACGTCATTGATGACGTTATGCGTGACAGATATTTGTTGGACGAGCACCAAAGCGGTCTCGTGTCAGAATGGGATGGCGGAATCGGCTTCGCCCCCAGATCCATTTGGGAGAGTGACAAAGAATATTTTTCACGTATTTTCCACGAGATTGATATTGACACCTTTGACGAGTATGCGAGCGAGCACGACGTATACACAAAAAAGGGAAGTGTTATGATAGACGAAGCAAATTTAGACGGCGATGGCACTACCATTAAAACCAAACAAGGTGATGAAGTTCTTGCCATCGACGAGGACAACGGTATATTAATCACCAAAATACATGGAGACGGCTTTGTTGCACGTTTAGCCATCATAAAAGATCCCGCACAAGTAAAGTTAGGTTTATGTGAAAACTTCGGTAAAATCGGCTCCAGAGCCGAATTGCTTGTAGAAGACAATGGTGCAATTTTAGGTATAAACGCAAGTGGCTTTGTCGATCCCGAGGGAATGGGCAACGGAGGCAAAGCATACGGTCTGGTTATTTCAGAAGGTGAGTTATATCAGGATATAATCGGTAATGCAAATAAAATTATCGCTTTCGACTATAGAGATCGATTAAACATCGGTAATTATAAGTCTCTTTCTACGTTCAGAGATGCAGTTGAGTTCAAACCCGCCCTAATAATTAACGGAGAAAAACTCGTTAAGGGTTCTGCAGGTTGGGGAATTCAACCACGTTCGGTAATCGGTCAGACAGAACGCGGAGAAGTTTTACTATTGATTGTTGATGGACGTGCTCCCGGTTATTCAATCGGAGCAACACTCGGTCAATGTGCAGATATTATGATGCAGTACGACGCGGTTCAGGCATGTAACTTAGACGGCGGATCATCAAGCATTATGTACTACAACGGTCGAGAAATTTCACGTCCTTCTGCAGCAAACAAAGTTAAAGGTCGTGCGATACCTAACGGTTTTTTGGTTTATCCCAGAAAATAAACTCTCGACTTTTTACCAAAAATGTTGTATACTTATTTTTGTGCTTTATAAGTCATCATTTTAAATTAGAGGTTTTTAATTATGTCAGCAGATGTTTGGGGAAATATAACCCCGCTTATAGGCAATACGCCACTCTTGGAGATCCAATATAAATATAAAGGTACAAAATACCGCACTTTTGCTAAGGCTGAATATTTCAATCTCACCGGCAGTATAAAGGACCGTGTTGCTTACTACATTTTGAAAAAGGCAACAGAAGACGGTACTTTAAAGAAAGGCGATCTCATCGCAGAGGCCACAAGCGGAAATACCGGCATTGCTTTCTCTGCAATCGGCAGATATTTAGGTCACAAGGTTAGAATTTATATGCCAGATTGGATGAGTCGTGAAAGAATCAGTTTGATGCAAGCTTTTGGCGCTGAGGTTATTCTCGTTTCAAGAGAGCAGGGCGGTTTCTTAGGCTCAATCGCAATGTGTGAAGAACTTGGGAAGCGGGACGGTGTTTTTCTCCCTCGTCAATTCTCAAACGAGGATAACACCTATACTCATATGGCTTATACAGGCGAGGAAATCATCAGCCAATTGAACGCTATCGGTGTTAAACCTGATGGTCTTGTAGCAGGTGTTGGCACGGGCGGTACAGTAATGGGACTTGCTCGCCGGTTAACTGCTGCTAATCCGGAACTAAAGTCCTACGCATTAGAGCCGCTAAATTCCCCAACCTTATCTACCGGTTATAAGATAGGAAAACACAGAATCCAAGGCATATCGGACGAGTTTATTCCAAGTATTCTAAAACTCGACGAATTAACCGGCATTGTTTCCGTCGATGATGAGGACGCGATCATAATGGCACGTATGCTATCTGAAAAATTCGGCATTGGCGTCGGTATATCAAGTGGTGCAAACCTCATAGGATGTATTATGAAACAAGCAGAACTTGGTGGCGGAGAATTTGTCACCACTTTTGCAGACGATAATAAGAAATATTTATCCACCGATTATTCAGAACCTTACGACATAAACAAAGGCACGATTACACCACACATTGAATTGTTGGATGTGATTGCTCATAAATAAGATGATAGCGACAAGGAAAACTCCTTGTCGCTATTTTTGTTACATACTTAAATTTCGTGGTATACGGACATTCCTCGGTCTGGTTCGTGAATTAAAGAACGTTATGAATTTAAGTGCGTAGATATCACATACCACATACCTATTTTCTTCCTCTTGATAAAGTGTAAGAAAGTTTACTCCTACAGAGTAAATAACACCATCTTTTAACACGGTTGCATTTGTACCAATTAAGAACTCACAAACAACATACTGACCGATATTATTACTCAACGTTGCATTAAGTGATGCTCTGTATACTTCTTCCGATGTTTGAGGATCTGCAATAACATTTTGGGGTTCTCCGGGTTGTAAATTAAGTTGCATATTATCCATATAAAAGCCTCCTTTAGGTGTCATAATAACTATCATTTGGATTGTAGAAGCAATGCTTACCGATGCGTGTAATAAAATAACCATTTTCATTAGGAAAGTTCTGTCTGCAAGTATTAGAAAACGGGTTGAAAAACCATAACGCACTTCCCAAAGGTGACAACCTGTTTCCCGCAATTGCCCAATCTGCAATATCGTAGTGTATTTCTTCCGGCTCCATATTATATATATTTTGCAAATTAGGTTTACCGTTTTCCGTGGCAGATGCACACACAAATTGTCCCTCTTGGAAGATAATGTTTCTTATGCTCCCTTTACCAACTCTTGCGTATTCTCCGCTAGGAGCATTGACTCGGTTCATAATAACGCTGGCAACAGCACGCATACCGTTATCGCCCTCGCCACCGGCTTCGCATTGAATAAGTCTCGCTAGTAACTCTCGGTCGGAATAAGCCATAAGCATCGCCCCTTTGCTAATTGAAGCATATGCCGTTTTCAAACGGGATAGCACACATAGTTTGACCGAAATTATTTTTTCTCTTTTCCGGGGTATCTTACGGCGGTCTTAGGGACATAATGAATACATCCACAAGCGGATGGAATTCCCGCTGACATTGCCTGTACCAACCTGCAAAAACCATCTTTCTGATACACGCAGTCACTTGTGCAAGTAATCAGACTCAAATCAATCACCACAACATCAATATTTTTAAACTAATGTGTGCAAAAAACAACGAATTATACAAACGGAGTTATGTTATTATGAAATCAAAAACGCTCTGCTTAATCGCAACACTACTTATTATTTGCGTCATGTGGTATTGTGCACCATCAAAAAGCAGTAATAGTAAAATTTATGACACTATATATCCAACGAAAGAAAATCTATATGATATCGTTGTCGCCCACGGATACGTAGAAGAAACCAACAAGCGAGTTGTCAGACTTGAACAAAGCGGAAAAATTGAAAAAATGTACGTTTCAATAGGAGATTTTGTGAACGAAGGAAGCATTCTCTTTGATGTATCGGAGACAGACGAACATCTTTCCGACGTAGTGAATTCATTAAGTAATTTACCGAAAATTGACAGTCTGTCGGATATAGAAAAATTCTACAAATATAAAAAACTTGATGCACCAATTCCTCTTACTCCACAAATAACGGCTCCGATTGCCGGAGTCGTGACAGATATATCCGCAAACGAAGGTGATATAGCCTTCGGGCAACTACCCATTGTAACCATTTCTGATTTTAACAATTTGTGCATTAAGGCTTCCGTTCCCGAATTGTATATAAAAGACATAAGAATCGGACAGAGTGCAGAAATAACAGGAGACGCATTTGCAGGTAAAAAATATATCGGCCACGTAATAAACGTGAGCCCGATTGCAGAAAAGAAAATAAATTTTACGGGAAGCACTGAAACGACCATCGAGGTCACTCTTGCACTGTCGTCTGAAAATTATGATTTAAGACCCGGTTACAATGTCAATGCACGAATATATACCACCGCACACAAAAACGCTCTCACAATTCCGTACACTGCCATATTTCAGGAAAAAGACAAAGAGTACGTCTATACCGTAACCGAAGGTAAAGCCGTCAAAAAAGCGATAAGAACGGGCGTAGAGTTAGAGGATAGGGTAGAAGTGCTTGGCGGTGTTCGTGAAAGAGATATCATTATCAAAAACATCGATGAAAAATTTATTGAAACAATGGCAAAAGAGGAAAATGAATAATGCGTCTTAACGATATTATTAAAATATCCTTTGCAAATATATGGCGTACAAAAAACAGATCAATACTTACAATAATGTCAATTTGCATAGGCGTTTCGAGTGTTCTGCTCATTTCATCACTAGGGGATAGTGGCAGTAAACTAATTTCCGCCGAAATCGACAAAGCCGGAATTACAGGTGTAACAATATACACAAAAGATACAAAAGCGGTGCTCGATAGTGAATATATAGATGCCATATACAAATATGTACCGTATGTTTCCGAGGCACAGCCGATTATAATCGAATCAGGTAATTATCATATAAAAAACAAAAAGGGCAATGCGGTCATCTGGGGTATAGGCAGCAACATTTCCGGCGTAATGACGTTGAACTTATTACACGGAAGGCTTCCAAATAGTAGTGACATATCACAAAGAAACAAGGTTGTCGTCGTAGATTCGGAATTTGCTAAAGATATGTACGGTCGCACAAATATTATCGGCAAAAAAATGAAGTTAACCGTATCAAATCATACAGAGACATTTGAAATAATTGGCGTTATTGCATCACAAAAAGACGGGTTAAATCATCTTTTAGGCGGTGTAATCCCTCAGTTTATATATATCCCTTACAAGACATTAGGTGCGATGCGAGGTAGTGATTCAATAACACAAATTGCAATAAAATGCGTTGATACCGAGAAAAATGACAAAGCAGGCGAGATGGCAGTTGCAGCACTTGCACGAGTTAGTGGATTAAAAGATGTGTTCGATTACGAGAATATAAACACACACATTTCGCAATTTAAAAACATTGCATCAATTATCACTTTACTAATTTCCGCAATTGCTGCAATTTCTTTATTCGTTGCCGGTCTTGGAATAATGAATACCATGTTGGCTGCAATAGGGGAAAGAAAGGAAGAAATCGGCATAATGATGGCTATCGGTGCTAAACGTCGGGATATAGCATTGTGTTTTATAACTGAGTCGTTTTTGATCTCAACTTTTGGTGGCATTTCCGGCACAATAATCGGAACATTTTTGTCGTACTTTATAACACAGACTTTGAATATGCCCACCGTTATAAATCTAAACAAACTTATCTTTGCCGTTAGTCTGGCGATTGTTTGCGGAGTAACATTTTCCTTCATTCCTGCACAACGTGCCTCACGCATGGACCCTGTTGAAATACTGCATAAATAATAAGCGGAGACATTCAGTCTCCGCTTTATAACTAATGTTTTTTCTTAACTTTAATCTTCAAAAACAGTAATCCACACACAAGAATAAGAGGGAAAATTGCAGCTGCAAGTAAACCTAATAATATAAAATATTATAGCACAGATTAACTTAACTGTCATATAAATAAAAAAAGATACTAACCACAAAAGCGGTTAGTATCTTTTTTGAAATTTCTATTTATTATCTCTGTACACGACCGGAACCGTCGCCACCCATAAGTGCCTCAACCTCGCTAACAGAAACGCGGTTAAAGTCACCCATGATGGTGTGCTTTAAGCAGGATGCAGCAACTGCAAAGTTTAAGCTGTCCTCGTGGTTCTCGTAATTTAAAAGACCGTAAATGAGACCGCCGGAGAAGGAGTCGCCACCACCTACACGGTCAACGATATCGGTGATCATGTAAGATTTGCTGTGGTAGAACTTCTCACGGTCATGGAGACAAGCACTCCAACCGTTGGTATCAGCACTCTTACTCTCACGGAGAGTGATTGCGATAGCCTTGAGATTCGGATAATCAGCAAGAACTTTTTCTGCAAGAGCCTTGTAGGTATCGGTATCAAGCTTACCGCCTTCAACGTTGGAATCAACCTTGATGCCAAGTGACTTCTGGCAGTCTTCCTCGTTTGCAATAGCAACGTCAACATACTTTGTGAGTTCGCACATTACTTCGGGAGCGGTCTTGCCGTACTTCCAGAGTTTCTTTCTGAAGTTTAAGTCGCAAGATACGGTAACGCCAAGTTCCTTAGCTGCCTTACAAGCCTCAAAGGAAAGATCAGCGGAAGACTGGCTGAGAGCCGGGGTAATACCGGAAATATGGAACCAGGTAGCACCGTCAAAAACTTCTTTCCAATTGATAGAACCGGGCTGTGCAATAGCGATAGCAGAATCAGCACGGTCATAAATTACCTTGCTGGGTCTCTGGTTAGAACCGGTCTCAAGGAAGTAAACGCCCATACGGCCCTTGCCGCGGAGCATATAAGTAGTATCAACGCCAAAACGACGAACTTCACCGATACATGCGGTACCAATGTCATTATCCGGAACAAAAGTAACGAAGGAAGCATCCATGCCGTAGTTAGCAAGAGATACTGCAACATTTGCCTCACCGCCACCGAAGGTAGCCTCGAGGGAAGGGGACTGGAAGAAACGCTCATTGCCCGGGGATTTTAAACGTAACATAATTTCGCCAAAGGTAACAATTTTCTGTTTGCTCATGGTAATTCTCCTTTTATGTAAAAATAAATAAATTACTTAGCCTGTACGAGGTGTACTGCGAAACCGCCAAATTCCTCAACAAGGTAAATAGCAACTAAATTTCCGTTTGCATCGAACTTCTTGGAGTCTTCATTAAGAGCAACGCCCATTCTCTCAAGATATGCAATTGCACGAGCGATGTTCTTGGTTTTAATAGCAATGTGACCGTTTGCACCAAGCCCCATGCTCTTGTTCACTTCGATTCCGGAACCTGCGAAGATAGAACTATTGCCTGCCTTTGCAGTAAAACCGAAGATAGAAGCAAACTTATCAGCAACTGCAGCTGCACAGTTTTCACACTCACAGTTGATGCCGATGTGACCGAGTTCAAAGCCAAGAACCTTGTTAACTGCTTCACGGGTAAGACGGGTGATTTCGTCAAACTGGCCATTCTTGATAAGGGAATCCTTAACCATCCAGCTACCGCCACAAGCGAGAATCTTGCCAAACTCAAGATAAGAATCAATGTTCTTCTCGCTGATACCACCGGTGGGCATAAACTTAATACCACCATAAGGTGCGCTCATTGCCTTGATTGCGTTAAGACCGCCACAAGCCTCTGCAGGGAAGAACTTAACTACCTTAAGACCAAGTTCGATTGCAGCTTCAATATCGGAAGGATTGCTGCAACCCGGAGTAATCGGGATGTTCTTGTCAACACAATACTTAACTACCTTGGGGTTAAGACCGGGTGATACGATAAAACTTGCACCTGCTGCTACTGCACGGTCGACCTGCTCTGTAGTAAGAACAGTACCTGCACCAAGTAACATATTCGGGTAAGCCTTAGCCATTGCACTGATTGCTTCCTCAGCAGCATCAGTACGGAAGGTAACTTCAGCAACGGGAAGTCCACCATCAACCAATGCCTTAGCAAGAGGAACTGCATCCTTTGCGTCGTCAATTTTAACGACCGGCACGACGCCATATGCGCCAATCTGTTTTAAAACATCATTCATGTCTTTTGCCTCCTTAAAATTATTATGTTACGCATAATAAGACATAATATTGTAATGTAAGTATATCATCAATTTTACCGCAATGCAATAACAACTATAACGAAAATTACATTTTTTTACTTTACATTATATAACTATTGCAAAAAAATAATATATAATGTATAATTATTATACAATTATTTTACAGAGGTGAGCTTATGTTTGAAATTGTAACAAAAAAGATTTTCAATCCCCAGGTTAAACTTTTAACTGTAAAAGCACCCGAAGTTGCTCGTCACGCACTACCGGGTCAGTTTATTATGCTTCGCCTTACAGAAACAGGTGAGCGTATTCCGCTTACTATTGCTGATTACGACCGCGAAGCAGGCACTATCACAATAATCTTCCAGGAAGTTGGTAAAACAACCCGTATGCTCGGCACATTAGAGGAAGGCGATTCGATCCTTGACTTTGTTGGTCCGTTGGGCAATCCTTCACACCTTGACGAATTAAACCGCGTTTGCGTTATCGGTGGTGGCCTTGGTTGTGCAATTGCTTACCCTCAGGCAAAATACTTGCATAATAAGGGTGCAAAAGTAGACATCATTGCCGGTTTCCGCAACAAGGATTTAATTTTCCTTGACGAGGAAATGGCTGCCGTTTCCGACAATCTTTTCGTTGTTACCGATGACGGTTCAAATGGTAACAAAGGACTTGTTACAGATGTGCTTAAAGCACAACTTGATAAAGGGGTAGAGTACGATGCTGTTATCGCAATCGGTCCGCTGATTATGATGAAGTTTGTATCCCTCACAACCAAACCTTATAATGTAAAAACTCTCGTTAGCATGAACTCCATTATGATTGACGGTACCGGAATGTGCGGTGGTTGCCGATTAACCGTTGGTGGCGAAACCAAATTTGCATGTGTTGATGGTCCCGATTTCGATGGACATTTAGTTGATTTCGATGAAGCAATGCGTCGTGGTGCTATGTACAAGCCCGAAGAACGTGCTAAACTTGAAGAACATGATTGCAGAATGAAAGGAATGGTGAAATAATATGGCTAATATGTCACCGACACGTGTACCGATGCCTGAGCAGGATCCTAACGTTAGAAATAAAAACTTTGAAGAAGTATCCTTCGGCTACACTGAAGAGCAGGCGATAGAAGAGGCTAACCGCTGTCTTGAGTGTAAGAATCGTCCGTGCGTTTCAGGTTGTCCCGTAGGCGTTCCCATTCCTGAGTTTATTGCAAAAATCAAAGTTGGAGATTTCCAGGGTGCATACGATATAATCAAGTCTACCAATGCACTTCCGGCAGTTTGCGGTCGTGTTTGTCCTCAGGAATCTCAGTGCGAAAGTAAATGTGTTCGCGGCATTAAACATGAACCTGTTGCAATTGGCCGTCTTGAGCGTTTCATTGCTGATTGGGCAATGAAGAATAGCACTGCAAAAGCAGAAGTTCCCGCAAGCAATGGCCATAAAGTTGCTATCGTAGGTGCAGGACCGTCAGGTCTCACTTGTGCAGGTGATCTTGCTCGCAGAGGATATGAAGTTACAATTTTTGAAGCATTCCACACCCCCGGCGGTGTTCTTATTTACGGTATTCCGGAATTCCGTCTTCCCAAAGCAATTGTTGCAAAAGAAATCGAGTCACTTAAAGAAATGGGCGTTAAGATTGTTACTAACTATGTTGTTGGCCGAACCTCAACTGTTGACGATCTTTTTGATGATGGTTTTGAAGCGATTTTCGTAGGTTCGGGTGCAGGACTTCCGTCATTCATGCGCGTTCCCGGCGAAAATTTAAATGGTGTATATTCTGCTAATGAGTACTTAACACGTATTAATTTAATGAAGGCATATGATAAGAATTATGACACACCTTTACGTCCTTATAAGAACGTAGCGGTAGTCGGTGGTGGTAATGTTGCAATGGACGCTGCTCGTAGTGCTAAGCGTATGGGTGCAGAAAATGTTTATATCGTATACCGTCGTGGCGAGGCTGAACTTCCTGCACGTCTTGAGGAAATCCACCACGCAAAGGAAGAAGGCATCATCTTTAAATTCCTTACCGCACCCGTTGAAGTTCTTGGCAACGACGATGGTTGGGTAACCGGTATGAAGTGTATTGAAATGGAACTTGGTGAGCCGGATGCTTCCGGTCGCCGCCGTCCTGTAGCAAAAGAGGGTAGCGAGTTTGATATTGATCTCGATTGCATTATTGTAGCAATCGGCACTTCACCCAATCCGCTTATCAGACGTACAACTCCAGGTCTCGAAACAAACAAGTGGGGCTGCATCGTTGTTGAAAGCGAAGAAACCGGTAAGACATCCAAAGACGGCGTATTTGCTGGCGGCGACGCTGTAACCGGTGCTGCAACTGTAATTCTTGCTATGGGTGCAGGAAAAGGTGCTGCAAACGCAATTGACGAATACATTAAAAACAAATAATTATAATATAATTACAAGAAGGTTTCGGTGATTCCGAAACCTTCTTGTTTATGTAAAAATCGAATTTATAATGAAAAGGGGGCGGGCGACTTTGATGTACCGCCTAAAAATTTAATAGTAGTTGTAATTAAGCAAAATCAAAATTTTATGAAATTTAGGGTGGCGAAAAAACCTTGCAAATACGGGCTTTGTAGAACCATATAAACAATATGTGCAATTACTTAATGTATAGATAAAATTAGGTTGTTAACTTGAAAAACTCTAAATGCCCGTATTTGCAAGGTTTTTTCGCCACCCTAAATTTCATAAAATTTTGATTTTGCTTAATTACAACTACTATT
>JAFYQP010000006.1 GCA_017559855.1 Clostridia bacterium | reverse complement strand
GGGATGCCCACATAGCGGTAATGCCAAGGCTCGTAAGCATAGCCGGTAATCCAGGTTTTACCTTTGGGATATCTTAAAATATAGCCGTATTCATGTGCATGTTTTTGCAACCACTTAAACGCCGTAGTATTTTCAAATGACGTACCGGTATAGTTTACATCTACTGCAAGGCCGGTCTGATGTTCGGAAAATCCGGGACGTGCGGAATAATTATCGGCGTTTTTTCGGCCTGTAGTTCTTAAATAATTGTTATACAGTCTGCCTTGATAATCTTCCGTTCTGTAAGTGGATGCCGCCTTGATTGAAATTCCTTCTTTTCGTGCAGCATCTGATAACTGCTTAAATCTCCAATACGCTTCGTGAGTCATTAAATATTGTTTGCCGTCGTTTATGGTATACATTCTGTCCATCTTTACAAGATTCGTTTGCTTAAATCCTGCGGGCAGACGGTTGTATTTATTGACTAAAACAAGATTGTCGTAGGGATTTGCGATGGTGGTTACATTATTGTAGAAGGGATAGTCAAGGCCGATGTTTACCGTGAAAATAACGTCCTGCATGGTTGATGCGGGTTTTTTAACGTGATAACTTAAGTATCTCTTAAATCGTTCGGGATGGAAACTCGGAGTTTTGCACACAAGCAATACGTCGTTTACCGCTTTGTTATACTCGGTGTAAGTAAAGGGCATTTGTATTGTCATTTGCTGATTTTCAAAATAGGCTTTGCTTGTGGGATAAATTGCGGACACCATCTCAAGAGGGACGTAGGTTACGTTATTTTCCGAAAAAGAAGAGACGCCAAAGGTTTTCGCAACACCGTTTATTATGACCGTGTTACCGCCGACGATATGTTGTATCGTATCGCCGTCACGGGACAGGGCGTAAATTTGGCAATCACGGACTCTGTAGAACACGAATGAGCCAAGTCGCTCAAAAACCGCCCTTAGGGGTACATAGTGAATCTCGTCGCGGATAACTACGGAATTTTTCATCACCGTGCCGTTTACAATGAGGGGGTATTCTGTCGGTATTTCGACTAATTCCTCCGTGGGAGTTTCGTCAATAGCTGTTTCATCTTGGACAACATCATCAGGAAGGGGACTGTCGGTTGCAAAAGCAGAGGCGGAAGACGCAATAATTCCAAGACAAAGTATAAATATAAGCAGTGTTTTTTTCATAAACTTCACCCGTAAATTTTTTTACATTATACATCGTACCTTAAGGTGCGATGCAAGTGTTTTGGGGTGAATTTTATTTCCAAATAAAAAGAACACCCCATACGGAGTGTCCTTTTTATTTGGTGCCGGTGATGGGACTTGAACCCATACGCCACTTAAGACAACAGATTTTGAGTCTGTCTCGTCTGCCGATTCCGACACACCGGCGTACATCACAAAAAGTATTATATACGAAATCGGCGGAAAATGCAACAGTGAATTTTTATGTATTTTAAAGCCCCATTAAAAAGTAAAGTGCCAGGATTATAAGCCGTTCATCCTCGTCACAGTCGGAGAGCATATAAAAAAGCAGAAGGGTAGTGAGCATACCTCCGTTTCCAAAACCCGAAAAAAGCGATTTTATACCGCTGAAAACCGAGGTGCTGTCAGGCTTCTTCTCCTCGTGCGGGGTGGGCGTGGTATGCTCCTCGGATACGTCCACGAAAAGGTCTGAAAAGGCATCTTTGTCGTCGTATAAAAAATTGCTATACAAGTTTATCCCCTCCAAAATTTTTAAATAAATGGCTAATTACCCGACTCAGCCGCATTATCTGTACCGCTTTGTCGATGTGAGTGCCGTTTCCTTCACCCATGTAGGGACGCAAGGCGTTTAAAAACTGAAAACGGCGGTCGTCGGTATTATTAAACTCCTGCATAAGATTGCCAAAGACACGAAGCATTTTCGGATCGAGTCCGTTTAACATATCCGGGGCGGTGGAGGTGTTCTCCTTACCGCCCATAATGCTTTGTGCCATATCAAGAACTTTTTCCATCGCCTCAGGCGAGTTTAGAATTTCCTCTAATTTATCCATTTATATTTCCTCCAAGTCCTGCGAGAAGTTTTGCAACGAGTGCCTTGCCCTCAGGTGTTGCACAAAGTCTGTCAAAGAGTATCTTTGCATGGCTTGTGTCTCCACGGCGTACGTTCTCCAAAGCACTCTTCGCGTCCTCTTCGGTGAATATCCTGCACAATGCACGACGGGATGTATCATCTGCAAGTATCGCCTTGAGTGCACCCGCATTCTTGCTTTTAAGCATATTCAAAACAGCATCGAAATCCATATAACCTTACCTCCTGTACCATTTTATGCAAAACATACAATTTTGTGCCCGCATATTATGAAAATTTTCCAAAATTGGACTTGACATCAAAAGGCTGACACGTATATAATTATTTATGGTTAGCGAAGGCTAACTAAATTTCGCAAAGGCGAGTTAGTGTAGACTAATTGGGTGATTATTATGACATTACGCGAGGCCATTGAAGGCAAAACATACATAATTCAAACCGTTGACACCGAGGATGCGGAACTTAATGCGTTTCTTTTCTCTCTTGGTTGTTACAGTGGCGAGCCGATAACCGTCATTTCACGCAAAAAAAGCGGGTTGATTGTCTCCATCAAGGATGGAAGATACAGTATTGATAACCCACTTGCAGAGGCGATTATAGTCTAGTTTATCGGTAATAGGGAGGAACGTTATGAGAATTGCACTTGCAGGTAACCCCAATTCGGGAAAGACCACCATGTTCAACGCCCTTACGGGTAAGAGTGAAAAGGTGGGTAACTGGGCGGGCGTTACCGTTGACAAGAAGGAGGGTGCCGTAAAAAAGGTATATACCGGAGGCAAGGAAATCGTTGCGGTTGACCTGCCGGGTGCTTACTCCATGTCACCATTTACAAATGAAGAGAGCATTACAAGTTGCTATGTTAAGAGAGATAATCCCGACGTTATCATAAACATCGTGGATGCTACAAACTTAAGCCGCAGTCTTTTCTTCACCACTCAACTTTTGGAACTTGGTATCCCTGTAGTGGTGGCACTTAACAAAAGCGATATAAACAAGAAAAAGCACACGACTATTGACGTGGAGAAACTTGCGGAGATTTTGAATTGTCCGGTAATCAGTACAAGTTCCATCTCGGCTGACGGTCTTTTACAGGTGGTAACGTCTGCGATTTCCCGCATGGGTGAAAAGCAGAGTGCACCTTTTAGTCAGGGCATTGTTAATTTCGGCGACCGTGCGGCGGTGGAATGTGCCGATCGTGCAAGATTTGAATTTGTAAACAAAATCGTAGATCAGGTAGAGCATCGCAAGATGCAGGCTTATGAGAAAACCACCGCTGATAAATTTGACGAGTTTATCACCAATAAGTGGGTTGGTATTCCGCTCTTTGCCATTGTAATGTACCTTGTTTTCCAGATTTCTCAGGTCTGGGTAGGCACTCCCGTTGCGGATTGGCTTGTTGGATATATGGAAATGTTCCAGGCTTGGGTTGGCACGTTCTTTGAGAATGCAAACCCGTTTCTCACCGCACTTCTGGTTGACGGTGTCATTGGCGGCGTTGTTGCAGTTGTTGGATTTTTACCCCTTGTTATGGTTATGTACTTCCTCATTACTCTTCTTGAGGACTGCGGTTATATGTCCCGTGTTGCGGTGGTGCTTGATCCCATATTCAAGCGTGTGGGACTTTCGGGCAAGTCGGTTATTCCTTTCGTTATGTCGGTAGGTTGTGCCGTTCCCGGAATTATGGCAAGTCGTACGGTAAAGGATGAGCGTGAGAGACGTGCAACCGCTATGCTTGCACCTTTTATGCCTTGCGGTGCAAAAATTCCGATTATCGCACTTTTTGCAGGTGTTTTCTTTGATAATGCAGGCTGGGTGAGCACGACTATGTACTTATCGGGTATTGTGCTTATATTCCTCTCCGCACTTCTTGTGAATAAAATCACCGGACACCGCGGAAAGAAATCTTTCTTTATCATTGAACTCTCCGAGTATAAAGCCCCCTCCATTTGGGGCGCATTTAAGGCTATGTGCTCAAGTGGTTGGGCGTACATTGTAAAGGCGGCTACAATCATCTTACTCTGCAACACGGCGGTTCAGATTATGCAGAGTTTTACGTGGACTTTTGCGGTGGCAGAACATGCGGATGAGTCGATTCTTGCATCGGTTGCCGGAGTTTTTGCGTACATTCTCGTACCGGTTGTCGGCGTGCTTTCATGGCAACTTGCGGCAGCGGCGATTACCGGTTTTATTGCAAAGGAAAACGTGGTTGGAACACTTTCGGTATGTTTCGGTATAGCAAACTTTATGGGACAGGGCGACGTTATGGGCATAAGCTCATCTGCGGCTCTTGCATACCTTATGTTTAATCTGTTTACGCCTCCGTGTTTTGCGGCAATCGGTGCCATGAGAGCGGAGATGAAGAGTGGTAAGTGGATGCTTGGCGGCCTTTCATTACAGTTGGGCGTCGGGTTTACCGTAGGTTACTTTGTATACACAATCGGTACGGTTGCATCCGGTGAAATACTTGGCAAGATTCCTGCAATTTGCGGTGCTGCCGCAATTTTGGTAATGGCAATTGTTGTGGCAATTCTCATTGCAAAAAGTGGGAAGAAAATAAAAGAAGATAAAAAGTCCAAGGTGAGTGTATGATAAATATTGCGATTATTCTCATTCTTTTTGCCATTGTGGGCGGAATTGTTTTCTATCTTCTCCGTGCAAAAAAGAAAGGCGAGTCTTGTATCGGCTGCCCCTATGCGAAAGAGTGTAAACGAAAAAGTTGTAATAAATAGAAAAATCCCCGTGAGTGTTATACTCACGGGGATTTTTTTACTTAACCAAAACTTCTTTTATTTCGCAGGTGTAGATGCGGTGGAAGTCGCCGTCCTTGTAATTTGCAAGGAGCGATTTATCGATAAAACACGCCTCGTCCATATCCTGTTTGTATGACACTTGGGCACGGATGATAAGTCGTGCCTCGGCAAAGGCAACACTATCTCCGACTTGGATGGGAGTTAGTCCGCACTCCTTTGCTTTGTCAACGTTTCTGCCGGAATTTTTGCCGCAGAAGGTGAGTGCATCACGGTAACCGTCGCCGAAGAAGGAGAGGGTAAGGCTTCCTTCACGCTCTAAAAATTCTTTGGTGTATCGACTGTGGCGGATATATACGTGGCACACACTCTTGTTCCACAAGAATCCCACGCCGCCCCAGGATGCGGTCATTGTATTGTACGAATCCATATTTCCTGCGGTAACAAGCATCCACTCTTTGCCAATAAGGTCAAAGGGATTATCTTTAAGTTCACTTGGTAAAATGCTTTTAAAATCACTCATTGAAAACTACCTCCTTATATAATTCAATTATAAAAAATCCGCTATTTAATGTCAAGGGAGTGCTTGTTTGTAAAAATTTTGTCCCTATTAAGAATTTTTGTTGTGATATGGGAAATTTTTTGTTATAATAGTATATAATTACAGTTATTATGGGAGTAGTATATGAAAATCGCAAAATGGAAAGTAAACAGCATAAACGAAAACACGGTTCAGAGCCTTGGCGATGAGCTTGGTATTTCACGCCTTGCGGCTGCTACTCTCGTGTCCCGCGGCGTTGATGGTATCACTTCTGCAAGGGAAAGTATAAAGCGGGACCTCTCCCTTTTTAACGATCCTTTTATGCTCCCTGATATGGACAAAGCGGTCGCCCGCATAAACCGTGCAATAGAAATGGGTGAGCGTGTTACCGTCTATGGCGACTATGACGTTGACGGAATCACCGCAACTTACATTTTAAGCGATTATTTAAAGTCAAGAGGCTTAGAATGTGATTTCTATATACCGGATCGAATTGACGAAGGATACGGTGTGAATTTAGACGCAATAGATAAACTTATGGAAAAGGGAACAACCCTTATCGTCACCGTCGATACGGGCATAACCGCCTTTGATGCGGTGCTTTATGCAAAAGAGCAGGGATGCGACGTGGTAATCTCCGACCATCACGAGTGTAGAGAAACCCTTCCTGAAGCAGAGGCGGTGGTTAATCCCACAAGACCGGATTCTAACTATCCGTTTTCTGAGATTGCGGGTGTATGCGTTGCATTTAAGTTAATCTGTGCACTATCCGGCAAAACTGAGGAGAAATATCTGCCCTTTGTTTGTATCGGCACTATTGCAGACGTTATGCCCCTTGTAAATGAGAACCGTGCAATTGTTGCCCATGGCCTTGAAATACTGAATAATTGCGACCACGTGGCACTTTGTGCACTTCTTTCGGCGGCGGGAATTGCAGATAAGGAAATCACAACAGAGAGTGTGGGGTTTGGCCTTGCACCCCGTATGAATGCGGCGGGCAGAATGAAGAATGCGTCCCTTGTGGTTGACCTCTTATACGAAACGTCACCTGCACGTGCTCTTGAACTTTCACAAAGTTTGTGCGACTTAAACCGTGAACGTCAGGCGGAAGAGAAAAAGATTTTCGACGAGGCACTTAAAATTTTACCTGATGTTTTCGACGAGAAACGTGACAAGGTAATCGTCCTTGCAGGGGATGGTTGGCATCACGGCGTTATCGGTATTGTGGCATCACGCCTCAGTTCTAAATTCTCCTGCCCTGCAATCCTTCTTACGAAGGACGGAGATGTGGCGAAAGGCTCCGGACGTGGTGTTGCGGGTGTGAACTTGTACGAGGTTTTAAGCGGGGCATCGCACCTGCTTACCCAATACGGCGGTCACGAAATGGCGGTAGGTCTTACCTTGCCTTGCGAAAATATCGACACACTTCGTGAGCATATAAACGCCAATATGGAAATTGATGAAGCACCGCCTGAAATTCACGCGGATTTTGAGGCGACTCCCGATATGATAACCGTTGAACAGATAGAGGGACTTGACGTTTTAGAACCTTTCGGCACGGGAAATGCACAACCTCTTTTGCTTATGTCCTCACTCCGTGTGGAAAGAGTAACACCAATCGGAAAAGGGCGTCATTTACGCCTTACTTTATCCCGTGATAACGTGCACATGGAGGCAGTTTGTTTTAACAAAACTGTAAAGGAGTTAAACTTTACAGAATGTGATGTTGTTGATGTACTGTTCAATCCGAAAATCAATGATTTCAAGGGAAAGAGCCCACAACTCATGATTTGTGATGCACGTATAAACAACGAGGAAATTCAAGAAATCTGTAAGGCGGATGAACTTTACACACTCGTTCGTGCGGGAAGTGCCTTTATGGCAGAATATGAGCGATGCAATTTAAGTTATAACGAACTTGGAAATGCTTGGCGTGCGATTTTTTCTCTTGCAAAAGACGGGAAATTCCCCCTTGTACGGCTTCGACAACTAACTCGACTAGGGTATGAAAAGTTGTTTGTGGCACTTGCCGTGTTTGAGGAACTTTCACTTCTGGAATACGGCATATCCGACCTTGTGGTTGAGGTTAAAATTTTGCCCCGTGAGGGTAAGGCGGATTTAGAAAACTCAAAGATATTACAGGAAATTGCGATTAAAGCAATGGGGTAGGTATTATGATAGAAGAATATTATAAACGAATAGCAGATAAGGTACACTCATATTTAACAGAGGCAGACCTTGAAAAAATACATGCTGCAATTGAACTTGCAGTAGCGTCACACGCAGGACAGAAACGCCGTGACGGCAGTGATTACGTCACACATCCCATTGCGGTTGCGGAGATTGTTGCCGAGATGGGACTTGATGCGGATTCGGTTATCTCAGCAATCCTTCACGATTGCATTGAGGATACCGACGTTTCATACGACAAAATCAAGAGTATTTTCGGCGAACGTGTTGCGGATATTGTTGAGGGTGTTTCGAAACTTACCAAGATGCCCTATGAAAGCCGTGAAGAGGCACAGATTGAAAACTTGCGTAAGATGTTCCTTGCAATGGGTAAGGACATTCGTGTAATTATGATTAAAATTGCAGACCGTCTGCACAATATGCGTACCATCGAGTTTCAATCACCTGAGAAGCAGAGAGAGAAGTCCCTTGAGACAATGGAGGTTTACGCTCCTCTTGCACACCGTCTCGGTATGCAGAAGATAAAATGGGAACTTGAGGACAGATCCCTTGCGTGTCTTGATCCGGTAGGTTATGAGGAAATTACAAATGAACTTGCCGCTCGTCACAATGAGCAGGAAGAGTTCATGAACCATATAAAAGAGCGTATGCAAGAGCGTCTTCGTGAGGCGGGTATTGAGGCTCAGGTTGCGGGTAGAGTAAAGCATATTTACAGCATCTATCGCAAAATGTATACCCAGCACAAGGATTTTGACGAGGTGTACGATCTTTACGCAATGCGTGTTATTGTTGACACCGATGCGGATTGTTATAACGTACTCGGCTTTATCCACGATATGTACCGTCCCATCCCCGGCCGATTTAAGGACTATATTTCAACCCCCAAGCCCAATATGTACCAATCCCTTCACACAACGGTTATCGGTCGTGAGGGTATTCCTTTCGAGGTGCAAATTCGCACAAAGGATATGCATCGCACGGCGGAATACGGTATTGCGGCACATTGGAAATACAAATCCGGAGTAAGCGGGAAGAGTGGTCTTGAGGAAAAACTTGCATGGGTACGCCAACTTCTTGAAAATCAGCAGGAAGCAGATGGCGAGGACTTTGTAAAGCAACTTAAGACGGATATGTTTGCCGATGCGGTATACGTGTTCACTCCGGGCGGCGACGTTATTTCCCTGCCTGCAGGTTCAACACCCATTGACTTTGCCTACTCCATCCATTCCGCGGTTGGTAACCGTATGATAGGTGCGAAGGCAAACGGCAAAATCGTCCAACTTGATTACGTTCTTAAAAACGGTGAAATCGTTGAGGTTCTTACTTCAAACGCATCCCACGGCCCCAGCCGTGATTGGATAAAAATCGCAAAAACCGCAGGTGCGAGAAACAAAATCAAACAATGGTTTAAACGTGAGTGCAGGGATGAGAATATCCAGCGAGGCCGTGAAATGTTAGGCTCCGAGCTTCGCCGTGAAGGACTTACCCTTGCAACCGATGAACTTGCCGAGGTTGTTGCAACCGTTGCAAAACGCCTTTCATTTAACGATATTGACGATATGATTGCCGCTATCGGTTACGGCGGTCTTACCGTAAAGCGTGTTGTAAACCGTGTGAGAGATGAGTTTAAGCGTCAGCACAAGCAGCCTACGGAGAACGAGGCGATTGCAAAAATTGTAAGTGCCCCGAAGGATAAGACAAAATCGGTATCCGGCGTAATCGTACCCGGCGTTGACAACTGCCTTGTAAAATTCGCACGTTGTTGCACCCCGATTCCGGGCGACAATATTATTGGCTTTATTACACGTGGATACGGTGTTTCCGTACATCGTGCAGATTGTAAAAACGTCACCTCCGCCATGAAACATTCCGACGATTTAAGCCGTTGGATCCGTGTTGCATGGGCAGATAAGACAAAAGACAGTTTCCAGACGACGCTTCAGATTTCCGCTAAAGATAAAATCGGTATTCTTGCAGAGGTTGCTACTTGCCTCAGCAATATGAAACTTGCCGTGCATCAGATGGATGCGAGAAGTTTTGGCGACGGTTACTCGATTATGACCGTGACTATGGAGATTACCGGTATTGACCAATTGAATTACGTTATAAACAAGCTCCGTGGAATTACGGGAATTATTGACGTTAAGAGGACGTAGTGTATGAAACTTGTTGTTACAAGAGTAAATTCCGCCTCGGTTACCATTGACGGGAAGGTACATTCTGAAATTGAAAAGGGGCTTCTTGTCCTTATGGGTGTCACAGGTGATGATACGATAGCGGATGCAGAGTATCTGGCACAAAAACTACCCAAACTCCGTATTTTTGAGGACGAGGAGGGTAAACTCAACCGCTCGGTCCTTGACGTGGGCGGCGAGGTTTTAATCGTTTCAAACTTTACCCTTTATGCAGATGCATCCCACGGAAACAGACCGAGTTTTACGAGTGCTGCACGTGGCGAGATATCCAAACCGCTCTACGATGCGTTTTGCGACCTTGTGAGTAAGAGCGTTACGGTAAAGTGTGGCGTTTTCGGCGGAGATATGAAGGTTGCGTCGGTTAATGACGGACCGGTAACGATTATTATGGAAAGCAGGAAGAAAAATTGAAAACAGATGTTTTTCACGTGGGCGTTGTAGGCACAAATGCGTATCTGATTGAAGACGGCGGCGACCTTTATTTAATCGATCCGGGCGATAATGCGGGTATGCTTTTAGACCGTATCGGGGATAGAAAATTAAAGTATATTTTCCTAACCCACGGGCATTTTGACCATATTCTTGCCGCAAATGAAATAAAGGAAAATACCGGTGCTCTCATTGTGGCGTCGGAGTTTGCAAAACTCGACGATGCAGATGCCTGCGGTTTTTCATCCTTCGGAATAGGCGGCTTTAAGCCTATTGTTGCAGACATCAAAGTTCAAAACGGGGATAAAATCGACGGATTTACCTTTATGCACACGCCGGGACATACACCCTGCTCACTTTGCATTAAAAACGGGGATACTCTTTTCTCCGGCGATACTCTGTTTGCAGGAAGTTGCGGCAGATGCGATTTACCGGGTGGAGATTTCAATACAATTCTTAAATCTCTTCTCAGGTTATCCAAACTTTATGGCGAGACAAAGGTCTATCCCGGACACGGTATGGCAACCACCATTGACCGAGAGGTAAGAAATAATCCGTATATGTATGAGGCAATGAGATGAAATTGTATTTAAATGGGGCACCCCGATACGCCTCAGAGCAGATTATGATGATGCTCTTTCCGAAAGACCGTCCGGAGGTTGTTGAAACTCGTCCGGAGGGAGATTTTGCGGAGATTGAAATTCGGGAAAACAAGTTCCACATTCTCGCAAAAAGCAGGATTTATAAAGACGGTGTTTTGCATTTCGGCGTGGATTTTATAGACAATCACGAGGACGAACTTGAGAGTAAAAGAAGGCTTCATCAGGCACTTAAAGTGTCCTTTTACAAGGCGGCACTCGGTCTTCTGAAAAAAGCACCCGAATGGGGTGCGATGACGGGTATCCGCCCGGCTAAAGTTGCGGCGAAACTTATAAACGGCGGCAAAACCATTGACGAAACCGATGAAATCCTTGGGAAAACCTACTTTGTGCAACCTGCACGCCGTGCCCTTGCAATAAAAGCGGCGGTTGAGGGAATTAAAATTGAAAAATCGATGGATAAGCGGGACATATCCCTTTACGTGGGAATTCCTTTTTGTGCATCCCGCTGTAAATACTGCAGTTTTGTCAGCCACTCAATTGATAAGGCACAGCACCTTGTCGCTCCGTATATCGACACCCTTCTTGATGAAATGAAAACGGTTGGGGAGAGTGTGCGGGCGAGTGGTCTTAAGATAAAATCCCTTTATATCGGCGGCGGTACGCCGACGGCACTTTCCACACCCGATCTTAAACGGGTTATGGAGGGGATTTCTGAAAACTTTGACCTTTCACACCTGATTGAATACACGGTGGAGGCGGGACGGCCGGACACTGCAGACCGTGAGAAAATCGAGATGATTGCATCGCTGGGTGCAACCCGTATAAGCGTTAACCCCCAGACGATGGACAACCGTGTCCTTTCACTTATGGGACGAAATCACACGGCAGAGGATATTGTGCGTATGGTGGGTGATATCAGAGAAGTTTCCCATATGCTTATCAATATGGACGTTATTGCAGGGCTTCCCGGTGATACTTACGAAGGTTTTTGCGACACTATGGAAAAGGTGATTGCCTTAAATCCCGACAACATAACCGTCCATACCCTTGCCATCAAAAAAGGCTCAACCTTAAAGGCGGAAATGATGGCACTACCTGAAACCGACGAGGTTGAGGCGATGGTGGACTTTGCCCGTGAGAGGGTGGAGGAGTTCGGTTACGCACCCTATTATCTCTATCGTCAGAAATATATGTCGGGAAATCTTGAAAACGTAGGCTATGCAAAACCAGACTGCGAGAGCGTTTACAACGTTCTTATTATGGAGGAGTTGCAGACCATTGTATCCTTGGGTGCGGGAGGCGTTACCAAATTGGTCGACCGCAATGATGCGGAGATAGTTCGTATATTCAACCCTAAATATCCCTATGAATATAATAGTGCCGGGGAGAAATTTTCCGACACGGCACAGAGGATAAATGAATTTTACGGGAGGTAGATACCCATGAAATTTGAGCAAATAAATGAACGTGCAAAACTTGACCCTCACGGATTTATAATGGAGTGTGAGGCGGAGTACCACAAAAAAATAACAGATGCGGCACGAAAGATTGCGACAAGTGCGGAGACTTGCCCCATTGTTCTCCTGTCGGGCCCGTCAGGCAGCGGTAAAACAACCTCGTCAAGGAAACTTGAAAGGGCACTTGAGGAATTCGGTATCGGCACACATTCGGTCTCTCTTGACGATTACTTTAACACGGTGGATGAAAAGACCGTGCCGAGAACAGAGTCGGGAGACGTGGATTACGAATCACCTTTCTGCTTAGACCTTGATTTATTGGGTGAGCAGATACAGAGCATGATTGCGGGAGACGAGGTTCTTATGCCGAAATTTGATTTCCCCAATCAATGCAGAATGGAGCAAAGAGTCCCCCTTAGAAGACGGAAAAATGAGGTAATCATTATGGAGGGTATTCACGCTCTCAATGACCTTATAACAAAACACGCAGGGGAACATGGCGTTAAACTTTACGTCAGTGCGAGAAGTTGTTTTAATGATAAAAACGGCATGATGTTTAAAGGTACTTGGGTACGTCTTATGCGTCGTCTTGTAAGAGATAACAATTTCAGAGGTACTACGTCGGAGTTTACTCTTGGTATCTGGGGCACTATCCGTGAAGGTGAGAAAAAGTACATCTCACCTTTTAAGGACAGAGCAGATATTGTTATAAACTCCACACATCCATATGAAGTGAATATGATTAAAAAGTATGCTTATCCGCTTGTTGAGAACATTCCTCAGGGTGTGAAGAGGTACAAAGAACTTTGTGAGATTGCACCTGCACTTGAGCGTTTTTATGATATTGACGATGCACTAGTGCCTGAGGATTCGCTCCTTCGTGAGTTTATCGGTGGCGGAAATTTCAATTATTAAGAGGTGTTTGATATGACATTTGACAAGTTATTTGAAACCATTAAGGAACACGCACAAAATGCCGGTGTATTTGCGGCACGTACCGCAAGTAAGGCGGGTAAGAAAGCGGAGAAAATGTACCACACTTCAAAGCATCAGATCGCCATTTTCGACCTTAAAAACGATATAACCACTCTTTACAAAGAGATCGGAGAACTCATCTACGCAACTCACAAAAACGGTGATGAGACCGCAGAAGATATCGAGGCTAAACTTGCAATAATCGATGAAAAAATGGCAAGAATTGAGGAACTTAAAGACATAATCGACGAGATTAAGGATGCAAAGACTTGCGATTCTTGCGGCACTAAAAACGAAAAAAGTTCTGAATATTGCAAAAAATGCGGTAAGAAAATATGATTAAAATCAAAGAAAGTGTAGAGTTTGTAAAAAGCAAACTTGGCGGCAGAGAGCCGGTTGTTTTAGGTATTCTCGGTTCGGGGATTGGCTTTCTCGGAGATATGGTAGAAGATGCGGTATACATTAATTATGATGAGATACCCAATTTTGCAAAGTCTACCGCTATAGGACACAAAGGGCGTTTTGTATGCGGAACACTTGCGGGGAAATGCGTTCTGCTCATGCAGGGAAGAGTCCACTACTACGAGGGATACTCCATGGATCAGGTAACCTTCCCCGTGTACGTTGCCGCCGGTCTCGGTATTAAAAATATGATCGTTACAAATGCCGCAGGCGGTATTAACACAGACTTTTCAGTCGGGGATATTATGCTTATTTGCGACCATATAAAACTTATGGGCGAATCACCTTTAAGAGGTGAGAACAAGGACACATTCGGCGTTCGATTCCCTGATATGAGTTGTGCGTACGACCGTGATTTGTGCGATTTGGCACGAAAGGTGGCGAGTGACTTAAATATCACACTCCGCGAGGGTGTATACTTTTATGCACTTGGTCCCCAATATGAAACACCTGCGGAAATTCGTGCAATGAGAATACTCGGTGCGGATGTGGTTGGTATGTCCACAGCCCCTGAAGTTATTGCGGCAAACCATGCGGGAATGCGTGTGCTCGGCTTTGCTCTTGTCTCAAATATGGCAAGTGGTATTCTTGATAAACCCCTTTGCGGTGAAGAGGTAATCAAGGCGGGTGCAGCGGAAAAAGAAAAATTCTCTGCCCTCTTTATAAAATGTATTGAAGGATTTGAAGTGTAATGAAATCGCTTTTTGAAAACATTAAAATCCTTACCCCAAATGGCGTTATTGAAGGCTTTTTGGGGGTAGATGGAGGTAAAATTGCATACATCGGGGAAGTAGCACCTGCAGGGTATGAGTCTGCACGAAAGATTGACGGCAGACGCCGTGCCCTTATTCCGGGACTTATCAATACCCATACTCACGTGCCTATGACACTTCTCCGCGGATATGCCGATGATTATGACCTTGACACATGGCTTACACGTCATATTTTCCCCGCAGAGGCAAAACTTGACGGAAAATGTGTCCGTGCAGGTACGGTACTCGGCATTGCGGAAATGCTTGCAGGCGGGACAACCTCCTTCTCTGATTCCTACTATTTCTGCGATGAAATTGCATCGGTTGCGGAAATCTCCGGCATTAAGGCGAGTATTTCACGCACGGTAATAAATTTTGATAATGAAGTTAAGTTCGGCGAATGTGATGGCACACGTGAAGTTCTTGACCTTTTTAACAATTGGCACGGGCGTGATAACGGCAGGATAAGAATTGACGCCATTATCCACGCGGAATACACCACAAGTGAAAGTTTATGGCGGAGTCTCGGCTCATTTGCCAAGGAGAATGGGCTTATAATGCAAATTCACGTATCTGAAAGTGAGCGGGAACATAAAGGTTGCATTGAAAAATACGGAAAGACACCCATCGCACTATTTGAACATTACGGCGTACTTGATGCCAAAACCATTGCGGCACATTGCGTGTGGATAGATGACGAGGATATGGCGATTATGCGGAAAAAAGGGGTTACTCTTGCCCATAATCCGGTGAGCAATTTAAAACTTGCATCTGGTATCGCACCGATTCCAAAGGCAATTGAGCAGGGGATAAACGTTTCCCTCGGTACTGACGGAGTTGCAAGTAATAACAGCCACGATATGTTCGAGGAAATGAAACTTGCCGCCATCCTGCATAAAGGACGAAATTATAACCCCTGTGCAGTGAATGCGGAAACCGCATTTAATCTTGCCACGGTAAACGGTGCGATTGCACAAGGCAGAGAGAATGAGTGCGGAAAAATCGCCGTGGGAATGGATGCAGACCTTGTTATGCTTGATCTGGACCGTCCGCATTTTATGCCTTGCCACAACCTTTTATCCAACATTGTATATTCCGCCCGTGGCTCTGATGTATGTATGACAATGGTCAGAGGCAAAGTGCTTTATGAAAACGGAGAGTTTAAGACGCTTGACGTTGAGAGGGCACTGTTTGATGTTGAAAACTACGCAATTTCCAGAATGTTTTAAATCATAAAAGCATAAATTTCCCCTATGGAGGGGATTTATGTGAAAAAGCAAGGTGCTTTTACCGGTGCGGTGATTTTAACCGCGTCCGGACTTATAGTTAAAATTTTAAGTGCATTTTTCAAAATTCCGTTAGGTGCGATTTTAGGGCCTGAGGGAAACGGAGTTTTTTCCATAGCCTATAACGTTTACGCACTTGTTTTTGTAATTGCAACCGCAGGTATTCCCGTCGCCATGTCCAAAACCGTGGCGGAGGCGGATGCAAGAGGCGAGAATACGGGTGTGATTTTAAAGAGGGCAATTTTTCCTTTCGGCATTCTCGGAGGTCTTATGAGCATCGTGCTTTTTGCCTTCTCAACACCTATTGCAAAGGTTATGGGGGCGGAGGATGCACGGCTATCACTTATGGCAATTTCACCCGCAATTTTCTTCGTCAGTATCGCCGCCATCTTGCGTGGGTACTATCAAGGGCTGGGGAATATGATTCCAACGGCAATATCGGAGATTATTGAAGCGGCGTCAAAATTTTTGTTCGGAATACTCTGTGCCTATCTCGTATTAAAACTCGCCGGTGAGATAGACCGTGTTGCGGCAGGTGCGGTTGCGGGGATAACTCTCGGAACTTTATTTTCATCCCTTTTCTTGCTTCTTAAAAAGAAAGAGCGTCGAATGGATGGCGGTGATGGCAAAGGAGTTTTGGTCCAACTTGTAAAAACCGCATTGCCAATAACCATGGGTGCGTCTGTTGTATCGCTCAGTAACGTAATAGATTCTGCACTTATTATGAACCTGCTTTGCCGTATGGGGGAGAGTGAAAGTCAGGCACTATGGCTTTTCGGTGCGTATAATTACGCATCAACCGTGTTCAACTTGCCCGGATTTCTTACTGCCACACTCGGTATAAGCATTATCCCTGCGGTAACGGGTGCGAAAGTAATGGGGCAGTATAAGGAAATGTCACGGTTATTAGAGTTTTCCTTCCGTTTGACTTTTTCAATAGCAACCGCCGCTTGTGGCGGACTTTTTCTGCTCAGCACACCAATTCTAAAAGTGCTTTACCAAGGGGTAGACTATGATGCGATACATGCGGGGGGACGGCTCCTTTCAATTCTTGCTTTTGCCGTGCCCACCCTTTCAATGTCCACACTCTCAGCGTCGGTACTTCAGGCGTTGGGAGACGTAAAGACGCCTATGTACGCTATGACAATCGGTGCTATAAGCAAGGTGTTTTTTAATTTTGTTCTGATAAGTGTTGGGAAAATCGGAATTTCAGGTGCGGCGATTTCAACCGTAATTTGCTACGGCATAACCTGCGGCATAAATCTTACGGCACTTTGGAAAAGGGGCGAAATAAACCTGTCTCTGACACGAATTTTACTCCTGCCCACACTTTCTGCCATTTTACCCACACTTTGTGCAAAGTACGTGTTTTCATGGGTTTCTGCCAAAATTGGAAACTTTATCGCCTTGTTTGGTACTATTGGATGTGGCGTTTTGTTGTGGAGTGTGTGCATAATGTTATTTGGCGTAGTGGAAATTGGTGACATAAAACGTCTTTTTAACCAAAAAGAGTCACCTTTTTTTCAAAAAATCACTAAAAAATAAAAAAATTGCAAAAAAGGACTTGTAAGGAGCGTTGAAATATGATAGAATTTGCACATAAGGAAAGATACGGCTTTGATGACCTTGTTGAAATTTATCGTATTCTTACGTCCCCGGACGGCTGTCCCTGGGATCGTGAGCAGACGCACGAAAGTGTGCGGATGAATTTCATAGAGGAGGTCTATGAGGCGGTTGAGGCGATTGACACGGGCAACTCCGATCTCCTTCGTGAGGAACTTGGCGACGTGCTTATGCAGGTTGTGTTCCATGCAGAGATGGAGCGTAGGGCAGGAAATTTCGACATTTCCAACGTGTGTGATGAGGTTTGCAAGAAACTCATCTATCGCCATCCACATATTTTCGGTGACATAAAAGTTTCCGGCAGCGATGAGGTGCTCTCAAATTGGGAGGAACTTAAGCGTCGTGAAAAAGGGCAGGAGACCTATGCGGACACCTTATCCGCGGTGGCAAGTAGTCTGCCGGCTCTTATGCGTGCGGAAAAACTCCAGAAGCGGGCTAAAAAATGCGGCTTCGATTGGGAGAATGTGGACGGTGCCTATGACAAGGTTGAGGAAGAGTTAAAGGAAGTTCGGGAGGCGACACCTGAAAACGTGCTTGAAGAAATGGGCGACCTGCTCTTTGCGGTTGTAAACGTGTCCCGCTTTTTAAAGGTTAATCCCGAAGAGGCACTCACCTTTGCTTGTAAAAAGTTTACAAAGCGTTTTGACCTTATGGAGAAACTGGCAAAAGATGCCGGTCATAATCTCGCCGACCTGGATTTAGACGGTATGGACAAATTCTGGGAGGCGGCTAAATCAGTAGAGAAGGCTAATGGGTAGATGTAGCATCAATCCATGAGGCTTTTGAAAAATTAATAGGAGGATGTTTAACATGAACAAGACAGAACTCATCGCAAAAGTTGCAGAAACTGCAGGTTTTTCCAAGAAGGACGCTGAGAAGGCTATCAACGCTACCGTTGATGCTATCACCGCTGCTCTCGTAGCAGGTGACAAGGTTCAGCTCGTTGGCTTCGGTTCCTTCGAAGTTAAGTGCCGTGCAGAGCGTATGGGTCGCAACCCCAAGACCAAGGAAGCAATCAAGATTCCCGCTTCCAAGAGCCCGATTTTCAAGGCTGGTAAGGGTTTAAAGGACGCTGTTTCTAAGTAAGAATTACAGCATAAAAAGAGGTGAAAGTGGGGGTAACCCCGCTTTCGCCTGTTTTACTTTTTAGGAGTTATTATGAGAATTGACAAGTATCTTAAGGTCTCCCGTCTTATCAAAAGACGTACGGTGGCAAATGAAGCCTGCGACAACGAGAGGGTTTCGGTAAACGGTAAGGTTGTCCGTGCATCGTACGACGTTAAAATCGGAGACGTTATTGAAATCCGCTTTGGTACAAGGGACGTAAAGGTAAGAGTCCTTGACGTTAAAGAACACGCATTAAAGGACGACGCAAGTTCCATGTATGAGGAAATTCGGTAATATTTAAACAAAGCCGCCAATATAATTGTAAAAAAACAATTTGTTGGGGGTGCAGGTAATATGGCGGAGGATAAACGTGCAAATCTACCGCACAATATTATTTTGGAAAATAGGGGACATATGAGCGTTTCCGGCGTTATTGACGTGGAGAGTTTTGACGAAAATGCGATAAATCTATCCACAACACGAGGACTTCTTGGTATCAGAGGTGAAGGGCTGCATATAGAGCGTTTGTCTGTCGAGACCGGAGAAATGGCAATTGAGGGCATAATTTCCGGCGTTAATTACACAGACGAAGTTGAACGAGGCGGTTTCTTTTCACGCCTTTTCGGGTAAGCGGTTATGAAAATTCCGCTCAATATGCAACTTGTGGAATTTCTCTATTCCGCACTTCTCGGTGTTATACTCGGCGTGGTTTATGACATTTTCGCAATAATCAGGAGTTATATCAAGGGAAATAAACTTATAAACATTGTTTTTGATGTACTTTTTTGGTGCATATCTCTTGCCACCGTTCTTGCATTTGTGATGCTTTTTACAAACGGTGCTATGAGGATGTACATATTATTGGGAAATTTTTTCGGAATTTTTATCTATAAGAATACAATTAGTCCATTGTTTTTTTGCTCGGTTCGTATTATAATATCATTAGTGGTAAAGGGGCTTAACCTTATATCACGGCCGATTTACGCATTTTGTGCGTGGATTTATAAAATTTGCAGAAAAGGAAGTGAGAGAGTTGCGGCACACAGTAAAAAAATCAAAAAGAAAAAACAAACAGAAAAACGGACGCTTACTATTCGCTAAAATCACGGTTGCGGCTCTGGTTATCTACTCGATTGTTACCATCATCTCACTTCAAATAAATATACACTCTCAGGAAAAGCAGGTTTCCGTTCTTGAGGGGCAGGTTGAAGAAGAAACCATGAAAAAAGAACAACTTACTCAGATTGTAGGCGATGATATCGATGAGGAATATATCATCTCCGAAGCACAGAAAAACGGCTATGCAGCACCTAATGAGCGTGTTTTCAAAGATGTAGCAGGACAGTAAAAAAGGGAGGACAAAAAGCAGGGTATGGAACTCACAGTGGGATCGGTTTTTGACGGAAAGGTCACCGGAATTACAAAATTCGGAGCATTTGTAGCACTACCTGAAAATAAGACGGGTATGGTACATATTTCCGAAGTTGCACACACTTATGTCGCAGACATAAGCGAACATCTCTCAGAAGGTCAGGAGGTTCGTGTCAAGGTTATAGGAATTGACCCAAACGGAAGGGTTAACCTTTCAATCAAGCAGACAATGACGCCGCCTGCAAAGCGAGAGGTAAAAAGGGAGGCACCCCGTAAGCCGGCACCGGTTAAAGAAGCGGCCCCGCTTACCTTTGAGGACAGACTTCGCCAGTTTATGCAGGATAGCGAAAGTCGTATGTCCGATATAAGCAGAAATACGGAAAAACGCCGTGGTGGCAACCGTCGCGGAAGAAAATAAAAAGACTCACGCCCTTTTTTTAGTTCAGACTAAAAAAAGGGCGCTCGATTAAAATGAATTAATCGAGCGTCAAAAATGGGTTGTGGGGATAAAGATATGAATGGTGCTACTATGAAAGTCGCACGTGAATATACGGCTATAAGCCGCATATTCACCTGCTCCCTTCATCGATTTAAATTATAGCATATGCACCATAAATTGTAAATTAAAATCGTTCATCAAATTACTACATATATCGACGGGCAAAACGTCGGAGGAGTGAATTTTTTTGGGTTTTATCATTGAAAATGCCAGAATTTACACAATGGCAGGGGAAATAATTGAAAACGGTTTCGTCTGCGTTGAGAACGGAAAAATCGCAGACGTGGGAAGTATGGAAAACGCACCGGAGGGTGAGCGTTTTAACGCAAATGGCGGAATTTTACTTCCCGGTCTTATCGATGCACATACACACATCGGTCTTTTTAACGAGGGTATGCGTTTTGAGGGCGAGGACGGGAATGAGGATACCGATCCCATAACACCGCATCTTCGTGCACTTGACGGTATTTATCCCCAGGACATTGCATTTAATGAGGCGGCTTTAGCCGGCGTTACAACCGTTGTCACAGGCCCCGGCAGTGCAAACCCCATAGGTGGAACTTTTGCCGCAATCAAGACTCGTGGCGTATGCGTTGACGATATGGCGATAAATCCGAGTGCGGCTATGAAATTTGCATTCGGTGAGAACCCGAAGATAAGTTATAACAGTAAGGAGAGGTCTCCGGTTACCCGTATGGCAACCGCAGCACTCATTCGTGAAACTCTGTTTAAAGCACAGGAATATGCCGATTCCCGCCTTGATGAAGAGGATTGCGACTTTGATATGAAACTTGAAGCGATCTTGCCGCTTTTAGACGGCGAACTTATAGCCCAAATGCACGCACACCGTGCAGACGATATTTTCACCGCCATTCGCATCTCCCGTGAGTTTGATATTGACATGGCTCTGGTACATGCTACCGAGGGACATCTGATTGCGGAAAAAATTGCGGAAGCGAAGGTTCCCGTAATTTGCGGACCTATGCTCAATTCCCGCTCAAAGCCTGAACTTGCACATCAGACGGTTAAAAACGCGGCAATTCTTGCAAAAGCCGGTGTTAAATGTGCACTTTGCACCGACCATCCCGAAGTGCCGCAAAATTATCTTATGCTCTCTGCCGCACTTGCAGCAGCCGAGGGTGTGGGTGAGTATGAGGCACTTGCGATGATAACGATAAATGCCGCGGAAATTGCGGGTATTGAAACAAGGGTAGGTTCTATTGAAGTAGGTAAGGACGCCGATTTTGTCCTTTATGCAGGACATCCTTTTGACACAAGGTCAAAGGTCAGCGGCGTTTGGATTGACGGAGAAAGGATTGTTTAAATGAGAGAGATTAACGTAACACAGATAAGTGAGGTTATTGCAAAACTTTGCGTTGAGGCGTGTTGCAACTTAACACCCGATCTGGTGCAGTCATTTAAGGACGGCAAGGCAAAGGAATGTTCACCTGTTGGTTGCAATATCTTTGATATAATGATTGAAAATGCGGAATATGCCAAGGAATCACAAATTCCTGCCTGTCAGGATACCGGTATGGCGGTATGTTTTTTAGAGATTGGTCAGGAGGTACATCTTACAGGCGGCGACCTTGCGGCGGCGGTAGACGAGGGCGTTAGACGCGGATACGTTGACGGACACCTTCGCCTCTCTGTTGTAAGTGATCCTCTTCGCCGTGTAAATTCAGGGGATAACACACCTGCAATTCTTCACACCAAGATTGTACCCGGTGACAAGGTTAAAATCACGGTTGCACCTAAAGG